>JBKJUF010000305.1:0-17762 GCA_046590445.1 Kofleriaceae bacterium
GCGCACAGCTGTGCGCGTCGCCGAGCGCGAAGGCGGTGACCGACTGGGCCGGGAGCCCGACGACCGCGACCGGCGTCGGGCGATCGTGCTGTGTCGCCGATGCTAGCGCAGGTGTGACTTCGCCCCGTGGCGATCCTCTTGACCAGTGCCGACGCAACCTCGGGGCTCGTCGGCGACTATCGATGAACGACAGACGCCGGTGTCGCCGGAGCGCCCGGCGTCGTGCCGCCGACTCGTCTAGCTCGTCTGACGTCAGATCATGGCGTCGCGTAGTACTCGACCCAGTTCGTTGCGCATGGTGCGGGCCCTTGGATCCACTCCGCTCTGACGAGGTTTGACGGAGCGAACAGGTAGACCTGGTTCTTCCGGATCGTCACGGACACCAGTAGCCGCGGACATTGAGGGCGGCCGGCGTGCGCCGGCGGCTGCTGCACGTGTTGCCGATCCAGTTGCCTTCCCTGATCGTGATCGTGCCGTCGGTGTGTCGTTCGGCGACGTAGGCGGCGTGGCCCCACTGCGAGCCGGTATAGATCATGGCGACGCAGCCCTGCCTGGGCGCGTACGAGTTGATCTTGCCGAGCTTCTCTCCCCAGGAAGTCATGCCGAGAGGCAGTCTGGGCTGCAGGCAGCGAGCCCGGTAGACGCAGTTGGAACATCCGGGGCAGTAGCCCGCCGCAATCAACAGCTCGCCAGCAGGGTCCGCCGGCTCGTCCTCGATGACCAGGGAGCGATCGTTGAGCCGCTCTTCTTGGACTTGCGGGTCCTGGTCGTCGATCGCCTCGTCGCCCATAGTGCATGCGGTGGCGCCAAAGACGAGGGCGAGCGGAAGCAGGCATCGGACGATTCTTGCTGCGGTGGTGATCATGATGTCTCTTCGGTGGGGAAGGTCCGATGAACGGCTGTTCGATGAACGGCTGCCGACGAATCCGAGCGGCCACCCGACGAATCCGATCGAGTGCAGTGGATATGCCAGCGCGTGTGCCGCCACCGTTGGGTGCCGCCCTCTGCCTACACCCCGCTTGGGGCCGCTTGGGGGCACGCACGCCGGGAGCGAGTACCACCGTGTACCAACGGGGTACGCGGTGGTACGAACAGCCAGCGGACGCGGAGCTCGCTCAGTTACACGGCAGCGCGATGGTCGTCGCCGGGTGTGCCATCGGCAGGGTGTCGAGCGATGCCGCGGCGGTCAGCTGGTACTGATCGTTGGCACCGCGGCACGCGACGCTCGTGTCCGAGATCACGCAGGTGTTCGAGCTCGTGACGGCGATGAATGAAGGCGCTCCGAGATCGCTGACCATGCCCGTGGCTTCCGACGCGCTCGCGGGAAACGTGACCTGCGCGAGGCTGTTCCCGCCCCAGCACCACAACGATCCGCCGAGCAGCGCACAGCTGTGCGCGTCGCCGAGCGCGAAGGCGGTGACCGACTGGGCCGGGAGCCCGACGACCGCGACCGGCGTCGGGCGATCGATCGTGCTGTTGTCGCCGAGTTGACGCGCGCTGTTGTCGCCCCAGCACCAGGTCTTGCCATCCGTCGTGCTGGCGCATGTGTGACTTCGCCCCGTCGCGATCTTCGTGACACCAGCGAGGTCTGCAACCCGCGCGGCGAGGTCCTGACGGGACAGATCAATGTCGTTGCCGACCTCGCCGTTTTCGTCTTTTCCCCAGCAATACGCCACGCCACCGGAGACCGCACACGAGTGGAAATCGCCCGCAGCCACGGAGGTCGCGTTCATGAGCGGCGAGTTGTCGATGAGCCGGACCTGCTGCGGTGTACTGCGGTCGGTGCTTCCCCCGTCGCCGACCTGGCCATCGCCGCCGCTTCCCCAGCAGTAGACGGCACCGCCGGTGGTGATCGCGCAGGCGTGATCCCTTCCTGCGGAGATCTCGGTCACCGGGCCGAGTGCCGTCGGCGCCGTCGGCACCTGCGTGCCCGCCGCACCGCCGTTGCCGATCTGACCCGAGGCGTTCGAGCCAAAGCATTGCACCGTCTTGTCGCTGCTGCGCCGCACGCACGTGAAGCTTTGCCCGGCGGCGATCCTGTCGATGTCGGACAGTGACGGCACCGCCATCGCGGTCATCGTCGTCCCGATCGGCAGCCCATCGGTCTGCTGATATGCGCTGTTCGAGCCCCAGCACCAGACGGTCCCATCGAGCTTGAGCGCGCAGACGTGTGCCCCTCCTCCCGCGAGCCCGGCAAAGCACTCCGAGGGCGTCACGCCGTTATCGACACAGACGCCGGCAAGGTCGCTGCTCGCGAGATCGTCGTAGCGCCATCCGTCCGCGCAGGTCCCATCCGCGAAGCTGCAGTACCCGGAGGCCTCGCACCTTCCGGTCTCGCCTCCACGCCGGCACTGCTCCCCGCGCTCGCACTGGAAAGTCCCGGTGACGCGGCAACCGCCGACGGCGATGGCGATGGCGATGGCGATGGCGATGATCCACAGCAGGGCAACCCGCACGTCAGAACCTCCCGGAGACCACGAGTGACGACCCGGTCGCACCGACCACGACCGCAGGCGCGCTCGGGCTGCGTGTCGCGTACCGAACGATTCCTCCGATCAGGAGCGCGCTACCGATGCCGGCCGCTGCGAGCCCGATCCGCCGCCGCGTGGTCGCCTGATCGAGGAGGTCGGAGAACTCGTCGCGGAACTCGGCTGTCGATGCGGCATCCTCGCTGCGCCTCGACATCACGAGGAACGTGATCCCGACACCCACGCCGACCGCGCCACCGATGACGAGCCCACCGCCGACCGGATCGGAGTACCAGCGCGACGGGTCGCGACCCTCCACCGGCGGCGGGTTGTTCGGTGGATCTTGCGGCGGTTCGTCCTGCGGAGGCGGCTCGGGCGGTGTCGCCTGCTCGCACAGCGCGATGCCCGTCTTGCCCGCAGCGATCTGCGCGTCACTGAGGGCCGAGGCGAGGAACCGCCGGTAGAGCGCGACCGCTTCGGTGCAATGCCCTCCGAGTCGGCGTGACTGCGCCCATCCGTAGAGCAGGGCTGGATCGGGGACGATGGCGTACGCAGCATCGAACTCACGGCTGGCGGTCTCGTAGTCGCCGGCGCTGTACGCCGCCTTCCCCGCGTCGACGTGTGCTTGTGCCGCGGGGTCCGCGATCCGCGGATCCTCGGCGTGCGCGAGGTCTGCCGGCGATGCGAGGACGAGAACCAGCACGAACAGACATCGGAGATGGTGCCTGTTCACGACCGAGCCCTGAGGCCGCCGACTTCGTTGCCCGCACTGCACAGCTCATCGAGTGTACGCTTCCTCGCGTTTTTGCGGGGCGCTGACGCGGCTACTGCTCGCAGTACCGGATGTCCAGGTGGTCGCTCTGCATCGATCCATCGGCATTACGCCAGGTCACGACCACGCGATCGCGGCCGACGTCGCGGTTCCCGCGATGGCTGCAATCGTCGGGGGTCACGATGAACGGTGTGCCGCTCTGGAGCTCGGACAGCCGCCACGATCCGTCGTCGAGGGTGACCGACACCACCGCGGCGGGCTGTGCGCCCTTCTCGGCAAACGCGTCGAAGATCGGCGTGCTGGTCGCGCCGAGCTGCGGCTTGACGTCATACGGAAGGTCAACCCCACCGTCGTCGTTGTCGTCGTCGCAGTCGTCTTCACCGGGCTGTTCGTCACAGTCCTGTTCGTCGGAGATGCCATCCCCATCCTCATCCCCCGTCGATGGTGTCCGGAGAATCATGCCTTCGTCGTGCGGCTCGCCATCGCCGTCGTCATCGATGTCGGTACAGGTTCCGGGCTCACCTTCGCCGCCGGGCTCGCAGCTCAGGATCACGCCGGTGTCCGGATCCGTCTGGCAGGTGATCGATTGCCCGATGGATGACTCCTCCGGGGCGCAGCTGGCCGCGAACAGAAACGACATGGTGAGGAGGCGCGGGAATGAGAGCGGACTTGTCATGTCTCTCCCTACTGCGACGAGCGTGCCGTCTCGAAAACCGCTGCGCGGCGCTCTACATGGGCCGGGAAGTACCAGACGCGTACAGAGTCGTACCAGCAGCGTACACACGGGACGTCTCGCCTCGGAGCTCGGCAACCTGGCCTCGGCCCGGGTGATGCAGTGTGGCCAACCCCGATGCGAATCATGATTGTCCTGATCCTGTTTGCTGGATGCCGGATCGGGTTCGACCCGATCGTTCCGCTCGATGCGCCCGAGTCCCTCGACTTGATCGACGCCGGCTCGAGTGGTGAGCAGGTCAGCACCTGCATCCCGGAGGCGTGCGGAGCCGCGCAAGGAACGTGTGTGGCGGACGTCTGCGTGATCGTTGCGACATCCGAGGCTCAGCAGAGGTGCCCCACCGGGATGGCGTGCCGCGTGCTGTGCAACAACGGCGACCGGTCGTGCCGCGACGGCGTCGACTGCGCGGGGGCGACGGAGTGCGAGGTGCTGTGTGACGGAGACCGCGCCTGCCAGGATGGGGTCGACTGTCGGGGCGCGGACTGCGACGTCACGTGCAGGGGAAACGGCGCGTGCGAGCAAGGGATCAGAAACACCGGCAGGTGCCAGTGCCACTGCTGCGGTGGAAGCTCGTGCTCGTACGGCGTCGATACCTGTCAGCTCGACACCGTCTGCCCGTGAGCGGTGCGCGCGCCTGGATCAGGACGGCGGAAACACCGCGTCGGGATCGAACTTCGAGTCCGTCCTGGGGACGGGCTTCGGTGGCGGAGTGGCCGGCGCACGACTCGGGACGACCGGAGCGTGCGGAGGGCTCACGATCGCGTCCCGCTTGGGAGGCTTCTTCCGGGGCGGCGCAGCCACGCGCCTCGGTTCCGCGGGCTCGGCGGGCTCGGCGGGCTCGGCGGGCTCGGCAGTCGGCTTCGATCGTGTGTCGTGCGGGATCCGCTCGTGCGCGGCCGGCTTCGCATCGTCTTGTACCGCGGGCGCTGGCACCGCCACCGGATCCGCCACCGGATCCGCTCCAGGCGCCGGTGCGACTGCCGGTTCGGGCGACGGCTTGGAAGCGCTCGTCCCGTCATTGTTAGGTGCGGACGCGCCGCCACCATCGAGCTTGTTACCGGAGCTTCCGATCATGATCGCGAGCGCAAGCGCGGCGACCACCGCGACGCCGGCGGCCCACATCCATCTCGTGTGGCCAGCCCGAGTGGTGTCACCGCGCACGCGCTGTGGCTCGACTGCAGGTGCGGGCACCGGTGCGGGCGTCAGGATCGGGAAGATTGGAAGCGGCGGCAGGACGGGTGTGGGTTCCACGAGCTGTCGTGGCTGTTCGAAACCGCCGACCGTGTACGCCGGCGCGGTGACGGTGGTCGTGGCAGCGAAGGCCCCGCGCGGTGGCGCTGGATCGGGCGTGGACACCGCACTCACCGGCCGCGAGATCCGGACCGCGGTCGTCTGCGTGAAGTCGGACGGCGTCGACATCGGCTCACCATCGCCGACGACATCGTCGTCGACATCGCCGTCACCGTCATCGTCATCGTCATCGGGTAGCGCGACCGCATCGGTCACCGTCGAAGCGCCCTGCTGCGACCGGGCCCACGCCGTGAGCTCGTCTTCGAACAGCTCGTGGAGCTCGCGGCTCAGCGCGATCGGCGACTGGTTGAGCTTGTGCTCGCGCGCGTGCTCCTCGAGATCGAGCTGGAGCTCCTCGGCCGACTGGTAACGCCGCTGCAGATCCTGGGCGAGCGCGCGCATGACGATCCGCTCGAGCTCTGGAGGGCAATCGGCGCCGGTGCTGCGCGGCGTGGGCTGGCGCTCGTTGATGATCCGCTGGATCGTCGCCATGTCGTTATCGCTCTGGTAGAGCCGCCGACCCGTGATCATCTCCCACAGCACGACTCCAAGCGCGAACACGTCGGTCCGACGATCGATCGACGCACCCCTCGCCTGCTCCGGCGACATGTACGAGATCTTGCCCTTGAACGCACCGGTCTGCGTCCGGATCGAGCTGCTCGTGGTCTTCGCCACGCCGAAGTCGATCAGCTTGGGCACGCCGTCGTACGAGACGATGATGTTCGACGGAGAGACGTCTCGATGCACGACGTTGAGCGAGCTGCCGTCCGGGCTGCGTCGGTCGTGCGCATAGTGGAGCGCCGAGGCGATGTTGCGCGCGATCATCACGGCCATCGCGATCGGGAGCTTCCGCCTGTAGCGGTGGCACCGCTTCAGGAGCGTGCGGACGTTGACGCCGTGGACGTACTCCATCGTGAAGAAGTAGCTGCCCTCGACCGTTCCCATGTCGTAGACGTGGGCGATGTGAGGATGCTCGAACGTCGCGACGAGCTTGGCCTCATCGAGGAACGCGCGGACGAGCCGCGGTTGCTCGGCGAAGTGCGGAAGGATCCGCTTGAGCACCACGAGCTTCTCGAACCCCTCAGGTCCGATCGACCGTGCGAGGAACAGCTCGGCCATCCCGCCGCGGGCCAGGGGACAAAGGATCTCGTACGAGGCAATCCGGGTCGCTGCTGGCTTATGATCACTGCGGTCCCGGCCCACGCTGTAGCCTATCATCGCGCTCGCACTGGATCGCCGATCGCCGTTCCAGTGCCGCATTACCCTACATGTCTACCGAAACCAGGCTGACGACGGTCGATACGCGATCGCAAGGGCGCGAGGGTGCTGCGCGGGCGCTGCTCGTCGTCTATTTGGGTGGCGACGAGTCGAGCACGCGGCTGGTCGAGGTCCCCGATGGGGCGCAGCTCACCGTCGGGCGAGCGCGAATGGCCACGATCCCGGTCGACTCGGAGCGCGTGTCGCGGATTCATGCGCGGATCACGCGCCGCGGGTCCGAGATCGCGGTCGAGGACGTTGGGAGCAGGAACGGGACGTGGGTCAACGGCGAGGCGATCTCCGGAGTTCGCTCACTCGCCTCGGGAGACGAGATCGTGATCGGCCCGGTGACGATCGTCCTTGGCGTCACGTCCCGGGTCGTCAGCCGTCCGCGGATCGAGTCGAGCAGGCGGCTCGAGGAGGAGCTCACCGCCGAGGTCGATCGCGGGAAGCGCTATCGCCGTGTGTTCACCCTGCTGATGCTCCGGATCAACGGCGAGCAGCCCGAAGTGGACGCTGCGGTCGATCGGTTGTCGGCGCGGCTGCGCGCGATGGATCTGCTTACCGAGTACGCACCGTTCGAGCTCGCGATCGTACTGCCCGAGCTCGACGCCTCGACGATCGATGAAACGGCCCGCGATCTGATCACGGCCGCGCGCACGAAGGAGGATGGGACCGCAGCACCGATCACGGTCGCTGGCGGCGCTGCGGTGTTCCCCGAGCACGGCACGACGGTCGGCAAGTTGATCGGGCGGGCGCGCGCGGCGGTCACGTCGGTGCGGAGTAGCCCGGCGGAATCGATCGGAGCCCCTCCAGAGGATCCCAGCCCGCTGGGGAACGACGTGATCGTCAGCGATCCGCAAATGCGTCGCGTCTACGAGCTGATCCGGAAGGTCGCCGACCACCAGATCACGGTCCTGGTCAACGGCGAGACCGGCGTCGGCAAGGAGATCATCGCTGCAGCAATTCATCACGCGGGCAGCCGGCGCGCGGGCCCGTTCGTGAAGCTCAACTGCGCCTCGGTACCGGAGAGCCTGCTCGAGAGCTCGCTGTTCGGGCACGAGAAGGGCGCGTTCACCGGAGCCGATCGCCGGACCTCGGGTTACTTCGAGGCCGCTCACGGCGGCACGCTGTTCCTCGACGAGATCGGCGAGATCTCGATAGGCACCCAGGCCAAGCTGCTTCGCGTGCTCGAGGAGCGCAAGATCACGCGGGTCGGCGGCACCGACGAGATCGCGGTCGACGTACGCGTCTTGTGTGCGACCAATCGTGACCTCGAAGCCGATTGCCGACGCGGGACGTTTCGCAGCGATCTGTTCTTCCGCATCAGCGCGTTCACGATCCTGATCCCTCCCCTGCGCGACCGGCCGAGCGAAACGATGCTGCTGGCCGAGCACTTCATCGCTCAGGTCAGCAGGGGGCGATCGCCACCGAGGCTATCGGAAGCGGCGGCAGACGCGATCCGCCGGTACACGTGGCCCGGCAACGCCCGCGAGCTACGCAACGCGATCGAACGCGCCGTCGTCGTTCACTCCGGCCGCGTGATCGAGCTCGAGGACCTGCCGGATCGGGTCCGAGACATTCCGGCGGCGGTCGACCAGGTCGGCAGCCCGCTCGACGGCAACTTTGGCCGCGATCAATATGCCGAGCTCGAGCGCCAGGCGATCGTCGACGCGCTCGAGTCGTCGGGCGGGAGCCAGACGATTGCTGCCAAGAAGCTCGGGCTGACCCGACGGGCGTTGATCTACCGGATGGAAAAGCACGGGCTCAAGCCTCCCCCCGCAAGCCGAGGGTAGAGCCAACCGGCCAGATTCGGTATGGTCGAGGACATGCACAAAGCTGTCGTCCTGACGTTCGCTCTCCTCGCAGTCGCCTGCTCCAAGAAGAAACCTGACGAGCAGAGCTCCCCGACTCCGGTGTCGGGATCCTCGGCAGCCACTGCACCGGCGACGGGGACGACGGTGGTCGCCGCAGCGGGCGGGTTGACCTGCGACAAGGTGCTGCCGCAAGCCATGCGCGACAAGTACTTCAAAGGGCGCACCGTCAAGTCCGTCCCGGCCGTCACCGAATCCAACGTCGAATGCAAGGTTGCAGCCGACGACAGCGGGATCGAGCCGACGATCAGCGCGACGTGCCACGACAGTATGGCCGCCGCCAAGGACGCCTCGATCGCCAAGCTCAAGGAGATGTTCAAGGAGGGCGTCACCGATGTCACCGACATCGGCAAGGGCGGAATCCTGATCGATCTGACGATGTTCAAGCAGCTGACCGTCTGGGACGACGACTCCAGCTGCATGGTCAGCGTCAACATGCCGAGCAACATCGACGTGCGCGCGGTGACCAAGGATCTGATCGCGCTGCTGCCGGTGAAGTAGCGCCGGTCAGGCGGCGTCGAGCTCGATGACGAACCGCGCACCCGGCTGGTGATCCTCGACCCAGACCCGTCCCCCGAGCGCCTCGATCTGGCTCTTGACGATCGCGAGCCCGAGCCCCGAACCGCCACGCTCGCGGCTGCGGCCGGCGTCGATCCGGTAGAACCTCTCGAAGATCCGCTCCTCCTGACCACGCGGGATGCCGGGGCCGCGATCGGCGACCGCGAGCCGCACGTGCGAGCCGACGACCTCGGCGGTCACGCTCACGGACGTACCGCCTCCGTACTTGATCGCGTTGTCGATGAGGTTCTGGACCACGTGATCGAGGCCGTCGCGCGTCGCGAGGACCGCAAGGTCGTCAGGAACGGTGATCGCGATCTGTGCGTCCGGTGTGACGCCGCGGGCGGTGAGCACCGCATCCTGCACGACCTGAGCAAGCGAGACGCGTATGCGCTCGCTGACCGCCGCAGCCCGGCCGCCAAGGGTGTCGAGCAGCACGAGGTCGTTGACCAGCGCCGCGATGCGATCGGCATTGCGCTGGATCGTCTGCAAGAACTCCTTCGAGGTCGCGGCGTCGACGGGGCTGCCGAGCAGCGTCTCGGCGTAGCCGGCGATCGACGTCACCGGCGTACGCAGCTCGTGCGCGGCGTTCGACAGGAACTCACGACGCACCGACTCGAGCGCACGCATCCGGGTCACGTCGTAGAGCACGAGGATGGCGCCGGGGTCACCGAGGGGACGCGCACTCGCGCGGACCGCGCGGCCTGTCAGCTCGAGCTCGTCATCGGCCTGTTCGCCAGCGAGCGCACGGGCGACGAGCGGTCGAAGCGGCGCGGGTAGCGAGGTCGGATCATCGAGCATCGGCTTGGCGGCATCGTTGACGAGCACGATCGTGCCCGAGCGATCGACGACCACGACGCCCTCGACGAGACCACCAAACACGACCGAGAGCAGATCGCGCTGCTGGGTCAGCTCGCCGATCCGCCCCTTCACCTCGGCGGCCATGTGGTTCATCGCGCGCGCGAGCACTCCGAGCTCGCCACCCGAATCGATCGGCGGCGGCGCGTCGTAGTTGCCGTTCGCGAGCTTCTCGGCGGTGCGGGTCATCGACTGCAGCGGCCTGGTGACCGCGCGGATGAAGATCCACGACAGCAGCAGACAGCCGACGAGGCCGAAGCCACCGCCGACGAGCAGCCGGTTGCGCATGCGCGCGCGGGTCTCGATGACGTCGCCGAGTGGGACGGCGAGCCGGATCACGCGGCCGAGATCCGCGGGCAACGCGACGAGATACTGCTGCGGCTCGTCGGAGCGCAACCTCCGGATCGCGCGCCCGATCTTGCCGCGCCGCGCCCGCGCGACCTCCTGGGCGTCGCCGATCGGTCTACCGACCGTGGCACGATCGAGCGAGTCACCCTGGATCAAGCCATCGGCGCCGATGATCGTGATTCGCGCGCCGGTCACCCGCGCGAGCCGCGGCGCGAGGCGATCGGGATGGCCCGCGAGCCGCAGCCACTCGGCGACCTCCTTGCCCTGCTTGGTCAGCCGGGCATCGAGCGAGGCCACGAGATCGTCAGCGAGGGTGCGCTCGATCGCGAACAGCGTGCCGGCACCGACGACGACCACGAGCAAGAGGAACGTGACCAACAACCGATTACGGAGCGAGCTTCGCACGCTCGCGCAGCCTATCAGGCGTCGCGCTTCGCGCGATAACCAAAGCCGTGCACGGTCTCGATGACATCGGCGGCGGGGCCGAGGCTGACGCGCAGCCTGCGGACGTGAACGTCGACGGTGCGCGTGTTGATGTCACCGCGCATCTCCCAGACCTGCTCGAGGAGCTCCTCGCGCGTGAACACACGGCCGGGCCCGCTGACCAGCAGCTGCAACAGCTTGAACTCGAGCGGGCGGAGCTGCGTCGGCACGCTATTGATGCGGACATCGTGGGTCACCGGATCGAGCTCGATCGGTCCGACCTTGAGCACGCCGCTCGGGTCGCTCTGCGCCGGCCGGGCGCGCCGCTCGGCGAGCCGGTTCGCGAGCGCGGTGACGCGGAGCACGACCTCGCGGACCACGAACGGCTTGACCACGTAGTCGTCCGCGCCGACCTCGAGCCCGAGGATCCGGTCCTCCGCCTCGCCCTTCGCCGTCAGCATCAACACGCCGACGTCGCCGACGAGCGGATCCACGCGCAGCTGCTTGCAGACCTCGTACCCGGACTGATCCGGCAGCATCAGATCGAGCACGACAACGTCCGGCTTGGTGTTCTGCACCGCGCCGATGCCCTCGGCTCCGGTGCTCGCCGTCGTCACCTCGAAGCCTGCGGCCTCGAGGTTGAACTCGAGCAGCCGCGCGACGTCGCGCTCGTCCTCGATGATGACCACGCGGCGTTCCATCGCCGCGATGTTACCCTACAGTTACAGGGAGCGAACAGGCGTGACCGCCCGCCGATCGCCGCGTTACGTTGCATCATGCAGCTCGTCATCGCGCTCGTGCTCGCCACGCTGCTGGCGGGTGGCTGCTCGAAGAACTCCGACGAACGCGTGGTGCGGATCGCGGCGGCCTCCGATCTCGCGCGTGCGTTCGCCGAGCTCGGCAAGGAGTTCGAGACGCGCACCGGGATCCGGCCCGAGTTCACCTTCGGCTCGAGCGGCCTGCTGTCGAAGCAGATCGCGCAGGGTGCACCCTATTTCCTGTTCGCCGCGGCGAACAAGGCCTTCGTCGACAAGGTCATCGAGGCCGGCGTGTGTGATGGCACGACAGCGCGAACCTACGGGCGCGGGCGCGTCGTGGTGTGGACCGCGAAGGGGATTGCCGCGCCGAAGCAACTCTCGGAGCTAGCCGACCCGCGCTTCAAGCGGATCGCGCTCGCCAACCCCGACCACGCGCCTTACGGCGTCGCCGGCAAGCAAGCGCTCGAGAAGTCCGGACTGTGGGCACAGCTCGAGAGCCGGATCGTCCTCGCCGAGAACGTGCAGGCGACGATGCTCTACGCACGCGATGGCAATGCCGACGCCGCGATCGTCGCGCTGTCGCTCGCCATTGTCAGCGAAGGCGGTGCGTACCTGCCGATCGATCCCGCCCTGCACGACCCGCTCGACCAGCGGCTCGTGGTGTGCGGCAAGGGCGCGGAGGCCGATGCGGCGCGCAAGTTTGCAGAGCTCGTCGCGTCGGCCGAAGGCCGCGAGCTCATGACGCGATACGGCTTCGTCGTACCACCGTGACCACTTCGTGGCCCTGCTTCGTGGCCCTGCTTCGTGGCCCTGCTTTTTGTGGCCCTGCTTTTTGTGGCCCTGCTTATTGTGGTGTGATGACGGCGTGAAACCAGAGACGCTCGCCGCGCAGGCCCTCCACGAGCTCGACGCGGCGACCGGCGCGGTCGTGCCGCCGATCCAGCTCGCCACCACGTACGCGCGCGATGCCGGCTATCAGCTGATTGGCCCCAGCTACACGCGCGACGAGAACCCGACGCCTGCGCATGCCGAGCGCCTGCTCGCCGCGCTCGAGGGTGGCACCGAGGCACTGGCCTTCGCCTCCGGCATGGCCGCAGCGACCGCGGTGTTCCGCGCGGTGTGCCGTCCGGGCGATCACGTCATCGCGCCGCTCGTCGGGTTCTACAACCTCCGCAACTGGCTCGAGAAGCTGAGCGCGCGGTGGGGCATCGCGCTCGATCTCGTCGACACCACCGACCTCGCGGCGGTCCGCGCGGCACTCCGCCCCGGCATCACGCGCATCGTGTGGATCGAGACGCCCGCGAACCCGTCCTGGGAAGTCTCGGACATCGCCGCGCTCGCCGAGCTCGCGCACCACGCCGGCGCCTTGCTCGCCGTCGACTCGACGTGCGCGACGCCCGTCCACACCCGACCGCTCGCGCTCGGTGCCGACCTCGTCATGCACTCGGCGACCAAGTTCCTCGGCGGTCACTCCGATGTCCTCGCGGGCATGCTCGTCACCGCGCAGCACGGCGAGGCGTGGGCGCGGATCCGCGAGCTCCGTCACGACGAAGGCGCCTGCCTCGGGCCGTTCGAGGCGTATCTGCTCCTGCGCGGGATGCGAACGTTGTACGCGCGCGTCGAGCGATCGAGCCGGACCGCGCAGGTCCTCGCCGATCGGCTGGCGGCCCTGCCCGGCGTCGTCGTCCGCTATCCCGGCCTCGCTTCGCACCCGCAGCACGCGGTCGCGGCACGCCAGATGACGCGTGGGTTCGGCAGCATGCTGTCGATCCAGGTCGGTGGCGGCACCGAGGCCGCGCTCGGCGTGATCCGCCGGCTCGCAGTGTGGGTCCCGGCGACGTCCCTCGGTGGCGTCGAGAGCCTCGTCGAGCATCGCTACACCGTCGAGGGCCCCGACACGCCGACGCCGAGCGACCTGTTGCGGCTCGCGGTCGGGCTCGAGCACGAAGATGATCTGTTCGACGATCTGCGCGAGGCGCTGGCCGGGCGATGACGACGAGGAGGCTGCGGATCGCGACCTGCACGACGCTGCCCGAGGTCGACGTGGACGCCGCGCCGCTCGCGAGCGCGCTGACTGGTGCCGGCTTCGCGGCGGAGCTCGTCGCCTGGGACGATCCTGCAGCGGACTGGGATGCGCCGATCCCGACGGTGATTCGCTCGACCTGGAACTACGCGCTCGACGTCACGCGCTTCCTCGCGTGGGTCGACCGCGCGAGCGCCGCAGCGCCGCTGGTCAATGCGCCATCGATCGTTCGCGGCAACGTCCACAAGCGGTACTTGCTCGAGCTCGCGGCGCGCGGTGTCGCCGTCGTGCCGACGATCCTCGTCGAGCGCGGCGCGAAGCATGATCTCGCACCGCTCGCGGACAGCCGGATCGTGATCAAGCCGGCGGTCGGCGCGGGGTCGCTCGGCACGCGCGTCTTCGAGCCCGGCGATCCCGCAGCTCTCGCCCACCTCGGCACGTTGACCGTGACCGGCGCCGCGCTGGTCCAGCCGTACATTCGCTCCGTCGACGGCTACGGCGAGCGCTCGCTGGTGTGGATCGACGGCGCGCTCTCCCACGCGATCCGCAAGTCGCCGCGGTTTGCCGGCGATGTCGAGCGGATCGATGGCCCGTTTCCGATCGCCGACGACGAGCGCGCGCTTGCCGAGGCCGCGCTCGCGCCATTTCGCGACCTGCTCTACGGCCGCGTCGACCTCGCGCGCGACGACGCCGGTCGGCCGATGGTGATGGAGCTCGAGCTCGTCGAGCCGTCGCTGTTCTTCGCCCGCCAGCCGGGCTCCGCGGAGCGCTATGCCGCCGGGCTCCAGCGCCGGCTCGCCGGCAACTGATCACAGCGCGCGCGGCAGCCGCCGATCACAGCGCGCGCGATGCGCTCATCACAGCGCGCGGGCGAGCCTCTCAGAGGCGTCGATCGTCCACGCGCCGTACCAGAATAGATCCTTGCCGCTGACCCGCACGATCCGCGCGGCCGGCAACGCGTCGCGGAAGATCGCCTCGTCGGCGGCCGAGAACGCGTGGGGCTCGTCCGGCAGGATCACGAGCTCGGGATCGCGGGCACGTACCTCGTCGAGCGAGACCCGGGGATAGCGAACATCGCGGCCACCGGCGTCCTGGGGTGCCGACTTGCCGAGGTCGGCGGCGAGCGGATAGAGCCGCAGCCGGTCACCGAACACGTTCGCGACGCCGACCCGCGCGAGCACGTCGGAGCCGAACGTGTCCGCGTTCATCGTCATCAGCGGATCCATCCAGATCGGGATGACCGCGCGCAGCCGCGGTTCACGCGCGCTGGCGAGCTGGTAGCCGCGCCGCACGAGGTCACGGACCGGCGCGCGGTCGCCGACGCCGAAGATCCGCGCGAGCCGTGCGAGGTGCGCCATCCCGTCGCTGACCCGCCGTGGCAGCGAGACGAGCACCGGCACGTGGGCTGCCGCGAGCGCCTCGAGTGCAGGCCGCGTGTTCTCCTCCTGGTTCGCGATCACGAGCTGCGGGGCCAGCGCGATCACGGCCTCGACGTCGACATCCTTGGTCCCGCCGACCACGGGCACCGCGGCGGCCTCGGGGCTCTCGCAGTAGCGCGTGCGGCCCACGAGCCGGCCGAGCTCGCCAAGCGCGATCACGTTGTAGGTATCGCTCGGCACCAGCGACACGACGCGCTGGGGGGGCTGCATGAAGATCAGGCTGCGGCCGAGGTCGTCCGTCAGCTTCAGGCTCGGCACCGGGCAGGTATACCGCACGTGCTAAGGTCCGCGACGTGGCGGACCCGACCGCAAAGCCAGCCCAGCTCGATCTCTCGAAGGCCGACGAGCACGACATCGCGCGCGCGGTGAAGCAGCTCAAGCCCGAGGAGGCGCTGTTCTTCCTCGCCAAGCTCGAGGCGGTGATCGCGAAGCGCAAGCTGCAGCTGACCGGATACCTCGTCGCACTCACCGTGTGGCTGGTCGCGACGTTCCTCGCGCTCGCGTACTTCGGGACCCACGACGGGTTCGTTGGCTGGATCTTCCTCGTCCCGTTCGCGCTCGTCGGCATGATCCTGTACGCGTTCGGCAAGTGGGCCGAGAAGGTCGGTAACAACACGCAGGTGATCCTCGATCGCGAGGCCAAGGCTGCCGAAGCCAAGGCGGTCACCGAAGCGAAGAACGTCACGTCGCCTCCGAGGTAGCCGGCCAGCGGCGACGTTTATCACCTCGAAGCAAGTCCCGGATCCCGAGGCTGCGGGTCCGGGTATAGTCCGGCCCATGCGAAGCACGACGCTGGTTGCCATGACTCTCGCGCTCGTCGCGGCTTGCGGCTCGAAGAAGCCTGCACGCGACGATGCTGCGGTGATCGACGACGGCAAGCTCGTCGACGCCACCGTCATCCCGTCCTGCGAAAACCCGGTTGCCGGCGACAAGGTGACGATGCGGCGGATCGGTGGCGTCGTCGGCGCCGCCCTGCTCGCGACCTCGCCGCCGAACGATCCGCGGCTGTTCGTGCTCGAGCAGCGCGGCGCGATCCGGCTGTTCAAGGACGAGGTGCTGCAGCCCGATCCGTTCCTCGATCTCAGTGTCGACGCCAGCGGCCCGGTCGCGGCGGGCGGCGAACAGGGCCTGCTCGGCCTCGCGTTCCATCCGCAATACGCGGCGAACGGCCAGTTCTTCGTGTTCTACACGACGCGGGTCCCGAACAACGCGCTGCGCGATGTCGTCGCGCGGTGCACCGCGAGCGCAAATCCCGACCTCGCGAACCCGACATGCGTCGAGGTGCTGTCGATCCCGGACTTCGCGGGCAACCACAACGGCGGCATGATCGAGTTCGGCAGCGACGGCTTGCTCTACATCGGCACCGGCGACGGTGGCGGCGGTGGCGATCCACAGCGCACCGCGCAGAACCCGGCCTCGCTGCTCGGCAAGTTCCTGCGGATCGACGTCGACAACAAGGCAGGCGGCAAGGAGTACGGCATCCCTGCCACCAACCCATTCGCGGCCGGTGGCGGCGCGCCCGAGATCTTCATGCTCGGCCTCCGCAACCCGTGGCGGTGGTCGTTCGATCGCGGGACCGGCGATCTGTGGATCGGCGACGTCGGTCAGGGTCAGTTCGAGGAGCTCCATGTCGTCAGGGCCGCCGATCAGCGGGGCGCGAACCTCGGGTGGAGCGTCTACGAGGGCAATAGCTGCTGCCTCACCCAGGCCGACAGGTGTACGCAGGGCGGCGCCCAGGCCGCGTGCGAACCGGCCGGCAAGCTGTTCCCGCAGGACTCGCGTCCGCGCGCGAGCGGCTGGATCTCGATCATCGCCGGCCAGGTCTACCGCGGCACCTGCTACCCCGATCTCGTCGGCTGGCACTTCTACACCGACTACGGCAAGGGCGGGCTCGTGAAGGCGCGGCTGCAGCCCGCGGGCACGCTCGAGATCGTCGACCTGACCGGCACGTTCCCGGCGAGGCCGACGAGCCTCCACGCCGATGCGCGCGGCGAGCTCTACATGACGAACGAGACTGGCTCGGTCTATCACCTCGAGGCGGGTCCCTGAAGCAGGTCCGCATCCAGCTCGCGACCGGGCTCGCCTACAACGTCAACACCTGGGATGGCCCAGGCCACGCCCAGGCAAACGAGACGTCGACCTTCGTCCTCGTCCACGGCTTCACCGATCTGGGCGCCGGCTGGTGCGAGGTCGCGCCGCGACTCGCCGAGCACGGTCACGTGATCGCGCCCGATCTGCGTGGCCACGGCGACAGCGAGTGGATCGGGGCCGGCGGCTATTACCACTTCATGGACTACGTCGCCGATCTCGACGACGTGATCCGTCAGCTCGCGCGTTCACGCGTCGTGCTCGTCGGTCACTCGATGGGCGGTAGCGTGTGTGGCTACTACGCCGGGATCCGTCCCGAGCGGCTCGCGGCGCTCGTGCTCGTCGAAGGCCTCGGCCCGCCCGACCTCATGGGGGGAGAAGGTCCGACCCGCTCGGCCGCTTGGATCGACGGCTGGCGTGCGGCACGGGAGAAGCCGGTGAAGGTGATGCCGTCGCTGGACGACGCGGTGCGCCGGCTGCGTCGCCACGACGATCGCCTCGACGAACCGCTCGCGCAGAAGCTCGCGGCGCTCGGCACTCGCGCGGTCCCCGGCGGCTACCAGTGGAAGCACGATCCGCTGCACGGCACGTTCGGGCCGTACGCGTATCGCCTCGAGACCGCGCGCCGCTACTGGGAGCGCGTCACCTGCCCGGTCCTCGCGATCGATGGCGCGCAGTCCAAGCTGAACCTCGCCGACGCCGAGCGCGCGTCGCGTCGCGCGAGCTTCACGAACATCCGTCACCTCGTGATCGAGGATGCCGGCCACGCGGTGCAGCGTCACCAGCCGGCGGCGCTCGCCGCGGCGATCCTCGCGCACGCGGGCTGACCTGGAATGGCCCAGGTAGCGGACCAGGTATCCGATCAAACATCGA
>JBKJUF010000521.1:0-19522 GCA_046590445.1 Kofleriaceae bacterium
GCGTGAATCGCGCACGTCCGGATCTGTGGGGGCCCGGCGTGCCTGAGGCGCCGGGCTACCCGACCGGACTTGGCGCCTTGGCGGCCAATCCTCTCCGAAGTGCCGTGCGGACGGTTAGCGAGCTCTTTTGGCGGATCTGGTCAACGGGCTTGGTGTTCAGAGGTCGCGCAGCTCGCGCTTGAGGACCTTGCCGGTCGGGTTCCGCGGCAGCTCCTCGAGGAACGTCACCTTGCGCGGGCGCTTGAAGTCGGCGAGGCCAGTGCGGCAGAAGTCGATGACCTCGGTCTCGGTGATCGACTGGCCAGCTCGCAGGACGATGAAGGCGCGCAGCGTCTCGCCCCACTCGGGATCGGGCACGCCGACGACGGCCGCCTCGAGGATCGCTGGGTGGTTCCCGAGGTGGTCCTCGATCTCGCGCGGGTAGATGTTGACGCCGCCCGAGATCACCATGTCGTGCTTGCGTGACTCGAGGAAGTAGTAGCCCTCGTCGTCGACGCGGCCGAGGTCACCGACCGAGTAGTAGCCGTCGCGCTGCGCCGACGTCGTGGCCTCGGCGTTGTTGTGGTAGCCCGACATCAGCGTCGAGTTGCGAGCGTAGAGCTCGCCGACGCCACCGCGGCCGACGGCCTGGCCGGCGTCGTCGAGGAGCCGGATCTCGTTGCCGCGCAGCCCGCGCCCGATCGTGCCCGGCCGGTTGACGTGATCGTGCGGACCCGCGAGCGTGACCAGCCCGGTCTCGGTCGCGCCGTAGAAGTTCCACAGCACCGCGCCGAAGTGCTCCATGAAGCGGCGCGCGGCCTCGGTCGTCAGCGGCGCGGCGGCCGACATCACCCAGCGCAGCGACTTGAGGTCGTACTTCGCGAGCGTCGCGGCCGGCAGGTTCGAGATCCGGATCAGCATCGTCGGGACCATCAGCGAGCACGTGATGCGCTCGCGCTGGATGATGTCGAGGGAGCCCTCGGGATCGAAGTGGGTCATCAGCACGATGGTCGCGCCGAGCGACAACATGATCGCGACGAACGCCGGCGCGGCGCTGTGGTAGAGCGGGCACACGACGAGGTGGCGATCGTCGGACCGCATCCCGACCTGCAGGATCATGTCGGCGACCGACTCGAAGCCGGTCTTGCGCCACGAGCGATTCGCCCCCTTCGGCTTGCCGGTCGTGCCCGACGTGTAGACGATCACGCCGCCGCCATCGCCGCCCTTCGTGCGCGGCGGCATCTCCGGCGACGCCTCGGCGAGCGCCTGATCCCAGTCGACGAGGTCCCCGGCGAGCTTGCGGTCGCCATCGATCACGATCATCGGCCCACCTCGCTTCGTCGAGATCCGGGCCTCGTTCATCGCGTCGATGTATGCAGCGTGGACGAGCGTGGCGACCGGTTCGGCGTTGTCGAGGATGTAGGCGATCTCGGGGGCCTTCGAGCGGTAGCCGATCTGCACCGCGGTCGCGCCGAGCCGCGCGAGCGCTTGCTGCGCGATCAGGTACTCGCTGCAGTTCGGCAGCATGACCGCGACGCGGGTGCCGCCGCGCACGCCGCGCTTGACGAACGCCTGCGCGAGGCGATTGATCGCAGCGTCGAACTCGCCCCAGGTCAGCCGCTTGACGCCGCCGGGAGCTGTCGACCCGTACTCGACGAGCGCTTCCTTGTCGGGGTGCGCGGCGGCGTGGAACATCACGGCGAGGTGCGGTCCGAGCGCGCTCTGGCGGGCACCCTTCACGAACTGCGCGAGCTGGGTAGGCCGCAGCGGCGTCACCACCTTGCTGGCGCGCAGCACCTTGCCGAAGAACAGCGCGCGATCGACTCGACGACGGATGGCATCCAGCACGAGCCGAAGATACATGGTGGGCCGCGACCGTGGGTCTCGCGTGTCTCGCGTGCGCTAGCGCTGCAGCGACGTCGCGAGGAAGTGCTTCACATCGTTGAGCTTCGCACCCGGCTTGGGCTTGCGCTCGACGTATTTCTCCCACGCCGTCCGCGCGGCCCCGTCGTTGCCGAGCGAGCGGTTGACGTCGCCCTCGGAGTAGAGCGCTTCGGTCAGCCACGGCACCGCGACGCCGGTGTGCTTTTCCTGCTTCTCGGCGAGCCGGGTCGCGGTGGCGAGCGCGCCAGCCGCGAGTCCGGGCTTGTTGATCTGCGCGGTCTGGTAGATCTGGCCGAGCTCCCACGCGGTGTCGGCGGTCACGCCGCGCTCCGCCGACGCGCGCAGCCAGTCGAGCGCCGGCTGGTACTGCTGCTGCGCCTTGTAGGCGACCCCCATCAGGTAGCCGAGCTCGGCGGTCATCTGGATCTTCGCCGCGGCAGCGAGCGGAAGGATCGCCTTCGCGTCCTCGTGGCGCAGGACATAGAGCCGCCCCTGGCCGACGAGCGAGCTGTGCTTCGCGGGATCGATCTCGGTCGCCTGGACGTACGCGCGGAGCGCGGTGTCCTGGTACTTCGAATCTCCCGATTCCCTCGCCCACTTCTCGGCCGCACGGCCAAGGCCGTCGAAGTACTGCGCATCACGCTCGGCATCGGACGCGATCGTGAACAGCTTGCGCGCCTCGTCGGTCTTGCCGGCCTGCAGCTGGCCCTCGGCCTTGAGATAGAGGCCGGCAGGATGATCGGGCTCGGTCGCCAGGATCTGCATGCCCTGGATGCCAGCCTTCTCGTTGTCGCCGATCCGCGCGAAGAACTTACCGGCACGGGCGCGCAGCTCGATCGACGGCTCCTTCGCGGCGAGCAGCTGGTCGTACAGCTTCTTGGCGTCCGCTTCGCGCGGCGGCGTGGCGGTCTCGTAGGTCCGCGCGAGCTCGAGCCCGATCTCGCTGCGCGTTGGATCGAGCTCGACCGCCTTGCGGAGCCGCTCGATCGCTTCCTCGTGCTGGCCGAGCAGCGAGAGCGCCTTCGCGAGCTGGTACTGCGGATCGACATCCTTCGGGCGCTGCTCGATCACCTTGCGAAGCCACGGCTCGGCCTTCTTCGGCTCGCCCGCCTCGAGGTACGCCATCCCGAGCGTCATCGCGAGCTGCGGATCCTTCTGCGCGTTGTCGATCAGCGTTTCGAGGAGCTGATCGGCGCGCGTGCGTAGCTCGTTCGCACGAACCGGATCCTTGGTCTTGCCGGCCAGCTCGTTCAGCTTGGACGCGGCCTTCAAGGTCGGCGTCAGATCGAGATCGCCCGCGAGCCGCGCGGCCTCGAGGTAGTGCTCGATCGCCGCATCCTCCTCGCCGCGCGCCTCGTGCAAGAGCCCGGTCAGCGACTTCAGGCGTGCCTGCTCGACGACGGGCGGCGGTGGCGTGCGTGCCGCGAGCGCCTTCAGCTTGGCCGCGGCCTCGTCGAGCTTCTTCTGCAGGATCGCGATCTCGGTCGATGCGAGCAGCGCGCGCATGTCGTCGGGAGCCTGCTGGAGTGCCTTGCCGATCGCGTCGGCCGCGTTGTCGAGCTTGCCGTCGCGGAGCTCGACCTCGCCGAGCCCGGTGAGCGACTCGATATGGGAGGCGGTGAGGGCGAGGGCCTTGCGATAGCGCTCGCGCGCGACATCGAGCCGGCCTGCCCGTCGCGCCGCATCGCCTGCGAGCGACCATGCCTCGGTCGCCGCGCCGGGCTCGCGCTTCTCGAGGTCCTTGAGCGCGAGGATCGCGAGCAGGTCGGCTTCTTGCTGCTGCGACTGCGAGGCGGGCAGCGAGGCGGCGAGCCCGACCTGCGCGCGGATGTGATCCTTCGCGGCGTCGAGCACGGCGGCGAAGTCCGCGCGGGCCCCGACCAGATCGCCCTGCGCTTGCTTCGCACGCGCACGCGCGAACAGCGCCGGTACCTTGACGGGTGCGTAGGTCGCCGCACGATCGTAGGACTTGATCGCCTCGGCATGATCGCCGCGCGCGGCGTGCGCCCAGCCGAGGTAGAGCGCGAGCGAGCCATCGGCCGGCGCCTTCGCCGTCATGATCGTCAGCTTCGCGATCGCCTTGTCGGGCTGATTCGCCGCGATCGGCGAGAGCGCCTGAGCGCGCTCGAGCGCGGGATGCTGCGCGTTGGCCTCGAGCGCCTCCGCGAGCTTCTTGCGACCCTGCGCGATTCGCGCGGGTGCATTGCCCTCGGAGATCCCCATCGCGAACAACGACTCGGCCGCGATGCCGAGGGCCTCGGCGTTGCCGCTATCGAGCTCGAGCGTCTTGTTCGCGGCGAGTGATGCGCGCGACCACTGCCCGGCCACGAGGGCCTTGCGTGCAGCTCCGAGCTGCTCCGCGAGTGCCTCGGCGCGCGCCTCCTGTGCGACGTGCCGCTGGTACATCACGAACCCGCCCCCGGCGAGCACGGCGGCCCCGAGCACGGCCGCGAGCAGGATCTTGGTGCGCTTCTTCGCGCGCGCACGCGCGGTCGGATCGTCGTCGACCTTCGGCTTCTCGACGGGGCGTGGGCCGAGCTTGGCGGGCGCGGTGGTGTCCCGACGCGGCTCCTCGAGCTCGAACGCGACATCTCCGCCGGCACCGCCGATCTTGCCCGGCCTGCCCGGCACGGCCGGTGGTGCGCCGCGCAGCGAGGCCACCGACGACGGCGCGGTTGTGGGCGCAGTCTTGGGATCGCGCTTGACGAAGCTCACCGGAGATGGCGAGGAGAGATCGAGATCGTCGAACTGGCTGCTCGGACCGGGGATCGGCGGCGGTGCGCTGATCGGCGTCTGCGGGCTGTCAGCGACAGCCTCGTCGCCTGCGAGCTCGAGCTCGATCCCGGGCTGCGAGAGCTCGGAGAGATCGAGGGTGTCGAGCTCGCCGCCGGAGCCAGCCGGCTTCGCGATGCTGTCGTAGAACCCGGGCGTGGCAGGTGCGTCGACCGCACTCTTCATCGTCGGGCGACCGGGGAGATCCTGCAAGACCGGCGGCCCAGCAGGCTGCGTGGTGACCGGTCGGCCTGGTAGATCATCGAAGAAGCCCTTCGGCGCGACGTCCGTCCCGGTCTGCTTCGACGTCAGCCCGGTGCCGGTCTGCCTCGAGGCAGCCGCGGATTGCGGAAGATCGTCGAAGAAGCCTCTCGGCGGGACCTCGGTCGCCGACGGGTGTTTGGGACTGACGTCGGTGCCGCTCTGCTTCGTGGCACCGGCGGATTGCGGAAGATCGTCGAAGAAGCCCTTCGGGGCGACATCGGTGGCGGTCGACCGCGAAAGCTGCTTGGCCGTATCGGCGGACGGCGGGAGATCGTCGAAGAAGCCTTTGGGGGCAACCTCGTTGGAGGTGGGGCCGGACGGCGCCCTCCCAACTGCGGGTTGCGGGAGATCGTCGAAGAAGCCCTTGGGTGCCGGAAGATCCGCCGGCCCGCCCGACTTCGGTGCGAGCAGGTCGGTGATCCCGCCCGGTTTGGGCGTCGGCAGATCGACAATCCCCGCCGGCGCACGCGGCGTGGGTCCGGGCACGCCCGCCTTCGTCATCATCGGCGTCGGTATCGGCTTCGGTGTCGGCAGGTTCTCGATCGCCGGCATCGCCGGCATCGCGCCGGGCTGCGGCATCGCCGGCTTGCCACGCGGCGCCGGTAGATCGGTCGGTAGGTTCGAGAGCGTGGGAACCCCGCCCACCGGCGTCCTCGCGCGCGGTGCCGGCAGATCGGCGGGCAACTTCGGGCCCGCAGGAATCCCGGCCGTCGGCAGCGTCGCGCGCGCCGCCAGCAGATTGCTGGGCTCGGCCTTTGGCGGCGTGGGACGCACCGGCGGCAGCTCGGCGATGTCGGGCACCTTCGCGGCGCGCGGCACCGGAGTGTCGCGCACGGGTAGATCGGTGACCGCGCGGGCTCCATGCGGCAGCGGTGCCGGTAGATCGGTCGGCAGGGACTTGGTCCGAGGTGCGGGCAGGTCGGTGACCGCCGGCTTGGTGTCGGCGCCACCACGCGCAGTCCGATCGACGGGACCTCGCGGCGCGGGCAGATCGGCGATTCCCGCCGCCTCACCCGGTGCGAGCAGATCATCGAGATCGAGCGCGCCGGCAGGTACCGACGTCGGTCCCATCGACGACCGCTTGTTGCGCGGCACCGGCAGCTCGGGCTCGGTGAGTGCGTGATCGAGATCAAGATCGCTGGCCTGGGGCGGAGCGGTCGCACTTGGTCCAGCGGCGCCGAGTCCCGACGACGTGTGTGGTCCAGCAGCCGCGAGTCCCGCGGGCGCGCCAGGCCCGGCAGCGGCGAGTCCCGAGCGGGGCGCCGGTTTCGCGGCTTCTCCACCGAGCGCACTCTGACGACGCGGCGCCGGAAGATCGGCAAGGTCGAGCGCGTCGCCGCGCGGCGGTCCCTTGCCAGCGCCGTCCGCGAGGGTGATCGCGACGCGCGATTTGCAGCTCGCGCAGTTCACGAACTTGGCGCCGATGGGCACATCGGCGTCAGCAACACGATTCACAGTCCCGCACGCCGTGCAGGTCGCCTCGATCATCCGGCGGAATCATACCGCGAGCGCGCCGAGATTGCCTGTCAGCGACGTCGAGGTACGGCGCCGGTCGGCGGGAGGAGGTCGCGATCAGCGTCCCCCTCATCATGGTCGTCGGCGAACGGGTCCTGCATGCGGTCGCGCGGGGGGGGCCTGCGGCGCGTCACGGTCTGCAATTGCTTCTGGATCCGCCGCTCGAACGCCGGCAGCACGATGATCAGCCGCGCGGTCTGGGTCGGCGTCAGGATCTTCCTGAGCTCGGCGAGGCGCCGGTCCTCGAGGTCCCAGAACGCCTTCTGGTTCGCGATCGCTTCGTCGATCAGCTTGTCGAGCGCCTTGGGCTCGCCGGGCACCGCGGCCGCGGCGGCGAGCCGGCGCTGGACGTCGATGCGCTGCACGAGCAGCTTGTCCGAGGCCTCGTCCCACTTCGCGAGCACGGGAAACAACTTCGCCGCGGCCTTCTCGTCGAGCTCGAGCTCCTCGGTCAGCGTGTACGCACGCATCGCGCGGATCTTCTTCTTCACGGCATCGCGTCGATCGATCAGCGGCAGCGGCGGCGGCCCGGTGCGCGGCGGCGGCCCGGTGCGCGGCTGCGCGGCTGTCTCGGGCACGCTCGCGGTGGCGGAGATCACGAGCGCGATCACGACGAGCCACGTGCGCATCAGCTACGTTCTCGTCGAGGGCGAGGACTGTCGAGCCACGCCTCGGCGCGCTCGAGCGCGTCGCCATCGAGCGTCTCGATCCACTCGAGATCGTCGCCTCCGAGCAGGCCGAGCGCTGCGGGCTCGGCGCCAACCGAGGTCACGGTCTCGTCGTCATCCAGCCAGCCGTCGTCGAGCCGTGCGTCGTCGACGAGCTCGCCCTCGACGATCGCGCCGTCGAGCCAGAGCACGAGCGTGTCATCCGCGCCCGCGCCGACGCTGACTCCTGCGCCGTCACCCGCGACCGCGAGCTCGGCGGGGTGCTGCGCGCTGCCAGAGCTGCTCGGCGCCGGCACTTCGGACGTGCGATTCGCGAGGCCGATGACGAGGACGATCGCCGCCGCGGTCGCGAGGGCCATGCCCGGCACGATCCAGCGCCACGCGCGGAACCACGGACGTGGGACGCTGTCGCCGACGGCCTCGTGGATCGAGCGCTCGAGCGCCGCCCAGTCCGGAGGCGCGCCTTGACCTTGGCCGTGCGGTGCCAGCTGGCGGAGGTCATGGATCAGCGCGCGGGTCGCGGCCTCGTCGGCCCGCAACGCCGGATCGCGCGCGAGCAGATCGTCGACGCGGCGACGATCGTCGAGCGAGAGCTCGCTGACACCATCGACGTACGCGGCGAGGAGCTCCGCATCGCCGCGATCGCGCAGCCGGTCACCCGGCATCGCGGTCCCCCAGAAGCTCGCGGAGGCGCTTCACCGCATAGTGGAAGTTCACCTTCGCGGTGTTCTCCGAGCAGTCTGCGAGCTCCGCGACCTCCTTGAACGAGAGGTCGTCGAACACGCGGAGCTCGAGGACGAGCTTCTGCTTCGGCGGAAGCTTCCCGATCGCGGCACGCAGCCGCACACCTTCCTGGCCGCCCATCAGCCCGGCGAGCACCGGGCTCGTGACGGTCAGCGCGTCGTCGGCGAGCTCGGTCGGCTCCTCGCGGCGATGGTCGCGTAGCCACGACAGCGCGCAGTTGATCGCGATCCGGTAGAGCCAGCTCCGCACCGATGCGGTCCCGCGAAAGTTGGCGAGCCCACGAAACGCGCGGACGAACGTCTGCTGCGTGACGTCGGAGGCATCGGCCTCGCGGCGGACGTAGCGACGGACGAGGTGCCACACGCCCTGCTGATGGCGGCGGACGATTTGATCGAAGGCCGCACGCTCTCCGCTGCGAAACCGCTCCGCGAAATCGGCATCGGGATCGACGGTCACGCGGGTTGGTGACGTGGCCAAATCGAGCATCGCCGAAGCGTGTAGAAGTCGGGTGGCGAGGACGTCCACGTTGCGATCCGACCCCAAGCTTGCCAGGGTGGTTAAGCCCGCGGTAGGGTCCGACCCCAACCCCCTTCGATTATTACAAAAACGGAACACAAACGCAGATGCTCGACCCAGCCCGCATGGATGACGTCCTTCGCCGCGGAGGCGATGTGGCCAGCCTGGTGGCGGCGTGGAAGACCATCGATCTTCGGCGGCGGGCCCTCCTGAGCGAGCTCGACACGCTACGCGCGCAGCGCAATGCCGCGAACGAGCGGATGGCGAAGCTCGACAAGAAATCGGCGGAGTTCACCGGCGCGCGCGACGAGCTCAAGTCGCTGTCGACGCGAATCAAGACCGGCGAAGCCGAGCTCGCGACCATCGAGGTCGAGTCGCAGGTCCGGCTGCTCGAGATCCCGAACGCGCCACATGCGAGTGTCCCCGACGGCAAGGACGAGCACGACAACCCGCTCCTCCACATGTGGGGCACCAAGCCAACCTACGCGTTCACGCCGAAGCCGCACTGGGAGATCGGCGAGGCGCTCGGCCTCCTCGACTTCGCGGCGGGGACCCGGATCACCGGCGGTCGGTTCACCGTGCTGCGTGGCGCGGCGTCGAAGCTGACCCGAGGGCTCATCAGCTTCATGCTCGATCTCCACACCCAGCATGGCTACGAGGAGGTGTGGCCGCCTGCGGTCGTCAAGCGCGCGGCGCTGCGCGGCACCGGCCAGCTGCCAAAGTTCGAGCAGGATCTGTTCAAGCTCGACATCCCGCGCGGGCCCGATCACGATCCCGACAACGATCTGTTCCTGTCGCCGACCGCCGAGGTCCAGGTCACAAATCTGATGAACGATCAGATCCTCGACGGTGACGCGCTACCGTGGCGCTGCTGCGCGTACACGCCGTGCTTTCGCGCCGAGGCCGGCGCCCACGGTAAGGACACCCGTGGCCTCATCCGCCAGCACCAGTTCGACAAGGTCGAGCTCGTCAAGTTGACCACGCCCGACACGAGCTACGGCGAGCTAGAAGCGCTGCGCCAGGACGCCGAGCGCGTGCTGCAGACACTGGGCTTGCACTACCGCGTCGTCACGTTGTGCACGGGCGATCTCGGGTTTCACTCGGCGAAGACGTACGACCTCGAGGTCTGGCTCCCTGGCCAGGATGCCTATCGCGAGATCTCGTCGTGCTCGAACTTCGAGGACTACCAGGCCCGCCGTGCCAAGATCCGCTATCGGCCAAACGCCGGCGACAAGCCGCGCGCGGTCCACACGATCAACGGCTCGGGCATCGCGATCGGCCGGACGCTCGTGGCGATTTTCGAGCAGTACCAGCAGGCCGACGGCACCGTGCTCGTCCCGGCCGCGCTCCGCCCATACGTCGGTGGCCTCGAGCGGATCGTCGCCCGCACCTAGCGCGGCGGATGCAGCGGCCATCCAGGACGCAGTCCTCGCCGTTCCGGGCTGATTCCGGAACGCGTGCGGGAGCGTGTAGAAGTTTCCCTTCCGACTTTACAAGGGACCCTCGATCCCTATACTGCCCCTGCCTCTGGGACCCCCTGGAGGAGTGGCCGAGTGGTTGAAGGCAGCGGTCTTGAAAACCGCCGAGCGCAAGCTCCGGGGGTTCGAATCCCTCCTCCTCCGCAGGCTTTGATAATCGAATAGTGTCACGCAGGTGGTCAGTGGGCGGGACGTACGCGTCACAACGTCGTCCCGACCCGAAACGTTTCTTGGCAAACAGGGCCGAGCTGCCGGTTGGCGACAATTGGTGGCCCATGGAGAGATGGCCGAGTGGCTGAAGGCACCGGTTTGCTAAACCGGCGTATGGGTTTTTTCCTGTACCGGGGGTTCGAATCCCCCTCTCTCCGCGGTGGCTTGGCCGCGCTCCAGCGCGGGCAGGCCGCGCTAGCCAGAGATACAAGCGACACGATGAGGATCCGTAGCTCAATGGATAGAGCACCGGTCTACGGAACCGGGGGTTAGAGGTTCGACCCCTCTCGGATCCGCAACATGATTGAAGACGAGATACAGACAGATGAAGGCTGGATGGCTGTCGCGCTCGACGAGGCGCGCGCTGCAGCGACGGCGGGAGATGTTCCCGTGGGCGCGGTGGTCGTGCACGACGGCGTGCTGATCGGACGAGGTCGCAATCGCCGCGAGCTCGATGGTGATCCAACAGCGCATGCGGAGATCGTCGCGTTGCGAGAAGCAGCGAAAACGATCGGTCACTGGCGCGTCGAAGCCACGCTCTTCGTCACCCAGGAACCATGTCCGATGTGCGCGGGTGCGATCGTCAACGCGCGCGTCAAGCGGCTGGTCTTCGGGTGTCTCAATCCGAAAGCTGGTGCGGTCGCGACGCTCTTTCAAATTCCGACCGATCCTCGACTCAATCATCGGGTCGAGGTGGTCGCCGGGGTCCGCAGCGCAGAGTGCGCCGCGGTGCTGCAAGGGTTCTTCGCCGCGCTTCGGCGAGGTCCCAGCTATCAGTGACGGTTCTTTGACCGTGTGTTCCTACAGGTCGCCAGCCGTGTCCGAGTGGCGCGACGGGTGGTCTTTGTTCTCTGTCTCTGGAGGGGTGTCCGAGTGGCCGATGGTGTCTGATTCGAAATCAGATGTGCGAAAGCACCGGGGGTTCAAATCCCTCCCCCTCCGCAATTTCCCGCAACTTCTTAGGGCCCGAGTGATCTCTTCGAGGCCGTCGATTGGCCGCCAATTGGAGGGATGACCGAGTGGCCGAAGGTGCACGATTGGAAATCGTGTGTATCGCAAGGTACCGAGGGTTCGAATCCCTCTCCCTCCGCCACACTACCCTGCGTATTTTATGGTCCCGGGTGACGCGACGGCTGTGAACCCCGCCAGGCCCGGAAGGGAGCAACGGTAGCGGACATAGCGGGTGCCTGGGGCCACCTTTTTTCAGCGAGCGACGATCGGAAGCGATTCGTCGCTCGCTGTGTTTTCGGAATATAACGACCGGGATGATTCGTCGGATCGCGCTCGGCCTCCTCCTGCTTGCGGCGGCTAGCTGCGATCAAGACGCGAAGGACGGGAGCATGGCATCGGGCAGCGGCAGCGCCGTCGTCGAGGTGGCACGACCAGGCGCCGGATTCAGCGCGGGCCTCGCGAAAGAGCTCGACCTCGGCAGCTCCGGCAACTCGGGTCACGGCGCCAGTGGCAGTGCCGTGGCCGACCCCGATTCCGGCTCCACGCGCGCGGCCGGATCGGCTGGAGGAGGGTCGGGGAGTGCGGCGGTGGCAGCAGGGTCGGGGAGTGCAACGAACCCGGGGGTCGGCAGCGGTAGCGCGGTGCTCGGCAGTGGATCTGGGGGGAGCGCCGCGAAGCCTGCCGCTGGGAGCGGGGCGGCCTCGGGCAGCGCAGCGGTCGCGATGGGATCGGCAAGTGCGGCGAAACCCGCAGCAGGGAGCGCGGCGGGCGCGGAGGCAGCGGGCAGCGCGACGAAGCCGGTGACGCCGCTCGAAGCTCCCATCGCGATCAAGCCCGGCAAGCTGCCGACGTCTGTCGTGATCACGAGCGCGCCGATGCCGAAGACCACGGCGCCAGTTCCCGCCGAGTTGCGCGCGCTCACCCTCTCGCTGCTCCCGAACTGGGAGCGGGACGTCCAGAGCCCCGGCACGCTCTCGTTCTTCGTGAAGATTCCGAATCGCTCCGAGAGCGCGCTGTTCGTCTTCCAGTACGGCTACGAGGATGCAAAGGCTCCGGTCGATCGCGACGCCTACAAGAAGTGGCTTGCCGATACGAAGATCCTCGTCGCGAAGGACGATCGCCAGGCCGGCGCGGCCTGGTACATCGAAGGCACCGATGCGAGCGGGAAACCGGCCTTTCGCTTCGTGATCAACTACGGCGGCAAGAAGCTGATCTGTCACGGATCGCTCTACAAGGACGCGGCCTCGAGCGCGCTGGGAGATCTCCGGGATCAGACGATCCTCCAGGCCAAGCAGATCTGCGAGACCCTGGCGTTGTAGCGCCTCCGGCCGCGGGTATAGTGCGAGCGGATCGGCCGCATGTCTTATCTCGTACTCGCTCGCAAGTACCGGCCGTCGACGTTCTCCGAGGTCGTCGGTCAGGAGCACGTGACGCGGACGCTCGGCAACGCGTTCGCGGCTGGCCGGGTTCACCACGCGTTTCTGTTCTGCGGCCCACGCGGCTGCGGCAAGACCACGCTCGCACGGATCGTTGGCAAGGCGCTCAACTGCGAGACCGGCCCGACCGCGCAGCCCTGCGGCACGTGCAGTGCGTGCGCGAGCATCGGCAACGGCAGCGCGACCGACTATCAGGAGATGGATGGCGCGTCGAACCGCGGCATCGACGCGATCCGCGAGCTGACCGAGGCGGTGCGCTACCAGCCGGCGATCCTGCGCAAGAAGGTCTACGTCATCGACGAAGTCCACATGCTCACGACCGAGGCCTTCAACGCCCTGTTGAAGACGCTCGAGGAGCCGCCGCCGCATGTCACGTTCGTGCTCGCGACGACCGAGCCGCACAAGCTGCCGAACACGATCCTGTCGCGTTGCCAGCGCTACGACTTCAAGCTGGTGCCGGCATCGCGGCTCGGCCAGCACCTCGCGAGCATCTTCGGGCGCGAGCAGCTCGCGGTCGAGCCCGGCGCGATCAGCCTGCTCGTCCGCGAGTCCGGTGGTAGCGTGCGCGATGCGCTGTCGCTGTCCGACCAGCTGATCTCGTACGTCGGCGAGGGCGTGATCACCGAGCAACATGTCGCCGATGTCCTCGGCGTCGCCGATCGCACGTTGACCCGGACGCTCGTTCGCGCCCTCGCGTCCGGTGATGGCGGCACGGCGCTCGGTGCCGTCGAGTCCGCCGTCGACCGCGGGGTCGACGAGGTGCAGCTCGCGCGTGCGATCGTGCGCTACCTCCGCGATCTCTCGGTGTTGCAGGTGGCGCCGGATCGCAAGGAGCTCGTCGACGCGACCGACGAGGAACGTGTCGAGCTGCTCGCCGAGGCCACCGCCCTCGACCGCTCGCGCGTGACGATGATGTTCGAGCGCATGCTGCGGTGCTGCGACGAGCTCGGCAAGACGCTGCAGCCGCGGCTCGTCCTCGATTGTGCGCTGATCGACGTAGCGACAGTCGAGCCGCTCGTGCCGCTCGGTGATCTGATCGCGCGGCTCGGCGCGCTCGAGGGCAGGCTCATCGCCGGCGGTGCGGCACGCTCGAGCAGCCCGCGGTCGTCGGCATCGAGCCCCTCCGGCGCATCGAGCTCTGGTGGTGGGAGTGGTGGTGGCGCGCGGCCCGCGGCGTCGCGGCCCGCGGCCACGAGCACGCCTGCGCCGATCGAGCAGCGCGCGGCGCCCGACTTCGCGATCGGCACCACGCCGGGTACCGAGAAGCCGCCGGTGATGGCCGTGCCCACGCCTCAGCCGAGCAAGGCTGCCGTGAAAGAGCGCAGCGCGCCGATCTCGATGCAGCCGTCCGGTCCGGTGCCGAAGGCCGATGGCGTCGCGTCCGGATCGGGACCGCATGATCCGCCGGCCGCGTCGGGTGCGTCGGGTGCGTTGGCAGGGTCGGGGACGTTGGCAGCGTCGGGCTCGTCGGTAGCCACTGCGGCGGCAGCTGCAGCGCCTCCCACGCTCCGCGCGATCCCGACGACGATCCCCGAGGTGATCGCGGCATGGGATTTCCTGCTCGATCGCGTCGAGAAGGTCAGCATCACACTGCGTGGAGCCTACGAGCCAGCACGCGTCCTCAAGTGGACGCGCGACGCGCTCGACCTCGGCTATCCACCGCAGTTCGAGATGATGGCCGAGGTCGCCGACTCCAAGGACAAGGCGGACATCTTGCGCCGCGTCGTCCAGGAGCATTTCGGCCACGCCCCCAAGGTCTCGGTGCGCACGCTCGTCGAGGCCGAGGTCGAGGCAAACCCTGCGCGCTCGGTCCTCGAGGCCACGCGCGAGCGCAGTACGGCCGAGCGCACCAAGCGTGAAGCCGAGGCCCGCGAGCACCCGATCACCAAGCACGTCCTCCAGACGTTTGGCGCGCAGATCAAGGAGATCAAGACCGATGTCTAACCCCAAGATGCCCGACCTCAACGCGCTGATGGCGCAGGCCCAGAAGCTCCAGACCGACATGGCGAAGGTCCAGGAGGAGATCGCCCAGATCGAGTGTGAAGGCGCCGCCGGCGGCGGCATGGTGACCGCGACGGTGAACGGCCAGTTCGAGGTCGTCCGCGTCAAGATCGACAAGTCGGTCGTCGATCCGAGCGACGTCGGCATGCTCGAGGATCTCGTCACCGCGGCGGTGAACGCGGCCGCGACGAAGGTCCGCGAGGTCAGCAAGGAGCGCATGGCCAAGGTCATGGGGCCGCTCGCCGGCATGGGCGGGCTCCCCGGCATGCCCGGAATGTTCTGAGCGCGCGTGCGCTGGCGATATGGCTGATCCGATCCGGCGGCTGGTCGCCGAGCTCGCGCGTCTCCCCGGCATCGGCGAGAAGACCGCGACGCGTCTGGCTTTTCATCTGATCCGCGGCAACCGCCAGCAGGTCACGGACCTCGCCCAGGCGCTGCTCGACGTCACCGACAAGATCCGGCTGTGCTCGGTCTGCATGAACATGACCGAGGCGGATCCGTGCCCGATGTGCACCGACGGCAGGCGGGATCCCGAGACGATCTGCGTCGTCGCGTCACCGTCGGACCTGCTCGCGATCGATCGCGGCGGGCACTTCCGGGGCCGCTATCACGTCCTGCACGGCCTGCTGTCACCGCTCGAGGGGATCGGGCCCGACGACCTGCGGATCGCGGAGCTCGTCCGCCGACTGGGCGGTGAGCCGCCGGTCCGCGAGGTCATCATCGCCACCAGCCCGTCGGTCGACGGCGAGGCCACCGCGATGTATATCGCCCGCATCCTCAAGCCGCTCGGCGTCACGGTCTCGCGGATCGCGACCGGGCTGCCGGTTGGTGGCGAGCTCGAATACTCCGACCAGGCCACGATCGCGCGCGCGCTCGCCGGTCGGTCGACCCTTTGATTCATACTCCGCTCACACTCTGACTCGCAGCCTGGCTCGCTCGTATCCCGCTGTTTAGGCGGTGGAAAGGTTGTACGGCATGCGAGGGGTTGATACCGTGACTCCGTCGGCGGGGAGCCCATTTTTCGTGCGGCAAACCGGCCAAGGAGCCATGGCGCGATGATCCAACAGCTCGTGATGTACGAGGAGGAGCTGCAGCAAATTAACGCTGTTTGCGAAATCCTCCATCGAGACTCGAATGCGAGAGCGGTCCTGCTCATCGACAAGAATGGGCAAGCGATGGCGCAAGCCGGCGACACGCACGAGCTCGACGTCACGTCGCTCTCGTCGTTGACCGCCGGTAACGTCGCCGCGACAGGCGGCATCGCGTCGCTGCTCGCCGAGAAGGAATTCGCGGGTCAATTTCTCGAAGGCGAGAAGACCAGCTACCACGTGTCAATCGTGGGGCAGCGCGTGATCCTCGTGGTGCTGTTCGACGAGCGCAGCTCGCTCGGGCTTGTCCGGCTTCGCGTCCGCAAGGCGGCCAACGAGCTGACCCACGTCCTCGACGTCATGGTCAAGAAGAGCGCGAGCGGCAGCGGTCAGCCGTCCGTGTTCTCCGAGATCACCGATGACGACATCGACAACCTCTTCAACGACTAAGCGCCGAAGAGGTACCCCATGAGCTTCATCAACTACTCGTCGCGCGAGATCAACTGCAAGATCGTCTACTACGGCCCGGGCCTGTGCGGGAAGACGACGAATCTCCAGTACATCTACAACAAGACCAATCCGGAGGCGAAGGGCAAGATGATCTCGCTCGCCACCGAGACCGAGCGCACGCTGTTCTTCGACTTCCTGCCGCTCTCGCTCGGCGAGATCCGCGGATTCAAGACGCGATTCCACCTCTACACGGTTCCCGGCCAGGTCTTCTACGACGCGAGCCGCAAGCTGATCCTGAAGGGCGTCGATGGCGTGGTCTACGTCGGTGACTCGCAGGTGGAGCGCATGGAAGCGAACATCGAGTCACTCGAGAACCTGGGGTCGAACCTCCAGGAGCAGGGCTACGACCTCGCGAAGCTTCCGTACGTCGTCCAGTACAACAAGCGCGACCTGCCCAACGCGATCCCGCTGCCGGAGCTCGAAGAGGCGCTGAACCCCACGAAGGTCCCCAGCTTCGAAGCCGTCGCGCCGAAGGGAGTTGGCGTGTTCGACACGCTCAAGGCAGTCGCGAAGCTCGTGCTCACCGAGCTTCGAAAGGGCGGATGATGCAGGCGTCCGTGGAACGGCCGCGGTTCCGTCAGGACCTCGTCGCCGAGGCTGTCGACGAGCAGGGCGCGAAGTTCGTCGATCTGATGGACCTCGATAGCGGCCATGTCTTTCGCTTCTACGAGGTCGAGTTCTCGATCGCGTGCGCGATGGACGGCGAACGCGATGTCCCGGCGCTCATCCAGTGGGCGAAGGACGAGCTGGGCCTGGCCCCGTCGATGAACGAGGTCCGCGCCGTGATCGCCACGCTCGCGCAGCATGGCTACCTCGATCAGTCGGCGACCGCGCGAGCTGCCGCGTCCGATCATGCGCCTGCAGCATCGGCGAAGCCGTCTGCGCGGGACGATCACGAGCTCGGGGCGGGTGTCATCGTCGGTCAGCCGGCTCGCAAGCCAGCCCCGAGCGGTATCGATGTCGAGCTCGGACACGCCGGTTCGACAGCGGCGAGCGCCCCGACGCAGCAACTGCCGGTCGGTGGTGATTACGATCTCGGTGCGCCTGGCGCGCCGGTGTCGGTCAAGCCGGCTCGTGCTCCGGCCGAGGACTTCGCGCTCGGCGCGCCCGGTCGCGGCGCAGCGCCGACGTCCGACGTCTCGCTCGACCTCGCTGATCACATCGCGGTGCGCGCGGATGACGTCAAGGAAGCGGTCCGTGCTTCCAAGGTCATGGCTGCCGTCGAGGTGCCCAAGGATCTGATGGCTCAGGTCGACGAGCCAGTGAAGTCGGCGGTCGATACCAAGGCCGCGGCCGCGGCGCTGGCTGCGGAAGCAAAGGTAGCCGAGGCCGCGAAGGCCGCAGAAGTTGCGCGCGCTACCGAGAACGCGCGGGCCGAGGCCAAGGCTGCCGATGCTGCAAAGGCCAAGGTCACCGAGGCCGCGAAGGCCGCCGAGAAGGCGAAGGCTGCCGAGAAGGCGAAGGCTGTCGAGCAGGCTGACCAGAAGGGCAACCAGAAGGGTACCCAGAAGGGTACCCAGAAGGGTGGCCAGAAGCAGAAGGCCGAGCAGGTCAAGGACAAGACCAAGCCGCACCCGAGCAAGGCGAAGGCCGCCGACAAGCCGGTGGTCGCTGCTAAGCAGCCGGCGCCGGTCGAGCGCAAAGGCATTAGCCCGGCTCTGATCGTGCTCCTTGTCCTCGTGCTCGGTGGTGCCGGTGCATACTTCGCGTGGCGCTACCTGATCCGCGATCAGGCGCCGGCGACCCAGCCGGTCTCGAGCGCGTCGGTCTCCCCACAGATGCCCGTGGCGCCGCCCGAGCCACCGGCTCCCGCCGATCCGAAGTCGAAGATCGAGATCGCGGGCGGCGCGCCGCGCGATGTCGTCAGCGTGTTCGCGGGACCGATCGAGTCGATCGATACGGCCGAGCGTGACGTCAAGTCAGGCGACGTGCTCGCGCGGTTGGTCGGCGCCAAGCGCCTCGAGGCGGAGATGGCGGCGCTCGACAAGGAGATCGTGACCAGGCTCGGAAAGCAGCTCGCCGACCTCACTGCCGCGCGCGATGCGGCGCAGGCCAAGCCCGACGAGGCGGCCGTCAAGGCAGCCGAGGCCAAGCTCGTCGAGCTCGAGGCGACGCGGCAGAAGAAGCAAAATAGCCGGTTCAAGAAGGAAGAGGAGCTCGAGAAGCTGCTGGTTCGCGCGCCGTTCGATGGTCACGTCACGGTGCTCGCGAAGCAGGGCCAGAAGCTCGAGGAGAACATCGTCGTCGCGAAGATCACGCCGAAGCCGGCGCCGACTGCGCTGTTCAAGCTCGAGAAGAACATGACGCTCGAGCGAGGCGTCGTGGTGCCGGTCGGTGTTGGCGAGAAGATGTACACGTGCACGATCGCGGAATCGACCGTGGATGGGACGCGCGTCGCGTGTCCCGAGGACCCGGTCCTCGTCGAGGGGACCGAGGTCACGCTCAAGATTCCGCAGTGACCAGACACGTTCCGGCCGTCACCAGGTAGCCCGGCGGTATCGGCGTCAGATCGCCTTGAGCTTCTGAACCGAGAAGTGCGGGCCGGTCATGCCGATGCCCATTGCCTGCTTGTCGACGCTACCCTCGAGCTCGGCCTTCATGCCGTCCTTGCAGGCGTCGAGTGGCCCGACGAGCTGATAGGTATCGCCATCTTCGGTCTCGATCACCCAGTGGCCGCCCTCGAGATCGTTGCGGCGAATCGTGCCTTTCAGTTTCATCTCAAGACGATAGCGCCTGCCGGGTTGACCGGCCATTACAGCAGTCGATCGATCTTCGGCAAGCCGGCGCCTCGACCAGCTGGCCACGTCCGCCCCGTCCAGGGCAGGGACTTCCTGCGACAGTGACCGGGCTGCGACGATCGGTGCGACAGGTCGCCCCTCGCCAGTCGAGGACGTAAGCAGCGTGAACTGCTGGAGTTCGATCTGGCTCGACTTGTGAACAAGAGGCTGCTCGCGACCCTGTCGCAGAAACGAGAAAGCTGCCATGTCGACCCGACTCCAGACCATCGCGACCCGCCAGGCCAACGGCCGCATCCGTGACGTCCTCTTTGCAGCCTTCATCGTTCTCGCGACCGTCATCTCGATCAGCTCCGTTGGCACCGCGGCGAATGCCGCGTCGAGCCAACCCACACACTTCGTCGCGCGCTGAACGCCAGCTCCTCCGCCTTTCGCTTTCTCCCATCCAGGGACCATGACCATGACCATGACCACGACCACCGCTTCTACGCATCTCACCAGCATCACCACCCGCCAGCGTGGCAGCCGCGTGCGCGACGGCGTGTTCGCGATCCTCGTCGCGCTCGTCGCCGTCGTATCCGTCGCGTCGGTCGGCACTGCGGCGAACGCCGCAGCGACGCAGCTTGTCGCCCGTTAGTACGTCAGTCGATCGACGACGTAGTGCTTGTCGACGGTGAGGGGCTGGTCGTAGACCTCGCCCTGGTAGAGATAGCGATAGCGCGCGAAGTTCTCGGTGACCTTCTTCATGTACTCGCGGGTCTGCGTGTACGG
>JBKJUF010000669.1:0-6726 GCA_046590445.1 Kofleriaceae bacterium
GTTCGGCACCAGGGGGCGCTGGCTGTTCGCGGTCCCTGAGACCGAAACCAGAGCGGGCGTGGTCGTGATCGATCCGCAGACGGGTGTAGAAATCGCGCGGCTTGCCAAAGGCATGACCATCAGCGAAATCGCGGTCGGCGACCACAGCGTCGCGATCGCGACCGAGCGCGATGTCATCGTGTTCGCCCTCGGAACGTGGACGCAAAGCGCCAAGCTCGCGCATCGCAGCTGGCTCACCGCGGTCGCCCTCGCGCCCGACGGCCGCGTGATTACCGCGTGCAACGACTCCACCGTGACCGTGTGGAGCGCGCGCGGTGAGACCGTCGCGTCGCTGGCCGGTAGCGGGCGCGGCTCGTCCCTCGACGTGAGCCGCGATGCAACGCTCCTCGCCGTCGGGACCAGCGACGGCGCCATCGACATCTGGGACCTCGCTAGCTATCGCATGATGGTCACGGTCGACGGTCACCGGATGGCGACGTACGCGGTGAAGTTCTCGCCGGACGGCGCACGCGTGTACAGCAGCGGCCAGGATGGTCGCGTTGCGAGCTGGGACGTTTCGCACGACCCATGGTCACGCGCGGACCTCGAGCGTCTGATCAAGTGCCGCGTTCCACTGCGGCTCGAAGGCGAGGCCATCCTGCCGCGCACGATCGACTTCGACGATCCGAGCTGCCGCTAAAGGAAGATCCGCCAGCAGCAGGCGATCCCAGCTGGGTTCGTTAGGTTCGAGCGCCGCCAGTAACGCGAGCGCGATGCCGGTAGCGCCTTCGAGCAAGCTCGTCGCCGGCAGCCACGCCGGTTCGCCGTCGGGGCCTTCGGTCCACGCGAGGAAGCCACCGAGGCCATCGGCGCGTCGCATCGCCAGCACGTGCCCGAACCACGTGCGTGCCGCATCGCGAAACACTGGCGCGTCCGACGCCTGGAAGCAGCGGTTGAACAGATGCGCGAGCCCGGCGGCTCCGTGACAGATGCCAGCATCCTCGACGTAGGACTCCGCGAGCGAACGCGTCGTGCAACGCTCGGCGAGCGCGCGCGCCGGTTCGACGGAGAGGCCGAGCCGCTCCCTGGCGCCCCACATCGCGACCGCGACGCCCGGGTCTCCGTAGCACCATGCCGTGCGCGCGGGGATCCGCGAGTCTCCCGCCGCGAACCAGGACGGATAGCGCCCATCGGTCGCTTCGTGATCGAGCCAGCGCAGCACGTCCTCGGCGAGCGCTCGATATTTCGGATCGAGCGGGGCGACGCGACCCAGGAGGGCGATCACACCAGGGACGCCATGTGCGACACCGCAGTTGTAGTAGCCGTCGGGATACATGGCGCGCTGGCGCGCCGGCAACAGGTCGGGGCGCGTGTGCCACGTACTTCCGTGCGGCGTGACCTCGCGCGTTGCGAGGAGATGTCCGATCAAGCGATCGAGAACAGCCCTCGCAACGGGTGCGTCGCCACGCTCCAGCAGGTACACGCCGACGCCGGCGAGCCCGCTGATCAGATCGTACTGCTCGCTCCAGTGTTCGCCGGCAAGCGCAGCCGCGAGCAACCGATCGATGCCACCTAGGCTGTCTTCGGCAGTTCCGGGCTCACTGATGTGAGCGATCGTGAACCCCGCGGCGGCTGCGCCGCCGTACAGGGAGATGTCGGTGAACCCGCGCGACGCGTGCTCGGCCAGCACATCGACCGAGCGATCGTACGCCTCGGCGATCCAGGGCTCGTCGATCGCGCCCGCGAGATAGGCCCAGAACAGCGGTGCGTCGGTGATCTTGGGGCGGCGACCACCTTCCGCTGTGAACGCCCGGGCGATGTCGATGACGGTGCGCCGGGCATCTTCCGCCAGCTCTCCTTCGAGGATCGGCTGCCACACCAACATCAAGTATCACGCCAGCTTGTGATGTGGCGATGGGTCCTTGAGCTCGGGGTCGTGCTTCATCGCCTCGATGACCTGCCAGCCATCCATGACCGGCATCATCAGATCGAGCAACACCAGGCATGGCTTGGTGGTCGGCATGGTGTCGAGCGCGCGGCGCTTCGCGAGCTCGGCGAGCTCGGCGAGCTGCCGGGCCGCTTGCTCGGCCTGGTACAGCTTCGCCAGCTCGCGGTCGTGGATGCGGGCGAGCGCCAGAGCGCGAGCGTTCGCTCCTGGAGCAGCAGGAACACCGACGCCTTGGCGCGCAGCACCCCCGGACCGGTGAGACCAGCGTGAGCCAGAGCTATGGCCGCTACCGCAAGCGGCGCTCGCGATCACGGAGTCGCGGCCGCGAGGGCGGCGAGGATCGCCGCGGCCGTTGCCGGCTTGACGAGGTGCGCATCGAACCCGGCTTCCTTCGTGCGCTGCAGATCGCCCGCGAGGCCGTAGCCGGTGAGCGCGACGAGGCGGGTCGGAAGGTCGGGGCACTGTTCGCGCAGCAGCTGCGCGAGCGTGAGGCCATCGATGCCGGGCAGCCCGAGGTCGACGAGCGCGACGTCCGGACGGTGATCGCGGATCATCACGAGACCCTCGTAGCCATCGCCTGCGGTCATGACGTCGTGACCGCGCGATCGCAAGAGATCCGCGACCAGCTCGCGTGCGTCGGCGTTGTCATCGACCACGACGGTTCGCAGCGCCGTGACGGCCGGAGTGGTGGTGCCGGCCGGGGGCTCGATGACGACGGGGGTGATGGCCGACCGTTCGAGCGGCTTCATCGCCTCGCTGCGCCTGCGGGCGACGACGACCTCGGCGGTACCGTCGAGCGGCAGCAACAGCTCGAAGCTGCTGCCGGTGCCGCGGCCGTCACTGCTGGCAACGATCGTCCCGTGGTGCATCTCCACGAGCTGGCGCGACAGCGAAAGGCCGAGACCAAGGCCACCCGAGCCATCGGAGCGGACGCGCTCCTGCACGAACATGTCGAAGATCTTCGGCAGCAACTCCGGCGGGATGCCGATCCCGTTGTCGGAGATCCGCACGAAGGCGCGCCTGCGATCGATGCCACACGTCACATCGATCTTGCCACCGCGCTCGGTGTAGCGAGCCGCGTTGTTGATGAGGTTCGTGATCACCTGGATCACGCGCACGCGATCGGCGACGACGCGGACGGGCTCCGCGCCGAGCTCGAGCGTCAACGCATGGTGGCGCTGCTCGACGACCGGTGCGCTCGTATCGACGGCGGCCTGCACGAGCGTCCGCAGATCGCCGGCCTCGGGACGGAGCTCGATCTTGTTCGCGTTGATCCGCGAGAGGTCGAGGAGATCCTCGACGAGCCGGGTCAGCATGTCGGTCTGGCGATCGAGAATGTCGATCGAGCGCGCGCTCAGCGGCGTGTCGGGTCGCGCCTTGATCAGATCGATCGCGGTGCGCAGGGGCGCGAGGGGGTTGCGTAGCTCGTGGCCGAGGATCGCGAGGAACTCGTCCTTGTGTTGATCGGCCTGGGCGAGGGCGGTGTTGAGGCGCGCGAGCTCGACCTTGGCGGCAAGCTCCTGCTCCATCTGCCGGCGCAGCGCGTCGTTCTCGTACTCGCGTCGCGCCGCATCGAACTCGCGCTGGAACCGCTCGGACGTGAGCTCCTCGGTCCGATCCTGCAGCGAGACGAACACCGAGGCCTTCGCCAGCAAGATCGCGGGCTCGATCGGCTTGTGGAGGAAGTCGACGGCACCGAGCTGGTACGCGCGTAGCACTGCAGTCTGATCGTGGTGATGCGCGGTGACGAAGATGATCGGCAGGTGCTTGGTGCGCTCGCGTCCGCGGATCAGCTCGGCGGTCTCGAAGCCATCCATGATTGGCATCCGCACGTCGAGCAGGAGTAGCGAGACGTCCTTCTCGAGCAAGTACGCGAGCGCCTCGTGTCCCGACCTCGCCTTGACGATCGGCCGCTGCAGTGGCGCGAGCGCTGCCTCGAGCGCGACGAGGTTCGCCGCCACGTCATCGACGATCAAGATCTCGCGGCCGAGCGAGACCGGTTGCGTCGCGACGTCGTCGATCACCGTCGGAATCGCGAGGTCTGGATGGTTCGACATGCGGCGTGCCGTCGGGCGTCGGCGTGATCCATGGTAGCCAGATGGCTCGACGACGTTCGAGGTCCAACTGCGACCTCACGTCCGTCGCCGACCTCGCGAGCCCGGCCGTCACACCGCGCAAGAGCGCACAGCGGTCGACGGCATTCTCGTCACGCACGACATGTCAGCGCCGCGACGCGCCAGACCCCTGGAACGCCGCGCGATCGCCGAGGTGCATGGCGGTACGCTGTCGGTCGCGAGCCAAGAGGGGCACGGTGCGACCTTCGAGCTCACCACCTTGCCGCTCGCGAAGCCGTGACGTGCGCCCGTCACCGCGAGAGCTTCTCGACCTGAGCGCTGGTCCGCGTCGAGCGGGTCGTCGAGCTCGACGCGGACCGCTCGGGTTTTCGGTCCTGGCCCCCTGGACCGGGCCCCCACTTCGCGGTCGTGTCCGAGTCCGAGCTCTCGGTCAGGATCTGGTCGAGCGTTTGTGACGGACCGAACTTCGCGGCGCGCACCGGTTGCGGGGCGCCGTCCGTGATCTCGAACGAGGCGAACTCGCTTGCTGGCTCTTCGAGCTCGAACGCTGCGAAGTCGAGGCGCGCATCGGTGATCGATCTCGCGAGCTCGGTCATCCGCAGGCTCACCGTGCTCGCGGTCGGCCGCATCGTCGGCACCTTGTGGAGCATCTGGTGGACGAGCTCGCACAGCTTCGGCGGTGCCGTAGGACACTTGCTCGCGAGCGGTGCGGCCGCGCCGTGCAGGTGCAGCTTCACGACCTCGGCCAGGTTGTCACCTTCGAATGGCGGGTGGCCGCACAGCGCCTCGTACGCCATGATGCCGAGCGAGTAGATGTCGCATGCGGGCGCGATGTTCTTGCCGGCGCACTGCTCGGGCGACATGTAGATCGGGGTGCCGCAGGTGACGCCATCCTGGGTGAGCCGAGCGCTCGGGCCGAGCCGGGCGACACCCCAGTCGATGATGCGGAGCGGAAAGCCGGTGTGGACCTCGGCGAACAGGATGTTGTCGGGCTTGAGATCGCGATGGACGATGCCGCGGACGTGGACGGTCGCGAGGACGTCGGCGATCGACGCCATCAGCTTGCACAGGTCGGCAGGTGGGATGCGGACCTCGCGCGCCATCCGGACCGCGAGGCTCTCACCAGGGACGAGCTCCATCGCGATCCACGGCCGGCCGTCGGCGAGCACGGCGCAGTCATAGATGCGGGTGATCCCGGGATGACAGAGATCCTCCAGGATCGACGCCTCCTGGATCATCCTCGCGTCGAGCCCTGCCTTGCCGCGCAGGTGGGCGTGGAGCACCTTGACCGCCGCGCGCCGGCGCAGCACGAGGTGGGCGGCCTCGTAGACCGCGCCCATGCCGCCCGAGCCGATCTGCTTCACGATCCGGTACGGGCCGACGATCGTGCCGGGACCGAACGTGAACATCTCCATAGGCTCGCGTGCTCCTGCACGAACGCAGCCACTCGACGACATCGGCGCGCCGGGCTGCTTGCGAGATCGAACAGGTCGCCAGGGGCCTGGCGCGGCTCTGAGTCCCCGCCGAGCGCTCCTGTCACTGTGCGCGGGGCGCTCGCGCCCGCGTATGGGCGCGCCGGGTCGCAATCGTGTCACATCGTTCCATGACCAGCGCTCGCGTAGAGAATGCGTAAAGACGCGTGCTAGCCTGGCGCTTCGGAACTGATGAAGCGACTCCTGATCGTCGATGACAGCAAGCTGATGCGCGACATGGTCGCCGCCTGCCTGCGTCCGCTCGGCGAGGTCGCCTTCGAGTTCGCGGCGACCGGGCTCGAGGCGATCGAGCGGCTCGCGCTCGCCGGCTTCGATCTCGTCGTCCTCGACATCAACATGCCCGACGTCGGTGGGCTCGAAGTCATCGAGTTCGTGCGCGCGCAGGATCGGCTCCGGTCGTTGCCGATCGTCGTCGTGACCACCCGTGGTGATGATGCGAGCCGCGCGCGCGTGATCGAGGCGGGTGCGTCGGGCTTCCTGGCGAAGCCGTTCGCGCCGGCGGAGATCCTCGAGGCGGTGCGGCGGTTCTTGCCGGGCAAGCAACCCGTCGCGTGAGCGAACGCGTCGACCTTCAAGAATTCGTCGGGGCGTTCGTGGCCGAGGCTGGAGAGCTGGCGGCCGCGGCAAATCTGGCACTGCTCGAGATCGAGGTCGCGAACACCGAGGGCACGACGCGTCCGCGGATCGTGCGTGACCTGTTTCGCGCGCTGCACACGGTCAAGGGGCTCGCGGGGATGATGGGCGTCGAGCCCATCGTCGAGCTCGCGCACGCGCTCGAGACCCTGATCCGCACCGCCGATCGCGCCGGTGGCCGGCTGACTGCGAAGGCCGTCGAGGTCGCGTTGCAGGGCGTGTCCGCGATCTCCGAGCGCATCGAGGCCGTCGCCGATCGCCGGCAGGTCGCCGAGACTCCAGCGCAGCTGATCGAGCTCATCGCGACGATCGATGCGGAGCAGCTGGCGGCTCCGATCATCAAGGTGATCCCCTCGGGTTGGGAGGGTCGGTTGACGGTCGGCGAGCTCCAGCAGCTCGACCACGCGCTCGCCAGCGCGGTCCCGGTCTGGACGGTGACGTTCCTGCCGAGCGCCGAGAACGTCGCGCGCGGGATCACGATCGCTTCGGTGCGGCGTGACCTCGCCGCGATCGGCGAGCTCGTGCGGGTCTTTCCGCGTGCCGTTGGGCCCCGCTCGCCAGCGTCCGCTGGCTCGCTCCATCTCGGGCCCCCGGGGGC
>JBKJUF010000701.1:0-10520 GCA_046590445.1 Kofleriaceae bacterium
ACCCGTCAGCTAAGTGGACGAGTCCGAGCTGCCAGAGCTCTCACTCGCCGAGGTCGCCAAACGTCTCGGCGAGCCCGGGTTTCACGTCTACGACAACAACGGGCGCGGCCGCTGGAAGCGGAGCCACGTGCCGGGCGCCGTCCATCTCAACGCCTACGCGTTCGATGCCGCCGAGCTGCCAGTCGACCGCACCGCGACCCTCGTCTTCTATTGCGCGGGCCCCGGCTGACACACCTGCCATGCGAGCGCCGGGCGCGCTCGAGAGCTCGGCTGGCCGAACGTCTCCGTGATGCCCGACGGGATCGCTGGCTGGGAGCGCGCGAAGCTACCGGTCGAGCGCGGCTGATCGGGACAACGACCCCAAATGGAGCGAGCCAGCGGATGCCTGTCATCGCCGAACATCGGGCGACCCTTACACCACTGGACCGCGCGGCATCGGTCGTACAACGCGTCAGCTCGATCGCGTCAGCTCGATCGCGTCAGCTCCGTGCGGATGTCTGCTTGCGCGGCCGTGCGGCCTCGGCAAGCAGCTCGGCGGCGTGCGCGCGGGCCTTCGACGTCGCGTGACCACCGAGCATGCGCGCGAGCTCGTCCTTGCGCGCGCTCGCGTTGAGCTTGCGCACGTGCGTCTCGGTGCGGCCGCCGACCTCGGCCTTCTCGACCTGGAAGTGATGATCCGCGAATGCCGCGATCTGCGGCAGGTGAGTCACGCAAAGTACCTGACGCCCGGAATCACTCGCGGCGACGGCGCGGATCTGCGCCCCGACGACCTGTGCGGTCGCCCCACCGATCCCGGTATCGACCTCGTCGAACACGTACGTCGCGACCTCGTCGGCGCGCCGCAGCGACAACTTGAGCGCGAGCATGATCCGCGAGAGCTCGCCGCCCGACGCGACCTTGGTCAGCGGCCGCAGCTCCTCGCCCTTGTTCGACGCGAGCATGAGCTCGACACGATCGGCGCCGGTCGGCCCCAGCGGCCGCGCGTCGAGGACCACCGTCAGCCGGGCCGAGCCCATGCCGAGCTCCGCGAGCGCCGCCGCGACCTCCTTCTCGAGCCGCTTCGCCGCCTTGCGCCGGCTCGCCGCGAGCGCCGCCGCGGCCGCGAGCGCCGCGCCTTCGGCCTGCGCACGGGCCGCAGCGACCTCGGCGAGCCGCGCATCGCGACCGGTGAGCGCGTCGAGCTCGGTGCGCAGCTCGATCGCCTTCGCGATCACCTCGTCGAGCGTGCCGCCGTGCTTGCGCGTCAGTCGCCGGATCAGTGCGAGCCGCTCGTCGAGGTACGCGAGCCGTTCCGGATCGCCCTCGAGCTTGTCGGCGTAGGTCCGCAGCTGATCCGCGGCGTCGTCGATCAATGTCTCGATCTCTGCGAGCTGCCGCGCGACCACGTCGAGCCCGGGCCCGAAATGGGCGGGCCGGGATTCACTCGCGGACCCGGGATCGATACGGCGAGCGCGCTCGACGTCACGCGCCGCAGCGGCGACGCGATCGCGCGCGCTGTCGTCACCGCCGTAGAGCCGCTCCTCGGCGGCGCGCGCTGCGCCCTGCAGGTGATCGACCGACGCGAGCCGCGCTCGCTCGAGCTCGATCGTCGCGTCCTCCCCCGATGTCAGCGCAGCGCCATCGAGCTCCTCGAGCTGGTAGCGCAAGTAATCGACGCGCGCCTCGCGCTCGCGCTCGTCGCCGCCGAGCGCCGTCAGCTCGTCATCGCGACGGCGCAGCTCGGCCCACGCCTCCGCCATCGCCGCGGTCAGCCCGGCGGACCCGACGAGCTCGAGCGTCGCGCCGCCACGCTCGGTGACCTCGATGACCGTGACCTTCGTGCCTGCCGGGACCTTCGGGACCTCCGGGACCTCCGGGACCTCCGGGACCTCCGGGACCTCCGGGACTGCGTCCGCTGATCGTGCGAACGCATCGATGATCTCGAGGTGACGCGAGGGATCGACGAGGCCCTGATGCTGGTGCTGCCCCGATAGATCGATCAGCAGCGCGCCCAGCTCGGCGAGCCGCGCCGCGGTCGTCAGCGCTCCGTTGACGTACGTGCGACTGCGACCGCCGCGCTGGATCACGCGGCGGATGAACACCTCGGTCGCATCGCCGTCGCCATCGCCCTCGCCCTTCGGTAGCCCCGCTCCCTCGATCACGCTCGCGACCCGCACGCGCAGATCCTCGGGGACCTCGACGATCGCCTCGACAACCGCCTCGTCCGCGCCGGCACGCGGGATATCTGCCGACGCGCGACCACCGCGTAACAGGTTCACGGCCTCGACGATCAGCGACTTGCCGGCACCGGTCTCGCCGGTCAGCACGTTCATCCCGGGTCCAAGCTCGATCGAGACGTCGGACAGGATCGCGAAGTTGGTGACGCGCAGGTGCCGCAACATTACCGATCTCCTCTGCGATCGGGGCGCGCGCCCCAGTGGAGCTTGTCTCGCATGACGTCGAAGAATCCCTTCTGCGAGCGGAACAGGATCAACGGGGAGGCGGCGGCCGTCAGCTCGACGGTGTCGCCGGGAAGGAACGAGTGAGCCCACTGGGCGTCGACGGTCAGCATCACGCCGCGCGCGTCCGCACCGAGGCCAAGCCGGATCGTCGACGTCGCCGGAATCACCAGCGGACGATTGGTCAGCGCGTGCGCGCAGATCGGCGTCAGCGTCATCGCCGCCTGACCGGGCACGACGATCGGACCGCCGGCAGCCATGTTGTAGGCGGTCGACCCGGTCGGCGTCGCGACGATCAGACCGTCGGCGCGGTACGATGCGACGAACTGATCGTCGACGTAGCCGTCGATCTCGACGAGCCGCGCCATCGCGCCCTGATGCAGCACGGCATCGTTGAGCGCGTGGCGGATGACCGGGTCTGCGCCCGCACGGCTGAACTTCACGGCGAGCCGCATCCGGGGCTCGCGCGCGAGCTTGCCGGCGATCGCGCGTTCGATCGCGTCACGCGCCTCGACGATGCTGAAGCCGGTCAAGAAGCCGAGCGACCCGAGGTTGATCCCGAGCACCGGCTTGCCGTGATCGGCGACCACGCGAGCCGCGCGCAGCATCGTGCCATCACCGCCCAGCACGACTGCGAGATCGACCGAGCTGCCAAACTCGTCCTCGGGCAAGATCTCCACCCCTGCGGGGGCGATCTGATCTTCTGTTGTAACGACGGGCACATGGCCCTGCGCGCACAGCCACGGAACGAGGTCTTCGAGCAGGACGCCCGCCTCGGTCTTGTCAGGCTTGAGGATGAAACCAACTCTCGACACCCGCGATTCGTATCACACGACGCTGACACCTGAACGCAAGCACAGTGGCCTTGCAGAGCGTAGTTTCGACCTATATGGTGTCGCCCTCGCGAGCCCTGGCTTGACAGCGTTTTCGCAACCTTGTAGACAAACCGCCTTCCGAGAATCCGCCCAATGATGACGACGACGACCCAGAGAAGCTCGTGGCTCACCAAAGAAGCCGGCGAGGCACAACGCGAATGGTTCGTGATCGATGCGACCGGGCACACGCTCGGCCGCCTCGCCTCGCGGATCGCGATGGTGCTCCGCGGCAAGCACAAGGCCACGTACACCCCCAACGTCGACATGGGCGATTTCGTGATCGTCCTCAATGCCGGCGGCGTGCGGCTCACGGGCAACAAGCCCGACAAGAAGCTGTATCAGCACCACACCCTCTACCCCGGCGGTATCCGCACGCGGCTTGCCAAGGAAGTCCTCGCGGATGACCCCGAGCGCGCGATTCGCGAGGCCGTGTGGGGCATGATGCCGAAGGGCCCGCTCGGGCGCCGGATCATCAAGAAGCTCAAGATCTACAAGACGGCGGAGCACGACCACACGGCGCAGAAGCCGCGCGTGCTCGAGCTGAAGAACTAAGGCCGAAGGAACCGAACGACGATGCAGAAGACCTACGCTACTGGCCGCCGCAAGACTGCTGTCGCCCGCGTTTGGCTGACGGCTGGTGACGGCAAGATCGTCATCAACGAGCGCAACGACGAGGACTACTTTTCGCGCCCGACCGCGCGGATGGTGATCCGGCAGGCACTCGAAGAGGTCGCGCTGCTCGACCAGTACAACGTGATCGCGACTGTTCGTGGCGGCGGGATTTCATCCCAGGCCGGCGCGATCCGTCACGGCATCACGCGCGCCCTGATGAAGCTCGACTCGGAGCTTCGTCCCAAGCTCAAGGCGGCCGGGTATGTCACCCGCGACCCGCGCAAGAAGGAGCGCAAGAAGTACGGCCAGAAGGCCGCTCGCGCTCGCTTCCAGTTCAGCAAGCGCTGAGTCCAGGCGAGGCCGCGAATCTCGCTGTCGGTGGTCTGGATCACGCCGTGCCCCGTGCACGGCGTTGTTGTTTTCGGGTTCGAGTTTTCGATTTTCCGACCGGCTTCCAGTGAACCCTGGTTGACGAACCCGCGTGTTCGGCGGAGCCTTGGATCGGGTCCGGCGCAGCCAGGTACACTCGTAAAACTTCGTGAAGCCAGCCGGCCCGCGTCACAATCATCGACCAAGCCGAAGCGCAAGCGGACGCGACGCAGCCGTCCGACGGCGCGTGGATCCCAACGCGCTGTTCCCCGAGAAATGAGATCATGAAGCACGCCATCGCCGCCCTCATGTTCCTGGCCATCGCGAGCCCTGCGGGGGCGCTCGCCGACCCCAAGGCCGACGCAAAGATCCACATCGACAAGGCAACCACCCTGCACGGCGAGGGCAAGTTTGCCGAGGCTCTCGAGGAGCTGAAGCACGCGTACACGCTCGATCCACGGCCCGAGTTGCTCTACGCGATCGGCCAGGTTCACGTGCAGCTCGGCAACTGCCCGCAGGCGATCACGTTCTACGAGCGCTTCCTCTCGACGAAGCCGGACGCTGGTCCTGCAGGCGCGGCGCGCGAGGCGATCCAGACGTGCAAGACGGCGCCGCCCGATCCGGTGGTCACGCCGACGCCGGATCCCCAGCCGACGCCGACGCCCACGCCCACGCCGGGACCGGTCGCCGAGCAGAGGCCACCTCCGCGCGCCGACGAGCCGAGCGGTCCGAAGCCCTGGTACAAGGACAAGGTCGGAGGTGCGCTCGTCGGTGGTGGCGCGGTGCTCGGCGTCGTCGCCGTCATCAGCTACTTCGGCGCGCGTGGCAAGCTCGACGATGCCGAGAACGCACCGACGTTCCAGGCGCACGAGGATCTCGTCGACGACGCGAACGGCCAACGCAACCTCGCCGTCGGCCTCGCGGTCGGCAGCGTGGTCTTGATCGGCGCCGGCATCGTGCGCTACCAGCTCCGCGACAATGGCGAGACCCGGCAGGTTGCCATCACGCCGACGACGAACGGTGGCCTCGTCACCTGGATGGGACGGTTCTGATGAGTCAGCTCGCATCCTCCACGCGCCAGCTCGGGCTGCTCGCGGTTGTCTTCGGCTCGCTTGCGAGCACCAGCTGCCTGCGGTCGACGACGTTCAACTGCGATGACAACTCGGACTGCGGCGGTGGCGGCACCTGCGAGGTCGCCGAGGGCGGTTATTGCAGCTTCAGCGATCCGAGCTGCACGGTCTCGATGCGGCGCTTCGGCGATCACTCGGGCGCGAAGTCGAACCAGTGCGTCGGCGAGACCGGTGGCGTCGACGGCGGGATCGATTCGCCGATGGGCGATGGCGGGATCGATGCACCGCCGATGGGTTGCAAGGCCAACTACATGGCGCTCGCGAACTCCGGACCGCGCGGTCACAGGTACCGCCTGCTCCCGGGGCTCGGGACGTGGGTCCAGCAGCGTGACGCTTGCGCGGCGGATCAGGCCTTTCTCGCGTTCCCCGATGGCGCGGCGCTCGCGGATGCCCAGGCCGAGCTCGGCGCGTTGACCACACTGGCCGGCGACGGCGTCTGGATCGGCATCACGGACCAGGTCACCGAGACCACGTACCGGACGTCGCTCAACATGCCCGCCTCGGCGATCTCGCTCATGCTGCTGACCGCGGCGGGTGGTGGCTCGGAGGACTGCCTCGTCGGTGCCGGGATGACGATGACCGACGAGAAGTGCGACACACCGCCCCGCAACGCCGTGTGTGAATGTGTGCCTTGATGCGACGGGATCGCGGGCCGGGCCAACCTTGACGCCATGAGCCCACAGGCCGCAACCTGTTAGCTGGTGGCGCAGGCGTTTCCGTCGAAGCTCGGCCGGTACCAGATCGTCAAGCATCTGGCGAACGGGGGTATGGCGCAGGTGCTGCTCGCGCGCGCGACCGGCATCGAGAACTTCGAGCGCCACGTGGTCGTCAAGCGCATCCACGCCGAGCGCGCGGAGGACCCGCAGTTCGTCAAGATGTTCCTCGACGAGGCGCGGCTCGCGGCGCAGCTGCACCACAACAACATCGTGCAGGTGCACGACATCGGGAAGGAGAAGGGCGAGTACTTCTTCGCGATGGAGTACGTGCACGGCGAGGACCTTCGCAAGCTCCTGATGGCCGTCAACAAGCGCCAGGGCAAGGTCCCGCTCGAGCACGTGGTCACGATCATCACGACCGCGGCGGCCGCGCTCCATCACGCGCACGAGCAACGCGGCGCGGACAGAAAACCGCTCGGCCTCGTGCATCGCGACGTCTCGCCAGCGAACATCCTGGTCGGCTACGACGGCAACATCAAGGTCGTCGACTTCGGCATCGCGAAGGCGGCGCTGCGCAGCGGTGAATCGACCCAGGTCGGTGCGCTCAAGGGCAAGGTCTCGTACATGGCGCCGGAGCAGTGCGTCGGCAAGCAGGTAGATCGGCGCAGCGACGTCTACGCGCTCGGCATCGTGCTCTACGAGCTGACCACGGTGCGCCGGTTGTTCAAGGGCGAGAACGACTTCCTGACGATGAGCGCGATCGTCCAGGGCAACATCCCGAAGCCGACGACGCACCGGCCAGACATCCCGGCGGCGCTCGAGAAGATCATCCTCAAGGCGCTCGCCCTCGAGCCCAAGGATCGCTACCAGAGCGCCGACGAGATGCGCGAGGCGCTCGAGCAGTTCGCGGCGACCCTCGGCCTGCGGACCTCGACCGGCGCGCTCGCCAGCTACATGAAGCAGGTCTTCGGCGTCCGGCCCGAGCCGTGGCTCGTCGAGGAGGACGTCGCCGAGCTCGAGCTGACCGCCGACTTCGACGGCTCGGCGAGCGGTATCGCCCAGGCTCCCGATCAGGCGGTCGAGCGCCTCGAGATCCCGCAGGAGCTCGAGGTGACCGCGAGCGCACCGATCGTGCGCGCGCGCAAGAACGCGATCACCGGCGACCCACCGAGCCGGGCGATCCCGTCCGTCGTCAAGCCGTCGGGACTCGCCGCAGCAGGCATCGCCGTCGCGCGGCCGTTGCCGGCGCCGAAGGTCGCGCGCATCACGCCATCCGGCACGCCGCCGCTTGCAGGCGCGACGACTCCGCCGCCGCAGCTCGGTAAGGCCGCGATGCTGCCAGCGAGACCGACGCCGAGGCCGGGCGCCAAGACCGGCTCCAATGCGGCGATCGCCGCGAACGCGATGGGTGGAGCGAGTGTCGGTGGTGCGCTAGCGAGTGCCGCCAGCGCGGCCAGCGCGGCCAGCGCGGAGACCGCTGTGAGCGCGGCGCGGGTCGGCGCCAAGCCAGCGGCGACCGAGCCGATCATGGCCCCGCCGAAATCGCCCCCACCGATCGACGACGACTTCTCGAACGCACCGGAGGAGGAGCTGCCGATCGCGGTCGCCGACCGGATGGTGCCGTTGCCGCCTGTGCTGCCGGCCACCGACAAGCTACCAGTCAATGCGACGTGGAGCTCGGCGGAGAAGTCGACGACAGGTTCGGGCACACCGCTCGCGTGGACCACTGCGAATCCCGAGGTTGCAGGCTCGGCGCTGTCACGGCAGAAGACGTCGATCGCGATCGGCGTCGGGCTCGCCGCCGTGGTGCTCACCGTATTGTTCCTGAGCACCCGCGGCGGTGGTCGCGACCGTAGCGAGGAGCATCCGACCCCGCCCGCGGCTGGCAAGCCGAGCGTGCCGAGTGTTGTCGAGTCCGGCTTCGCGACGACGCCGGCGCCGCCTCCGGAGATCACACCCGAACCCGAACCTATCGCCGCGGGCTCCGGATCCGCCGCGGGATCGGGCGCTGCCGCGACTGCCGGATCCGCCGCGACCGCCGGTTCCGCACCGGAACCCGATGCCACCGTCGACGGATCGACATCCAGATCCAGTGGTGGCTCGGCGATCGTGCATGGCCGCGGATCGGCGACGGTCAAGAAGAAGCCGCCGGTCAAGAAGAAGAAGCCCGCATGGAATCCCGACGAGTTGTTCCTCGACTGACCCGAGCTGCCATGAAGCCGACTCTCGCCCTGATCATCGCCGGTGCGTTCGCGCTGCTACCCGCGGCCGCCGCCGCCGACAACAAGGCAGACGCCAAGGTCCACCTCGACGCCGCGGCTGCCGCCTACAAGGAGCAGCGCTACGAGGACGTCCTCGTCGAGCTGAACAAGGCGAACGCGCTCGATCCCAGGCCCGAGCTGCATTACTCGATCGGCCAGGTCTACGTGAAGCTCGATCGCTGCGGCGATGCGATCGGTTCCTACGAGCAGTTCCTCGCGTCCAAGCCGCCGCGGGTGCGCGCCGAGGCCACCGAGGAGGCGATCGCGACCTGCAAGGCGAAGCTCGCAGCCGCGCCGCCTGTGGTGCCACCCGTCGATCCCGCGGGTGGCGCGATCGATGCCGAGGCGCCGCCGAACGTCCCGCCGGAGACGCCGCCTGCGGTGATCGCGCCGGTCGCCAGCGACGAACAGCCGGCCTGGTACAAGGACAAGCTCGCGATCGGCCTGACCGCAGGCGGCGCCGGCCTCACGCTGATCGGCGTCGTGCTCTACGTCAACGCACGCAGCTCCGCGGGCGACGCGGGTTCGGCGGACAACTACGGCGAGAGCGTGGACCAGTACGACAGCGCGCGCAGCAAGCGCATGGTGTCCCTGGTGTTCGTCGCCGCCGGCTTGACGGCGACCGGCGTCGGCGTGTGGCGCTTCATGAAGAAGCGGGGCGAGGCACACGAGACCCGGCAGCTCGCGATCGTGCCCACCGCGAGCGGCGGCCTCGTCACCTACGGCGGCGGCTTCTAGAACGTGCGCTGGCGCACCCGATTTGACAGCGGTGCGTTGCCGGCAGACTCTCGTCGACAATGAGGTCGGCACTCGTGATCGCGCTGTTCGCGACGGCTCTGGCCGGCGGCGTCCTCGGACTGTCGAGCTGCCTCTCCAAGCCCAGGTTCGAGTGTGCGAACATGGGTGACTGCGCGTCGTCGAGCGGACCCGGTGTGTGCGAGCCCGATGGGTTCTGCAGCTTCATGGACTCGGTGTGCCCGAGCGGCCGGCGCTACGGTGATCTGTCGGGACCGCAGGCGAACCAGTGCGTCGGCGTCCCGCCCGATGCGCCGCCGCCACCCGACGCCGCACCCGATTCGTACGTCCACGATGCGCGCGAGTGCTTCGGTGGCGGTGCGTACCAGCTGTGCTTCACCGCGATGCCGCCGATGGGCGACGTCAACCTCGCGGGCGCGCTCGGAACCACGACCGACGTTCGCTGCCAGCCGACGATGCCACAGAGCTGGATCGATGCCGGTCAACCGGACTCGTGCCTGATCATGGGCAAGACGATCACGGTCTCGGCCGCGGTCACGGTGACCGGCACGCGCCCGCTCGTGCTGCTCGCCGAGACGATCGCGGTCAACGCACTCATCGATCTCGCGAGCCATCGCGCGATGGCGAGCGGACCTGGAGCGCCGGCCTCGCAGTGCGCGGCGTTCGGCTCGACGCCAGTCAGCGATGCGACGGGCGGAGCGGGCGGCGCGGGCGGCACCTTCATGCGCGCGGGCGGCAACGGAGGCCGTGGCAACGGCGCCGCCGTGCTCGGAGGAATCGCGGCACCCGCCGATACCGTGGCACCGACGGTGCTGCGTGCGGGCTGCGCGGGCCAAGTGGGTGGCGCGGCGGGGGTCGTGATGGCAGGCGCGCCGGGCCAGGGTGGCGGCGCGATCTACCTCACCGCGAGTCGCATCCTGATCAGCGGCAACGGTGCGATCAACGCGTCGGGCGCAGGTGCGCTCGGTGGTGGCTCGCTGACGGGCGGCAGCGGCGGCGGCACGGGCGGCATGGTTGTCCTGCACGCGGCCGAGTCGATCGCAGCGACCGGCGGCCGGCTCGTCGCGAACGGCGGCGGCGGCTCGGGCGGCGCAGAGGCAGGCGTGGGCGCCAACGTGAATGGCTTGCCGGGTGCCGACCCGATCCCGGCCAACCAATCGGTCCCCGCCGCAGGTGGTAACGGACCAGGCGGTGTTGGCGGCAACGGGTTCGCCGGCACGGCCGAGGCACAGAACGGCGCGAACGCCGTCGGTAACAACGAGACCGGTGGCGGCGGCGGCGGCGGCGCCGGCTACCTCCAGTCCAACCGCGCGATCATCGGCGCGCTCGTCTCGCCACCCGTGACCGTCGTTCCGTAGGGACACGACGTGCGGCTTCGCGCGACGATCCTCGTCAAGCTGCTCGCCGCGCTCGTGCTGCCGAC
>JBKJUF010000725.1:0-3291 GCA_046590445.1 Kofleriaceae bacterium
GGCACGTCACCGGGCGAGTCGACGTATGCTGGCCTGCATGAGGTCGCGATGAGGCTGGTCCTGATCGGTGCCGCCAACCCCGAAACGATCCGGATGATCCAGGCGGTTTCCAGGACCTCGCCCGAGGTGTCAGTCCATGGATTCATCGACAACGATCCGCACAAGAAGGGGACCTCGTTCCATGGCTATCCCGTCTTCGGCGGCACGGAGTGCGTCCCCGACCTGATCGCGAGCGATGTCAGGTTCGTGAATCTGATCACGGGCAACATGAAGACGCGCTACCGCGTGACTCGTGACGTGATCGCCGCGGGCGGGACGTTGGCCAACTTCATCCACCCGTCGGTCGATCTGACGATGACCAGCTTCGGCGTGGGCAACTACGTTCAAGAGCAAGTCGTGGTCCAGGCTGGAGTCCAGGTTGGTGACAATTGCAGCATCCACATGGGGGCGCTGGTGGGACACGAGACCAGGATCGGAAACACCGTGTTCATCGCGCACGCGGTCAGCATTTCGGGCTGCTGCGCGATCGGCGATGGTTGCTTTGTTGGAACGAACGCAACGATCCTCCCACGCCTCTCGATCGGGAAATGGTCGACGATCGGAGCGGGCGCGGTCGTGGTGAACGACGTCCCGGACTACACCGTCGTCGTCGGAAATCCCGCGAAGGTTCTGAGGACCGATGCGATCGAGCTCGAGGACGGCGCGGTGATGACGTGATCGTCCGAGCGTGACCAGAGGAGCCCGCCATGTCGGACATCGAAGACTTCGAGCGAGAGTGCACAGAGAACGCGGCGCGCATGGCCGCCGACGAGGAGCTCCGCGGCTCCACCGCCGACTGGATCGCTCGGACCACGCCGTACAAGTACACCTACAACTTTCGTTGGATGGGACTGCCGGTGATCCAGTTCCCACAGGATCTGCTGACACTGCAGGAGATCGTGTGGGCGGTGAAGCCGGAGTTGATCATCGAGACCGGCGTCGCTCGCGGTGGGTCCCTGGTGTTCTACGCGTCGCTCCTGCAGCTACTCGGAGGAGACCGGCGCGTCGTTGGAATCGAGCTCGACCTGCGCGCACACAACCGTGCAGCGCTCGAGGCCCATCCGATGTTCCCGCACATCTCGCTGATCGACGGGTCGTCGATCGACGCTGCCGTGATCTCGAGGGTCGAAGCGCTCGCTGCGGGGAGAGGGCCGATCATGGTGGTCCTCGACTCGAACCACACGCGAGACCACGTGCTGGCCGAGCTCCACGCGTACGCCCCGCTGGTGACGGCCGGTAGCTATCTGGTCGTCCTGGACACGATCATCGAGGCGATGCCTGCAGAGCTGCTGGGCGATCGGCCATGGGGCCCCGGCAACAATCCGTGGACGGCGGTTCACGATTTTCTGGCGACGACCGACCGGTTCGCCGTCGACACCGAGCTCGAGAGTCGCCTGTTGATCTCGGTCGCGCCGCGCGGCTACCTCAAGTGTGTGAAGTGATGTCGCCTGGATGACTCGAACGCACGTGTCGAGGCTGACCCGCAACATCTTCTATAACCTCGCCGGCCAGCTCACGCTGGTCGTCGTCGGGCTGGTCTCGGCACGCTACGTCTTCGCGGATCTCGGCAAGGACGTCCTCGGCATCGTCTACTTCGCGCTGATGCTGAACACGGTCGTCGTCGCGGTGCTCGAGCTCGGCATCACGACAACGACGGTCAAGGAGATCTCCGCCAACCAACACAAGGATCCAGCCTACGTGCGGCGGATCGTGCGGTCGGGTGCGTTGTTCTACTGGGTCGGCTACGCCGCCGCCGCGGCCGCGCTGCTGGTTGCCGCGCCGTGGCTCGTGGCGCACTGGATCAAGCTCGAGACGATCTCACCCGAGCTGGCGATCGATCTGCTGCGCGTCCTCGGCGCGTCGATGCTGCTCGCGCTTCCGCAGGCGTTCTACGTCAGCGTGATCCGCGGCGTGCAGCGCATGGGGATCCTGAGCTCGGTCGACGTCGGGTTCGTGCTGCTCCAGCAGGCCGGCATCATTCCGATCATCGTGGTCACCGGTGACGTTGGTCTCGTCGTCTGGTGGATCGCGGGCGTGAGTCTGCTGAAGCTCGTGAGCCTCGCGGCCGTGGTCGCGAAGCTGTTCGACTGGGGCGCGCTCGTTCCGACGTTCGATCTCGAGATCGTGCGACGCAATCGCAAGTTCGCCGCGCACATGATCGCGATCTCGGGGCTCGCGATGTTCCACATGCAGGCGGATAAAGTGCTGATCTCGAAGCTGTTGCCGGTGAGCAGCCTCGGGATCTACGGCCTGCTCTACGGAACGATCGCCCGTGGCGGGCTGCTCGCGAGCGCGGTCGCGAACGCGGCGCTGCCGGCGATGTCCGAGCTGGTGCACGCCGGCGATCGCGAGCAGCTACTCCGCACCTATCAGCGCGTGCACGATCTCCTTTGCTATGTCCTGGTGCCCGTGTTCGCGTTGCTCGCGTTCATGACGTACCCCGTGTTCAGCGCTGTGCTCGACCCCGAGCTCGCCGCGAGTTTGGTCCTGCCTGCGGCGCTGCTTGCGATCGGCTTCTACCTCAACGCGACACTGACGATTCCGTACTTCTTCTGCCTGGCGATGAATCGACCCGACCTCGGCTCGCGCCAGAACTTCGCGGCGCTCTTCACGACGCTGCCGGTCACGCTCGTGCTGACGTGGCAGTTCGGATTCAGCGGGGCGGCGATGTCATGGATCTGGTACCAGCTGTTCGCCTACGTGTACTCGATGCCTCGCGTGTGCCGCGAGTGCCTCGGCATCGCTCCGTGGCACTGGTACCGGCACGTCCTGGCGACCGTGACTCGATCGGCAGGTTCGTTCGGCGTGGCGGCGGTGATCGTCGGTCTCGTCGCGCCGCGCTCGACCGGGGCGCTGCTCGCGGCGTATGGGGCCGGCGCCGGCGTCTATGCGATCATCACCTGGATGACGATGTCTGCAGATTCACGGACCGCTGCGAAGGGGATCCTGCGAACAGCTGGCTGGCAACGTCGGTGAGTCTGCCGAAACCACTGTTACTCGCTGCCAGTGGAGTCGTGGTCTTCGCGATCGCCCTCGTGCTCGTCGCGCCGGCGCGGCAGATCAGCGGTGACACCGTGCCGGGGCGGTATGGCGCCGCGGTGCTCCGCTGCGGCGGCGGCTTCGATCTTCGGCAGGCGGACTTCATCGATGGGCTCGCGCGCGGCGGCCCGCTGCCGTACTGGGCGCAGCCGGATCGAGACGGCGGCGTGATCTCGACGTTCGGCCCGGGTCCGGCGCTCGCCGGTGCGCTCG
>JBKJUF010000736.1:0-3444 GCA_046590445.1 Kofleriaceae bacterium
GTCGTCGCGATGCTGACCAAGATGTGCGACTTGTGACGAGGTCAACGTCTACGTTCGCGTCGCCGTCGCCGTCGCCGTCAACCCCCACGTCGCACGTCGACGCCAACGTCAACACGCCAACGTCTACGATCACGATTCTCTCGCTGTCCGGTCACCGGACAGTAGCCGTTAAATGAACGTCCCCCACAATGATCAGCGCGTCGTGGTCGTCGGCGGCTTCGCGGAAGTCGCCGGCAACGCCTGTTTCGGCGACGGGATCACGCCGAGCTGCATCAGCATGCTGAGGTCGTCGCGGTGGTTCCACAGCTCGACGACCTTGCCGCCGGCGAACCGGTAGCTGTTGATGCCGGAGAACTTCACGGCCTTGCCAGTCGCCTTCGCCATCGGCAGATCGCCCTTGTGCGTCGCGGTAATCGTCCAGCGTGCGGCGACCATGTCGCCCTCGGCGATCATGAAGTCGATCGCCATCACGACGTCGGGGAACGGCCGTTCTCCGTCGAATGGGATGGCGCGAAAGGCTTGACGTCGGCTCGAACCCTTGGTATACGAACGTTCGTTCATTTCATGGCAACCCAACGAAGACAGAGCGCGGTCGACCGCCGGCGCAAGCTGGAGGACGCGGCACTCCAGCTGTTTCTAGAGCGCGGCTTCAACGCCGTCGGATTGCGTGACCTCGCCGCCGAGGCCGGCGTGTCGCTCGGCAACGTCTACAACCACTTCTCCGGCAAGGACGCGCTCTTCGCGGCGCTCGTCGATCGGCTGTACGCGGGCTTCGCCGCCGCGACCGAGCCGCTCGCAAAATTTCTCGTCACCGCGCGCCTGCCCGATGACCTGGAGAGGTTTGGCGCGGTGATGCGGGACATGGTCGAACGTCACCGCGACTATCTGACGCTCGTCTACGTCGACATCGCCGAGTTCGGCGGCAAGCACGTGCGCCCGCACTACGAGCAACTCGCCGCGCGATTTCGCGCCCTGCTGCCCGACAAGCGGCACCACGCGTTACCGAAATGGGCCGACCCGGGCGTGGTCTTCACCATCGTGTACCTGCAGTTCGCGAGTCACTTCGTCATCGAGCGCCTCGTCGGAGCCAAGCAGTATCTCGGTATGACCGACAAACAATCGATCGAGGCAATCGCGAAGTTGTTCATGTTCGGGCTCGCACCACGCGGTCCCAAGGAGACAGTGTGATGCGGATCCTTCGCTCGAGCCAGTCGTCCACCATCGTCGCGCTCGCGCTGCTGGTGTCGTTCACCGCCTGCGCCAACGTGTGGGCTGGTGGAATCGCAAGAAACGTCGCCGCCGGGCTCAAGTCGATCAAGAGCTACCGCGGCATCACCGTCGAGACCGGCATTGCCGAGGTCCCCGTCGAACGTACGGTGCTCTATGGCCGCCCGTGGAAGATCCGGATCGAGACGACGACACCGGGGCCGCACGCCGGTGAGCTGTTCCTCTACGACGGCGAGACGATCACGCTGTGGTACCCACAGCAACTGTTCGGCGTGCGCATCCGCGGAGCGCAACCGCCGAGCGATGCCGAAGCGTTGCATCACATCGAGCGACTGACTCGCACGAACCTCAACGCGTACACGTTTGCGCTGCAGAGCGAGAACGCGCGGGTGGCGGGGCAACGCGCGGTCCACTGGGTCGTGCGGCCCGCGCGGCGCGCACCGTTTCGCTTCTTACACCGCGTGTGGAATCACGATTCATCGACACTGCCGATCAAGATGGAGTTCTATCGCGAGGACAAGGCGCCTTGGTACTCGTTCGAGTTCAAGGAGCTGGTATTCGACGTTCCGGTCGCGGCCGACGCGTTCGTGTTCACCTTCCCGAAGAACGCAGTCGTGTTCGAGTGGGACCTCGGCGCGCCGGGGATCACGCTCGACGAGGCGCGCGAGTCGATGAACTTCAAGGTTCTCGTGCCGAGCGAGCTGCCGGCCGGCCACTCGATCAAGAAGATCGTGCGCTCGCCCCACTGCCTGCCGATGCTCGTGATGGCGATGGATCATGACGGCTCCATGCTGTCGCTCGTGCAATCGCGCTACAGTGGGCTTGCGACGCAACCCTTGGGCATCGACATCACGCTCGGAGATATTCCGGCGACCCTGTCGTTCATGGGCGCGTTCGTCGTGATCTCGTGGGTCAAGGACGGCACGCTGCTGACGCTGACCGGCAACCTCGACTTCCCGACGATGGTCGCCGTCGCGGCGTCCATGAAGTAGCCATGCTCGAGCAGCTACTGGCGTTCGCCGGCTCGCCGATCACGCTGCTCTATGCCGCGGGCTTGACGTTGTCGGGCTTCGGCATCGTCGGCGAGCTGTCGGTCGCCGGCGTGACCGGCCGGCGGCTCTACCATGCGAAGGACACGTTCGCGAACCTGACGATGTACGCCGGCTTCTTCGCGCTGAATGTGCTGTGGGCGCACGGCATCTTCGCAGCGTATCTGTGGGCGAGCCAGCATGCCGTTGCCCACGTCGTGATCGGCGGCTGGCACGTCGGCCAGCACGGCCTCGCGTGGGAGTGGGTGCTGCTCGTGCTGCTCGAGGACCTGTGCTTCTACTGGTTCCACCGCGCGAGCCATCGCGTGCGCATCCTGTGGGCGTCGCACGTAACGCATCATTCGTCGCGCTACTACAATCTGTCGGTCGCGTTTCGCCAGACCTGGGTGCCGTTCCTGGGCGTCGTATTCTGGCTACCGTTGGCGCTGATCGGATTCGATCCGCTGATGATCATGAGCGTGCAGGTCGCGAGCCTGTTTTATCAGGAACTGCTGCACACCCAACTCGTGCCCCGGCTCGGGCCGATCGAGTGGATCTTCAATACGCCGCGCCACCACGCGATCCATCACGGCTCGAACGGCGCCTACCTCGATAAGAACTACGGGGGTGTCCTGATCGTCTGGGATCGCCTGTTCCGCACGCTCGCGCGCGAGAGCGAGCCGGTCCGCTTTGGCCTCACCCACGATCTGCGCAGTCACAACCCGATCGTGATCGCCGGTCACGAATGGTGGGCGATGCTCGTCGACGTGTGGCACGAGCGCCGGCTCGGTAAGCTCGGTGCCGTGCTCGGACCACCGCGCGCACCGCGACGCGCGAGGGCAGCACCGGGCGAATCCAGCGGTGCGTGAGCCGAGCTCCCGCGGGAACCCGAGGATCCAGGAGCTCGCCTCCGGGTCTTGATCCACTATGCTTCGGTCGACAGCCGCTCGTACGCGACGCCCCAGCGGATGCCGCGGTCGCAGGTAATCAGCGCCGGCGCGCGGACGCGGTGGAGGATGCGCGCGAAGATCGCGACGCCGCCGGCGATCACGTCGGCGCGCTGCGACTCCAGGCCGGGCAGCGTACGGCGCTCGGCCACGGTGGACGCGAGCAGCTTCGCGAGCTGCGCGTCGACTACGCCGGGGGCGAGGCGCAGGCCGGTGACCACGGCGGGATCGTAGGTGGCCAG
>JBKJUF010000277.1:0-4486 GCA_046590445.1 Kofleriaceae bacterium
GACGGTCGCGCCGACCGCAAACGGGAACCACAGGTTCGTGCCGGTCGCGTAGCCGAAGAACAGGCGCGGCACGCTGATCGCGACGTCATCCTCGCGGTAGCCGACGGTGCCCTTCGCGTAGACCTCGGTGTTGAACGCGAAGTCGCGGTGGCTGTGCATCGCGGCCTTCGCGCGGCCGGTCGATCCCGACGTGAACAGCCAGACGGCGGGATCGTCGCGCTTGGTCGGCGGCAGCTCGGTGATCGAACGCTCTGCGAGATCGATCGCCTGGTCGAGCGAGAGCACGCGGCGCTTCGTCACGTACTCGCGCATCATGTCGGGGACGTCGCAGCGCGCCTCCGGATCATCGCCGGTCGCGACGTCGGGCACGAGCAGCACGGTCGTCAGGTTCGGCAGGCCCTCGAGGTGCGGCGCGAGCGCGGTCGCGACCGCGGGTGTGGTCACCAGGATGGTCGCGCGGACGTACTCGAGGACGTAGCGCAGATCCTCCTCGGGCGCGCTCGGGTTCCCCATCGTCAGGACACCGCCGGCGGCGAACGTCGCGAAGATGGTCCACGCGAACGGCGGCACGTCGGGCAGCACGACGTAGACGCGCTGCTCGGGCCGGAGGCCGGCGTCGACGAAGTATCGAGCGAGCGAGCGTGCGCGATCCGCGATCGCGCCGTAGGTCCACGAGCGCTCGCCGAACCGCAGCGCGACCTTGGTCGCCTTGCCGTCGCGCTCGCGGTCGAACAGGAAGTAGTCCGCGAGGTTGAGGTCCTCGGGCAAGCTGATCGTGGTCATCGAGTAGCTCCCTGAGCGAGCGCGCGACCGATAATCGTCCGCTGGATCTCGCTCGTGCCCTCGTAGATGCGCAGCGGCCTGATCGCGCGATACAGGTGCTCGACGACCGCGCCCGTCATCACCCCACGCCCGCCAAACAGCTGGACGGCGCGATCGATCACGCGCTGGGCTGCCTCGGTGGCGCCGAGCTTCGCGATCGACACCTCGGTGGTGACGCGGTCCTTCGTCGTGTCCTTGAGATAGGCCGCGCGCAGCACGAGTAGCCGAGCCGCGTCGAGGTCGACGACCATGTCGGCGAGGTGGGCTTGCACGAGCGGCTGCTCCGAGAGCCGCTTGCCGAACTGCGATCGTCCGGTCACGAAGCCAACGGCCTCGTCGAGTGCACGCCGCGCCATGCCGACCGCCGCGGCCCCCACGGAGACCCGGAACGCGTCGAGGGTCTGCATCGCCAGCTTCATGCCTTGCCCGAGCCCGCCGATCCGCGCCGCGGCCGGCAGCATCACCCCGCGCAGCTCGAGGGCGCCGATCGGGTGTGGCGCGATCGCTTGCATCGGCGTGACCGTCACGCCCGGCGTCTCTAGCGGGAGCCAGAAGGCGGTCAACCCGCCCGCGCCCGCCGCCGGATCGGTCGTCGCGATCACGGTCGCGTGATCGGCGATGCCGAGGTTCGAGATGAACAGCTTGTCGCCATCGAGGCGATAGCCGTCCGCCGTCGCGACCGCGCGGGTCTGGATGCTGGCGACGTCACTGCCCGCCTCCGGCTCGGTCAGCGCGAACGCCGCGATGCCGGCGCCCCGCGCGAACGCCTTGAGGTGGAGCCGCTGCTCGGGCGTGCCGGCGAGCACGATCGGATGGGTGCCAAGCCCCTGCACCGCGAAGATCGAATCGGCGCGCGGTGACACGTAGCCGAGCATCTCGCGCGCGAGGCACAGGCCGCGGGTGTCGAGCGTGCCGATCGGGACCACGAGATCGAACAGGTTCGCCCGTGCCAGCGCGTCCGCGGCGGCGCGATCGCGACTCGCCTCGTCGGGATGCGCGCCCGGCGCCTCGATCGCCTGCAGCGATGGCGCCGCGGACCGCAACCGATCGGCGAGCACGCGATGCGGCTCGGCGAAGAACATCGGCAGGTCGTCGCTCGACAGCTTCACTCGGGCGCTCCCCGGAAGCGCGCCGGCCGCTTCTCCTTGAACGACGCGTGGGCCTCGGCGAAGTCCGGGTGCTGCATGCACAGCGCCTGCGCCTGCGCCTCGGCCTCGATCGCCTCGGCGAGCGCCATCGTGTGCTCGCTCTCGAGCATCTGCTTGGTCATCGCGTGACCGAAGGCGGGGCCCTTCGCGAGCCGGAGCGCCCAGTCCTGCGCCATCGCGACGGCCGCCGCGCCGTCATCGACGACCCGGTTGACGAGCCCGATCTCGAGCGCGCGGTTCGCCGGAATCTGCTCCCCGAAGAACAGCAGCTCCGAGGCGTGACCGAGGCCGACGATCCGCGGCAACAGGTACGTGATGCCCATGTCGGCGCCCGACAGCCCGACCTGCGGGAAGATGAAGCCGAACCGCGCCGTCGTCGAGGCGATCCGCAGATCGCTCGCACACGCGATCACCGCGCCCGCGCCGACCGCGACGCCGTTGACGGCCGCGATGATCGGCCGGCGACATTTCCGCATCGCCGCGATCAGCCGCCCGGTCATCCGCGTGAACTGCAGGAGCGCCGGGGTATCGCGGCCGAGCAGGTGCTTGATGATGTCGTCCTGATCGCCGCCCGAGCAGAAGCCCGCGCCGCGACCGGTGATCACGATCGCGCGAACGTCGTCGTGGTGATCGAGGGATTCGAACGCCTCGGCGAGCTCCTGGTAGACCTCGAACGTCAGCGCGTTGCGGCGCTTCTCGCGATCGAGGGTCAGCGTCGCGACGCCCAGCGCGAGCTCCGAGACGAACGACGTGGTCGTGATCATGGCGTGCCTCCAACGTACGCGACGGCCTGGATCTCGACGACCGCCTCGGGCTCGACGAGCGCCGACACCGCGACCAGCGCCATCGCCGGGTAGTGACGGCCCATTCGCTCGCGCCACACCGGGGCGAGCAGGCTCTGGCCGCGCCGGTACTCGTCGACGTCGGTGACGAAGACCGTCATCGACGCGATGTCCTCGGCGACACCGCCGGCGGCGCGGATCACCGCGAGCACGTTATCGAGCGCCTTGCCGAACTGCGGCGCGAGGCCGCCGGCGACGAACTGGCGATGCTCGTCCCAGCCGATCTGACCGGCGACGTGGACCGGCCGGCCCTCGCCGAACCGGCCGTTGGCGTAGCCGCGCGGCGCCGGCCACTCGGTGACCGTGATCTCCGGCGCGCTCACTTCAGCACCGCCCCGCCATCGACCACGATGGTCTGGCCGTGGATGCCGCGGGCGTCGTGCGCGCACAGCATCAGCGCGGCGTGCGCGACCTCGTCGGCGGTGATCATCCGGCGCTGTGGGCTCATCGAGGCGAGTGACGTGCGCGCCTCGTCGCTGCTGCGACCGGTCTTCGCGGCGATCCGCGCGACCGCCTCCTCGGCCATCCGGGTCTCGACCCAGCCGGGGCACACCGCGTTGATCGTCACGCTGGTCCGCGCGAGATCGATCGCGAGCGCGCGGGTCATCCCGATCATCGCGTGCTTCGCGGCGCAGTACGCCGTCGAGTAGCCGTATCCGGTGAGGCCCGCGTTGGAGGCGATGTTGACGACCCGGCCCCAGCCCTTCGCGATCATGCCGGGCACCAGCGCGCGGGTGATGCGGAACGGGGCGGTGACGTCGAGCTCGAGCATGCGATCCCACATCGCGTCGGTCGTGCGATCGAGCGCGGCACTCTCGGCGGCGCCGGCGTTGTTGACGAGCACGTCGACCGGACCGATGGCGCCGAGCACCGCGTCGGTCGCGGCGCGGTCCAGCAGATCGACCGCGTGCGCGGAGCCATCGATGGAGGTGGCGATCGCTTCGAGATCTGGCTTGCTGCGGCCGCACACCACGACGCGCGCTCCGGCGCCCGCGAGGGCCCGCGCGATCGCCGCTCCGATCCCACGGCCACCGCCGGTGACCAGCGCGACCTTGCCAGCGAGGATGCCTTCCATGCGGGCACCTTACTGCGCCGTCCCGGTCGCCGAAAGCGCCGGCGTCCGGGAGGTGTCCCCCCAGGGCCGCCCCCGTGCCCGCGAGCGGATACAGTCCGCACATGCTGCTCTCGGAGCTCGATGCGACGGCGTGCGCGGCGTTGGTCCGAAACGGCGAGGCCGAGCCAGCCGAGCTGGTCGAGCTCGCGATCGCGCGGATCGAGCGTCACGATCCCGAGCTCGCCGCGGTCACGATCCCACTCTTCGAGGAGGCGCGCGCGGCGGCGAAGGACGCCCCGCACGGCCCATTTCGCGGCGTCCCGATCCTGATCAAGGACATCATCGCGGCGGTACGCGGTGCCCTGCATACCGAGGGCATGCGGCCGCTCAAGCAGGCGCGCCATAGCTACCCGTACGATAGCCACCTCGTGGCGTCGTTGCGGCGTGCTGGGTTTGTCGTGATCGGCAAGACGAATACCTCGGAGCTCGGGATCCTGCCGACCGCCGAGCCACCGGCGTGGCCACCGACCCGCAACCCGCACGACCTCACGCGCTCGACAGGCGGCTCGAGTGGTGGCTCGGCATGCGCGGTCGCCGCCGGGCTCGTGCCGATCGCGCAC
>JBKJUF010000316.1:0-2942 GCA_046590445.1 Kofleriaceae bacterium
CGCACGTAGACCTCCTCGTGCTGGATCGAGACGATCGGCACGATGCCGCGCCGCCGCAGATCGACGACGTCGGCGCGCACGCGCTCGAGATCGCACATCGCGACGCCGGGACCTTCGCGCATGTGCTTGCCCTGCGTGAGCGGTCGGTTGCAGCCGACGAACGCGACCCGGTTGCCATGATGCTCGACGATCCGCGCCGTCGACGCGTCGAGCTGATTGCGCCCGCCACCGAACCAGACCCAGCCGCGTGCCGCGTACAGGTCGATCGTGTGCGCGAGCCACTTCTGCCCGTGATCGACGAGGTGGCTGCCGGTGAGCTCGATGATGTTCGCGTGGCTCGCCTCGAGCAACTCGATGTACGGCTCGCGCCCGCACAGCAGCGAGCCCTTCAACGTCTTGTCGAGATCGCAGTGCGGGACGAGCGAGACCTCGTGGCTGACGTGCACGAAGTCGGCGGCGCGCAACCACGGCTCGACGTCACGGACCGGGTAGGTCATGCCGCGCTTCTCCATGAGCTGCGCGACGAACCGCGTGAGCGCGCTCGTCCCGGTCATCGCGATCGTCGTGAGCCGCGCCGGATCGATGTTGCGGACCGCAGCGCCGCATAGCGGGACCGTCAGCATGCCCGTCGCGGTCGCCTCGAGCGGATGGCTGGCATCGACGGTGACGAGCTTCCACGCAGGCACCAGCTGGTCGGCGGGCACGATCGCCCAGCGGCCGGCGGCGAGCTCGGGTCGGGCACCGGTCGCGAGCGACGCGGTTCCGACAAGCCCGAGCGCGTCGCGGGTCTCGGCGGTCGCGGCGATCCGGCCGGCACGCCAGGCATCCGCGAGCTGGACCGCGGTCACGTTCTCGAAGGGCTCGTACAGCGAACCGACGAGCGCGAATCGCCACTCGCCGGTCGCGACCTCGCCGGGTGCGCACCGCTGCACCGGACCACGTGCGCATGCCGCTGCAGGAAGCGAGCGAACGCAGCTCCGCGCCGGTATGGTGACCACTACGGGAGTCAGCGCGATCGACGTGAGCGGGACCGGTGGAGCGGGTTGCGACGCAGGTAACTCGAGCGCACCGACCGGTGGCTCGAGTGACGCGTTGGCCTCGATCGGAGCCGGCGACCGCGGCACGGAGCCGTGACATCCGGCCGCGACCAGCACCGCCACGCTCGCCGCGCGAAAGCCACCCACCAGGTCAGTCTACGTGACGCGTGAAGCAATCCGGACGCTTGGACCGATGGACACGGAGACGGGTGATGCCGACACCTCTACTTCGTGTTCTGCGGCACCGACGGCGACGCGGGATGGCTGGAGGTCTTCTCGAACAACGGAGATGTCCTGGCTGCTGCTTCCCTCGACGGTTATCGGGCGACCTGGGTGTGCGCGAACAGGTGCGCGCGTCGGTTCCATCCAATGACGAGTAGTTCCGAGACTATCGTTATCGTGGCCGGTGCCGAGATCCGTCGCGAGCCCCGAGAGGGTGATCGCCGACCACGATCGCGACGCGCGCGGCAACTCGTACATGAGACTCGCCGAGCGGCCGCAGAGTTTCGGGCGGTCGCCGCCGACGCGCAGGATCCACGGCTCAAGCAGAGCGCACAGGGCAACCTCGACGCGCTCGCTGCGCCGTGACCGCGGTGGTGGGGGGGAGCTACGAACGCGGCACGGCTCGCGCTAGTGACAACGATTGTCGTCGGCGCCAACCCTCGATCCGATGCATGAATCACAGCTTGGCGCGATTGCTCAGCCGTGACAATCGACGAGCGTGACGAGCGAGTGCGGCGCGATCGCGCGGGCGAGTCGTGCGTACGCCTCGGGCCAATCCGCATGCAATGCGAGCTCGCGTCGATGCGAGAGGGCAGGAAACCAACGCTCGCGATCGTCGGCCTGGTGCCAGACGCCATCGACGACAAGTGCATATGGCACGAGCGACTCGAGAGCGATGACGTCTTCTCGCCGCGCGCGATCGACATCCCCGGCGAGCGCCGCGAGTTGCTCCGGCGAGTAGCCACCGACGTGGAGCCAACCAACGTCTGCCGGCCGTCGAGACGCGCCTGCAACGAGGTCGAGCAGCCCATTGGTCGCGATGAACCAGTCCCATCGTCCGATCGGGTTGATCGTGGTCTCGAACATTCCAGATCCACCACACCACCGGCAATCGGGCGTCGCTGCCGCTACGTACTCTCGCCGTCCCTCGACGCGGCGCCTCCGGCAGTGGCAGTCGTGCAGGTAGGGCGCGACTTCGATGTGGTCCCGAAACGGCGCCAGCTCGTGCGCCGCCGACTCGCCGACGACCAGTACATGGAAGTGGGACACGCGATCATGATAGCCGTACGGCACACGCTCGACGCACTGCCGTCGACGCTGCCTGGTGATCCGACGATCCGTCCGACGGACGATCAGTCGGCCTACCGGGTCTGCCTGTGCGAATCGGACGCGCTCGCGCGCTACCGCACCGCGATCACGAACATCTACGAAAGATCACGACGTCGTCACAGATCGTGACCGGTCGTGGCGTAGCCCAGCGCGACGCTGGCGCCGATCGAGCGAGCGCTCGATGCCGTCACCTACCGGCGCGGCGACAGTCGCGCGTCGAGCTGCTCGAGGAGCTCGATGATCTGCACCATCTTGTTCGCGAGCACGGTGTCGCTGCCGCGCTGCTCGACGGCGGCGCTCACGACCGGCACGAGCGAGGTCTCGATCCGCTTGACCTGCGCGAGCAGCGCCGCGGCATCCCAGTTCTCGGCGCTCGGGCTGCCGCCGTTACCGTGATGCGCGGGCACGTGGCTCTGGTGGACCTCGACCTGCTGGGGACGCTCGGCGAGCGAGCGCAGCCCGGCCGCGATCGCATCGAGTCGCTCGCCGAGCCAGCTCGCCGGATCGCGCGCGGCCGTCGAGCAGCGCGGCAGCGACACCGTGCTCGCGAACAAGATGGTGCAGATCATCGAG
>JBKJUF010000363.1:0-8136 GCA_046590445.1 Kofleriaceae bacterium
GCCGGCCGCTATGGCTCGGCGACGCGGCTGTGGAGCAACCAGGACCGCGTGTATCTGTTCTCGGCGCTGCCCGTCGTTCGCGCCGGCCAGGTCGAGGGCGCGATCTACGTGACCCGATCGACCCACGACGTGAAGCTCCATCTCTACGAGCTGCGCACCTGGCTCGTCCGCGTGCTGCTGCTGACCCTCGGGATCACGGCCCTGCTCTCGCTCGTGCTCGCGACGACGATCGCCCGCCCGCTCGGCAGGCTGACGCGGCGTGCCCAGCGGATCGCCGCGCGCCAGCCGGCGGAGAGCGCCGGGCGCGATCGGCTCGGCGAGCGTGCGGACGAGATCGGCCAGCTCGCGCGCGCCGTCGACGCGATGACCGAGGAGCTCGAGCGCCGCGCCCGCGACGCCCGCACGCTCGCCGCCGACATCAGCCACGAGCTCAAGAACCCGCTCGCGGGCATCCGCGGCGCGGCCGAGCTGCTGCGCGACGGTGCGGTCGACGAGCGCGATGCGCGCGACCGGTTTCTCGCGATGATCATCGACGACACCGCGCGCCTCGATCGCATCGTGTCGCGGCTGCTCGAGCTCGCCCGCGTCGAGGATGATCGCAGCGTCGCGCTGCCGGTCGACGTTGCCGTGCTTGCCCGGGCGTGTGCAGAGCGGCCGTGGCCGGTGCATGTCGAGGTCGCCTGTGCTGGTGACCCCGTCGTCGACGGCAAGCCGCTGCTGCTCGACGCCGCGATCGAGAACCTCGTCGCGAACGCGACGCAGCACGCAGATCCCGGGACGCCGGTGCGCGTCGTGATCGACCGCCGGCACGACTCGCTGCGGATCAGCGTGCAGAACCACGGGCCTGCCCTCTCGGCACATGCCCAGCGCCGGGTCTGGGACCGCTTCTACTCGACGCGTACGTCGTCGGGCGGCTCGGGTCTCGGCCTCGCGATCGTGCGGTCGGTCGCGCTCGCCCACGACGGCAGCGTCGGCGTGCGCTGCGAGGGCGGACTCACGGCCTTCTGGTTCGATCTCCGCGTCCGCCGCTGACCGTTCGGGCTGCGTTCGGGTGCGTGGTCCCCGGCGTGATGCGTGGTCGTGGCTCGTCGACCCGCCACCAGAGTCTGCCGCGATCTCCGCTACTTCGCGCGCGTGCGCGCTGGCGTGCAACTTGCTGTTTGCAGCGGCCATGGTGACGCCCGCGCTGCGAAAGCTCCTGTTGCTACTGGCGATCCCGTACGCGGGAGCCGGTTGCGCGACCGACGATGCGACCGTCGATGACTACGAGGACGTCGATGGCAGTGGCAAGGCGGACGGCGCGACCAGCACCGATCCGACGCGCCTCGTCGACGTCCCGTTCTACTTCGCGGTGCCGAAGTCGACGGTCACGACGACCCTCGATCGCGCGCGCTATCCCTACCCGACGCTGTGGAACAACTCCGTGCAGGCCAGTGACGTCGGCCTCCGCATGATCGCGATCCAGCAGGGCACCGGCGTCGCCGCCAAGCAAGCCGCGCGGCGCGACATGGCCGCGAAGCTCGGCCGTGCGGGCGTCCTCAAGGACGGCGACATCGTGCTGACGTTCCGCCCCGAGCTCGCCGGCACGATGGCGTATCCCCACATCCAGATGGGCACCACACACGCCGGCCTCGTCTACACGAAGGACGGCGTCGCCTACAACATCGACAGCCCGCTCGACGGTCAGTACGTCGGCCAGTTCGACACCTCGCACTACGCGGGCGATGGCGCTGGTGACGCCGGGACCGACGCCTTGCACATCGTCCGTCCGCGGATCAGCGACGAGCGTCGCGTCAAGCTGCGCGGCTGGGTCGGCACGCTGAAGACCAACCTCGCGCGCATCAACGGCGCGCGCCAGCAGGTGAAGTTCCAGTCCGACTACCTCGTCCCGAGCTACGTCAGCGCCGGCATGACGACACGGCAGACGATCACCACGCTCGGCAAGATCATCCTCGAGGCCGACACCACCACGCGGCTGCCGATGTACTGCTCGGAGTTCGCCTGGCACATGCTCGCGCTCTCGAACTGCACCGAGGCCGAGATCCGCAACGCGCCGGCCGCCGGTGCGTCGTGCGTCGACGAGCTCTTCGCGCCGATGCCGCTCGTGGCGAAGGATGCGACCGAGCTCGGCATGGCCGAAGGGCCGCTGCTCGCGCTGATGAAGCTCCCGGCGACCGGGCGCAGCACGCTCGTGCCCAAGATCTTCGCGACCGGCAACGCGGCGAAGCTGTCCTCGGGACATCGCATGGTCTCCGAGCAGGTCGCGCCGCTGATGGTGCCGCTGCAGGACTTCTATCAGGCCCGCGCGGCCGGCGCGCCCGTCGAGGCCACGGCGACCGCGGCCGAGATGCTGTCCGCGAACATGCCGAACAACTACTCGCCGACGACGTTCCTCGTCCAGGCGATGACCGACTCCTCGACGCGCACGATGGACTACGTCGTCACGCTCGCGTTCGTGAGCCCGGCCGGCTACCAGAAGGCGCAGCGCCTCGCGCAGAGCCCGGTGCCGTAGCTCGGTCGTCCCTACAGGGATTCCGTTCGCCTTCAGTCGTCTTCGCTTGGGACCGGCGCCTCGATCATGCTCTGCACGGGCTTGTCGTCGACGAAGTCATTGACCCACTGCGCGAGCGTCATGTCTTGCGCCTGGATGTCGGAGCCCGCGAAGTTGAACAGCGTCGTGCAGTGGCTGTCGTTGATCCCGCGGTAGTACGGCAGGAAGTAGTAGAGGTTGTCGCGGGTCTCGTACTCGTCGACGAGGAGCTGGGTGTCGGCTTCCCACATCCGCATGACCTCGTCCTTCGGAGGGAAGCCGTAGAACCGCTCGTACGAGTACAGCGAGAAGTTCATGTCGCGCCGGAAGTACGTCGTCGACAGCCGGTCGTCCGGGAACTCGTCGGCGAGCGCGGTGTTGAGCGTGCCCATGTCGTCGACCGTGAAGCCCTCGGGCATGACCGACGACAGGCTATCGATGTTCCACGCACCGCGGATCATCGCGTGCATCGGCTGCGAGAACCCGGTCGACGGGAACACCGGCCCGGAGTCGTTGATCAGGTAGCCCTTCTCGACAGCCTCGATGCCGTTGCGAAGGAACCGATAGTTGACGAGCGCGCCGACGCCACCGGCCGAGCAGCCGGTCACGATCAGCTTCGGGACGTGCGTGAACCGCTCGTTCAGCCAGCCCACGACCTCCTGCACGACCGCATGCCCGTCATGATGAAACGAGACGTCCGGATCGCCGTTGCCGCCCTGGTAGGTGACGACGTTGTTGCCGGTGTGGACGTCACCGGTGCAGTACGGGACGTAGACGAGGTTCCAGTCACGAGACGGGTTCGTGTCGTCGAACCGCGACAGGAACGGCGAGATGAACGACGCGAGCTCCCAGTGGTTGTCCGGAAGGCCGTCGACGTTGGCCGCGCCGCGAATGCCGTTGCGGCCGGTGCAGCTGTCGTAGTCCCAGCACGCGCCGCCGGGCTCGAAGACGACCGCGAGCTTGTCGCTCGTGGCCGAGAAGCTCACCCAGAACTTGTACTGGCTGTTGTTGCCGCACACGACACCGGGCGGCTCGACCTTGATCCACGTGTCGTACTGATCGCGCGGTGGGTTCTGTACGCGGTCGGGATCCGCGGAGTCGCCGCAGCCAGCGAGGCCGATCAGGACACAGAGGCGGGCGCGAAGCATGGCCGCACGCTACGCCGAGGCTGTGGTCCGTCCAATTCAAAATGTCCGCCGTGGCGGATTCAGTTAGGGGAACCGGAGCGAGGGGGCACCCTCTGGATCGGCGAAGCTCTGGCTGCGTTCGCCCTCCGAAACGCCGCACCGACCGGCCTATCCCTCGCTTGTCGCGGTCCTCAGCTGATGGTATTGATCGTTTTGATTAGATCCGATTAATGAGGTCATCGATGTCGGAACGAGTTGTCACTGCTCACATTCCTGCGGCCCTCGCCCGCGACGTCGATCGCCTCGCGGGACGGCTTGACCGTCCGCGCGGCTGGGTCGTGAAGGAGGCGCTGACGCGGTATGTGGAGCTCGAGCGAAAGCGTCACGCGCTGACGCTTGAAGGACTCGCAGACGTCGACGCGGGCCGAACGATCGAACACGCTGAAGTCGAGGCGTTGGTGACCCGCATCACAGGTTCGCGTACGCGCCGACGACGGCGACGTTGATGGCGTTGCGCTGGACCACCAACGCAAGCCGCGATCTGGTCCGCCTGCACGCATTCTTGGAATCGGTGGATCCGCGTGTGGCTGCCCAAGCCGTGAAGAAGATCATCTCGGGCGTCAAACACATCGCGCGGCACACACGTATTGGCGTTCGGATGGCCGAGTTCGCTCCTCGTGAAGTGCGCCAGCTATTCATCGGCGATTACGAGATTCGGTACGAGGTCAGCGAGGAGGTCCTCGTCGTGCTTCGCATCTGGCACGTCCACGAAGATCGTTGATGGCTGGACTGCGACGCTCACGCCGTTCGCGAAGGTCGTCCGCCGCCGCGTGCACTACCCGCGGCGCGGATGATCACCGCGTTGGATCGTCGCGACCGCCGCCCTTACGAAGGCCCCGGGAGCGGGCTGGTCTAAGGTGTCCGCAACCTTCCTCGAGACATGCGTCGACCTGGCGTGGGCACAGTGGGTAGCCTTTGGCGGGGATGTCGTCTCGGTCGCCCGCCTCAAGCAAGTCCTCAAGCTCTTCGATCCGGAACATGTCCAGCGCTTCGATGCCCTGGCCACAATCGACACGAAACAGGGCCTCCTGAGATCGGTGGGCGACGCCGAAGTCTCAGCGCGAGGGCCAGACCCACTCGCGACCCTGCAACAGGTCTTCGCACCGCTGCTCGTTGCGTAGCGGTGCTTCGACCGCCGGCTCGACGCATCCGGAGACCGGGTCAACGTTCCAGTCGCAGCCGTACGGCGTTGCCGGCTGAACCGTCCACGCATGACGCACGCGGCGCCGTGGCCGCAACGGCTGATCACTGCGTCGGATCATCGCGACCGCTGCCCTTGCCACGATCGAACTTGTCCCAGACGTTGACGCCGCCGCGGTCGGAATCGGCGCCACTGCCGCGCGGCGGACGCTTGCCGCTGCCGGTGGACTCGACCGGTTTGCCCTCGAGCTGCTTCGCGAACTCGCGCGGCGCTGGATCGGGCGTCTGAACCTTGAGCCTCAGCGTGCCGCCGCGCTCACGGAGCTGGGCGTGCTCGTCGGTGACGTGCTGCGCGAACGCCGAGGCATCGGTGACGTCACGGCCGCCGACCGCCAGCACGATGTACTGCTCGGCGAGCCCGACGTCTTGTAGCGGGCCACGGGCGAGCGCCGTGATGATCGCGCCGCGCTCGACCCGCGGGTAGCGCCAGGCAACGAGCGGAAACGCGGCAACCACCGTCGCCCCGAGTGCGGAGGCTGGCGTGCTGTACGCGGCGACGAGGCTCACGAGCTCGGTCGCCGAGAGCGTCACCTGCGCGAACGCGATCGTGCGCTTGCCATCGTCACTGCCCGTCTGCTCCCAGTAGCGCGCGGTCGGTGTGGCCGGGACGGCGCTACCACCGGTGGTGCGCAGCGCCTGCGCGACGGCGTGGCGCGCCTCGCGGACGTCGCGCCGTGCGCCGGTCTGCGTGGGCGCGCGATCGAGCGCGGTCAGCTTGGCGTCGCGCGAGGCCGCGTAGATCGCGGGTACCGCGGCCTGCCATGCGGGATCCGAGATCCGCCCCGCGATCGCGTTCGCGGCAGCCTCGTAGGCGGCGTCCGCTGCTTCGTCCTCGGCGTCGTCCTGGCGCGCACTCGGCGACGCGATCCCGACGCACGACAGGCCCTTGTCGGCGGTATCGGTGCACGCGGCGGCGCCCGGCATCTCGCTCGCGATCCACGCCGGCCGCGTCGGCGCGCTGCGATCTGTGATCGCTGCGCCCTTCACCGCTGGCTTGCTGACGCGCTCGTACACGAGGTACGCGCCGGCTGCGACGACGATCGCGAGCAGCGCGGCGAGGAACGGCACGAGTAGAGCCGATCGGGCTGCCGGTGTCGGGCCGGCCTGCGCCGAGAGCACCGCGCTCTTCATGCTCGGGCGCTTGTGCTGAGTGACCGCGCGCTCGCGCAGCATCCCGATCGACTTCACGAGCGCCGCGCTCGCGGTCGGCTTCGGCAGCTCCGGCAGCAGGGCCATCAGGGCCTCGCCGGCGACGCACTGCATCGCGTGCTTGCACGCCGGACAGCGCAGCTCGGGCGCGGTCGCGAACTTGAGCACCTCGTGGTGCTCGCTGACGTCGATCAGCTGCGCGCTCGTCGTCCCGCAGCCCCCACAGGTGTACGGCAGCGTCAGCGAGAGGACCTGGGCCTTCGCGCCGAGCTCCTGCCGGGTCGCGAGTTTCTCGAGGAACGTCGGCGGCACGTTCGCGAGCAAGAGCTGATCGACGATCGGCGTCGTCATCTGCACGAAGGCGCGCCACTCGGCCGCGCCCGCCGGCTCGATGCGGCCGAGCCCTGCGAGATCCGCGACCACGGTGCCCTCGAGCCCCTCGGCGAGCTTGTCGCGCGGGAACGTGCGGTCGAGATCCCCGGACAGCTTCAGGTATGTCGTACGTCCCTCGATCACCTTGTCGACGCGCAGCTTGCGGTTGAGATCCGCGACCGCGTAGTCGAGCTTGGTCGCGAGGAAGGTCGCGACCACGGGCTCGAGCGCAAATCGGTCCTGGCCGAGGACGTACGAGAAGAACGTCGCGCCGTCCTCGTCGAAGTACATCGATTCTTTACACGTCGGGCACGGCCGGTCGGCGAGCTTCATCGCCTTGATCGCCTCGTGGTCGCGATCGACCTGCAGCAGCACGCGGTGCTCGGAGTCGCAGTAGTCGCACCGAAACGGCGCGTAGAAGCTGAACACCTGGCCGCTGCCAGCGAAGTTCGCGACCATGTTGAGCTGATCGACGACCTTCGGCGCGCACTCGATCAGGATCACCGAGCGAACCTGCTTGCTCGCGGTGCCGATGAAGTCCACCCACTCGCGGATCCCGAACGACGAGATCTTCTTGACGGCGCCGAGATCGACCACGAGGACGTGACCCGCCGTCGACGATCCGAGCTTCTTGCCCTCGAAGCTCTCGTCGATCGTGCCCACGAACTTGAGGCACGCGATGCCCGCGTCCGCGAACTTCTCGATCGTCAGCTTCGGGGGAGCCGGGATCGCGGGTGCCTGGGGATCTACTGCTGCCATTTATTCGTCGACCTTGGCGGGGCGGCTCCCCGCGAGGGGGGCCCTCGGTGTGAGGTCATCTCGATCCTTGCTTCGCTGCGGACCGAGATCGATCGATCCACCTCGGGCCCAGAAGTGTAGTGACCGCGCCTGCGTGCGGAACTCGCGGAGGTTGAGATCGAGCTCGAACAACGCGGTGACCTCGGTGTGACGACCGCGCGAGACGTCGAAGAACATCGCCGACGATGCATTGTGACAGACCATCATCCCGAGGCCTGCCCCGCCATGCGTCCGATCGATGGTCGCGCCGCCGTCGCCGGCGAGGCCCCGCGCGAGCCCGTCGATGACGTGCCGCCGCTCGAGTCGCCCGAACGGATCTTTGACCTGGAGGACGAGCCGCGAACCATCGGTGCCAACCCGCAGCGTCGGGCGCTCGCCGGCATCGAGGACGATCGCCGCCTTGCGATCGCTTGCATAGCGTGCGTGACCCTGCGAGTCCGCGGGCGCGTTGTACATCGCGTTCATGATCAGCTCGTGCGCGAGCTCGCCGAACATCTCGACGACCCGCTTCGGCATGCCGAGCCCGCCGACGAGCGCCTGCACACGAGCGACCGCCGGATCGCGATCGGCGGTGCCCGCGAGCTCCTGCTCGAACGCGGTGAAGCCCCAGTCGAGGTACGCGGGGAGCTGCGGCGGCGCGCACGGCGCGAGCAAGCGGCGCGCGACCATCAGGATCTCCCAGTCGCGCGGCGCGGACTCGAAGTCGCGGCGGCCGAACACGTGATCGATGCCCGGGCACTCGACGACGTAGCGCAGCGACCGCCGCAGCGGCTCCGCGGTCCACAGCAGGCCGGCGAGCCCCGGCCGCGCGCTCGCCATCGAGGACGCTCGCGACCTGTGCCGGTTCCTCCATGGTCGTCGCGGTCGCGCCGGTCGCGAGGAAGAGGCGTGCGACTTTGC
>JBKJUF010000407.1:0-19332 GCA_046590445.1 Kofleriaceae bacterium
GCGAGCTCGAGCGCATCATCGATCGCTGCCTCGAGAAGCAGCCGCGCGATCGCTGGCGCAGTGCGCAGCACATGGTGATGGCGCTCGAACGGTTCCTCGCGAAGCACGTCGAGATGAACCACCACGCGCGGCTCGTGCTGTTCCTGCGCGCGCAGAACGTGATCACCGAGCTCGAGGCCGAGGAGTATCTCAACCCTGCCGCACTCGGAAGCGGCGGCACGCTGGCGAACCCGACGAACATGCAGGCGCGACACGCGGTGCGCAGCGGCATCGTCGCGCACGCGGTCACGTTCGGCATGCTCGCGCTGATGCTCGGGCTGATCCACGTCGCGCCGCTCGGCGCGACGCCGCACACCGGCAACGTGGACCTCAAGGAGGGCCGCGGCTTCGTCCGCCTGCACGCGTATCCGTGGGCGCGGATCGCCGTCGATGGCAGGCAGGTCGGCGAGACCCCGCTCGAGACGCCGCTCGAGCTTGCCGAGGGCACGCGCGTCGTGACATTCACGCATGACTGGTATGCGCCGATCGAGCGCACGATCAACGTCGCCTCGTGGGCGATCGACGGCGCGCCACTCGTCGGTGTCGACTTCTGCATCGAGGGTACGCCTGTCGGCGACAAGCCGCGGCCGCCGACTTCCTGTGGAGGCAAACAATGAAGCGACTCGTGATCTTCACGCTCGCGCTCTGCCTCGCACTGCCGGATGCGAGGGCGCAGGTCGTCAACACCGACACGATCAGCTATCGCGCGAAAGCGGGCGACACGCTCGGCATGATCGCCGCCGAGCACTACGGCGATCGGCGCAGGGCGATCTTCATCATGGTCGAGAACAAGATCACGCACGCGCGGCCGCTGCGCCCAGGCGAGCGCCTGCGGATTCCCGTCAACCGCGAGATCACGACTTCGCCCGGCGACACGTTCGAGACGCTCGCCGGCACGTTCCTCGGCAATCCGCTGCGCGGCCGCTTCCTCGCCGAGTTCAACCGGATGTCACCCGACGAGCGGCTGCCCGCAGGTGCCCAGCTCCAGGTGCCGTTCACGGTCACGCACACCGCGGCGTCGACCGAGAGCCTCGCGAGTATCGGTGCCGCCTATTTCAACGACAGCAAGCAAGGCGACATGCTGAAGCGCTACAACTTCCTCGAGAAGGGGTCGATCGAGAAGGGCGAGTCGATCATCGTGCCGGTCTACAACGTGCAGTTGCAGGCGGCGAAGATGCCGCAGGTCGATGCCGAAGCGAAGACCCGGCGCGTTGCACGCCGCGACGCTGCGAGCAAGGCGACGTCGGCGCTCCCGAAGGCCTGGCAGGCCTGGCGCAGCGGGGATTACCGCCGGATCGAGATGCTGCTGCACGGGATCGATGTCGACTATCTCGATACCGCGGAGGCCGTCGACGTCGGACTCTTGCGCGGGCTCGCGCAGGCGGCCGAGGGCAAGACCGAGCTCGCGCTCGAGAGCTTCAAGGAGGTTCGCGCGCGCGCAGAGGCGCACGTGCTCCACAAGTTCGACTACTCGCCGAAGATCCTCGCGCTGTGGGAACAGGCCGGCGGACAGTCGCAGTAGCGGCGGGCGCGCTCGCGCTCGGCGTCGCGGCGTGTGGCGGGTCGGCGGCGCCACCGCCTGCTGGCTCGCGGATCGGACCCGCGCTGCTCGCGGCGCTCGAGGCAGCTGATCACGCGCGCGCGCCGTGGCGATGTGCGGCCGTCGACGGGCCCAAGCTCGCGGACGAGACGATCACGGTCGACACGCATATGTGGAAGCTCGCCGAGCACACGATGCAGCGCGACGCGACTGGCGCGGTCACGATCGGCGTGATCGCAGACGCGGGAGGTGCGGCGGCGCCGACGCTGGCTGCTCTCGGTAGACTGCGCGCGAAGCTCGAGGACGTCGATCTGGTGATCGCGCTCGGCGGGATGGGCCACACGCAGGCCGAGCTCGAGGCGACGCTCGGAGCACTCGCGGACCGCGCGACCTGGCCGCTCGTCGTGCTCGCCGGTGATCTCGAATCGCAGGCCGCGCTCGTCGACGCGATCGCCGCGCTGCGGACGCGCGGGCTGGTGATCATCGATGGCCGACTGGCGCGCCGGATCCTGATCGCGGGGATGACGATCGGCACGCTCCCGGGAGCTGGTGCCCCGAGCAGGCTTGTCGCCGGTGGCGATGGCTGCGGCTACCAGCCTGCGGATGTCGCGGCGCTGCTCCACGAGCTGACCGGTCGCCCTGGGTTGCGCGTTCTGGCGACCGCCGAGCCGCCGCGGATCACCATCGCTGGTGAGCCTGCCGGCGAGCTCGCGCTGACCCCGTCCGCGACGCAGGAGCTCGACGTGATCCTGCACGGCCCCGTCGTCGAGACGGCGTCGCCCGCACGAACCGGTGGCCGCGATGGCGCTGCGGCGCCACTGTCACCAGGGACCGCCGACGCGACGATGCGGTTGCCTGGGCCTCGCCGTTCGCAGAGCGCCGGCGTATTGACGGTGAATGGCAGCGCGTGGCGGTGGAGACCGATCGCCGACGGAGACTGACAGCGGTATGCTCGCGGCGGCAATGGCCTCGACACCTGCACAGCGCTTCGTGTGTCCGCGCTGTCGCCATGCGTTCGAGGAGGAGTGCCGCTACTGCCGCGAGTGCGGTGCGGACATGACGCACGCGAGCCCGCTCGAAGCCGCGGGCAGCCAGCCGGTGGCGGTCGAGACCGGCGGATCGGCGTCGATCGATCGCCGGCTCTCGGACTCGAACCAGGCGTGGCTCGGCAAGGTCGTCGACGGTCGCTACAAGGTCCTCGAGGTGATCGGACGCGGCGGGATGGGCGTCGTGTATCGCGTCGAGCACCTGCGGATGGGCAAGGTCGCGGCGATGAAGGTGCTGCATCGCGATCTCGCCGAGGACATCGAGGTCGTGGCGCGGTTCGAGCGCGAGGCCGCGGCGGTGTCGCGTCTGCACCATCCGCACACCGTCCAGGTGTTCGATTTTGGCAACGCCCAGGGCGCGCTCTATCTGCTGATGGAATACGTGCGCGGCCAGGACCTCGCGCGGATCATCGAGCGCGATGGCCCGATGCCGTGGTCGCGCGCGGCGCCGCTGCTCGCGCAGATCTGCGGTGCGCTACAGGAGGCCCACGAGCTCGGTATCGTGCATCGCGATCTCAAGCCGGAGAACGTGCTGATCACGCGATCGACCGCCGGGCGCGACTACGCGAAGGTACTCGACTTCGGGCTCGCAAAGCTCGACACCCGCAACGCGACGAAGCGCGAGACCGAGCGACAGCAGATCGTCGGCACGCCATACTTCATGTCGCCCGAACAGATCCGCGGCGAGGAGGTCGACGCGCGCAGCGACATCTACTCGTTCGGCGCGCTGATGTTCGAGCTCTTGACCGGGCAACACCTCTACAGCGGCACGACCGCGGTCGGCGTCCTGACGAAGCATCTGACGGCGGAGCCGGATGCCCCGTCGGTGCGCGCGCCGCAGCTGGGGATCCCGCCGGCGGTCGATCACCTCTGTCGCAAGGCACTCGCCCGCGATCCGAGCGAACGCTGGCAGACCGCGGCGCAGCTCGGCGAGGCGATCGAGGAGGTGTTCCGCGAGACCGTCACCGACGGCACCGGTCCCGGGCGGCGGGCTGCGTCGAAGGTGCTGCGCGGCGGCTCGCTCGTCCTCGATCCCGACGAGCACGGCGCCAGCGAGATCCGGCTACGCCGCTCCGACCTCGACGCGTTCGAGGCCGCGATCCGGCGGCGGCGCGTGCTCGGCTGGCTCGTGTTGATCGCGCTCGTGCTCGGCGCGGGCGGCACGGCGGCGTGGTGGGCGACCCGCGGGCCCGCCACCGTCACGACCGAGAGCGAGCCGAACCACGAGGCGCGGCAGGCCGACCGGATCGCGCTCGGCACGGTGACCAGGGGCTACCTCGGCAAGCGGCTGTCGCCGACCGCGGGCGACCGCGATACGTACGTCGTGAAGTTCACCGGCGATCGGCGGCACGTGGTCAGTGTCAGCGTCACCGGCGTGCCGAACCTCGATCTCGAGCTCACGGTTCACGAGGGCGAGGGGCTGCGTACGATGGTGATCGACGAGGGTGGTATCGGTGATGGCGAGGTGCTGCATCGCCGCGTCGTCGAGGGGCGTCTCGTGATCACGATCGGTCAGGTGATGGCCAAGGGGCAGCGACATCCCGTCGAGAACGTCAGCGATCCGTACGAGCTGCGTGTGATCGAGGAGGTCGCGGATGCCGGCGAGGCGGAGCCCAACAACAGCGAGGCTGACGCGAACCCGCTGGTGATGACCTACGAGCTGCGCGGCTATCTCGACGCGCGCCGCGACGTCGATCTGCTGCGGTGGACCGGCGAGACCGGCGCGTACATCGTGGTCGTGCGCGCCGACGGGCTGCCACTGCAATGGCGCACGGCCGACGGCAAGGCTCGGACACCTGGCGAGGCGCGATTGCAGCTCACGAAGGGCGAGCTGATCCGGCTGGAGCGAGCCGATCGCGGCTCGGCAAGCGATGGGATGCGCCCGTTACCCGGCCGCGATGCCCCGTGGTCGATCGTGGTTGTCCGCTGATCCGAGGGGCGACGTTGCGTTACGCTCGGCCGATGAAGTGGCTCGCGCTCGTGATGTCGATGGCTGCGGTCGTTGGCTGCGGCGACAACGATGCGACCTGTCCGGGGACGCCGGCGCCATTCGCGGACGGCGACCCCGTTGGCCACGCGATGCCGCTCGGCGCCGCGGTCGGCGAAGCACGTGCGGGCCGGCTCGCCGCTGCGGATCTCCCCGCAGTGCCATCGGGCCTCGTGACGTGGGCGGCCGGCGACTTCGTGCTCGCGAACGCGAAGGTCGCGATCGTGATCGAGGACGCCGGCGACAGCGAGCTCTACGATCCGTGGGGAGGCCGGCCGGTCGGGCTCGCGCGCGTCGAAGGCGGGCGCATGGTCGATCCGAACAACTTCGGCGAGCTGTTCGTGCTGACCGGGCGGTCGACGATCATCACCGAGCAGGTCACCGTGATCGCGGATGGCAGCGACGGCGGGCCGGCGATCGTGCGGGCACGCGGCAAGCTGCATCCCTTGCCATTCTACGAGGCGCTGATCGCGGTCGTGTTCGCCGAGCCGTGGACCGACATCGAGGCCGCGATCGACTACGAGCTCGCGCCAGATGCCGAGCACGTCGACGTGCGGGTCCGGTTGACGTCCGCGCGCGGCACGCCAAAGAACCTCCCGAGCGTGATGCACGCGTTCATGTACACGAAGCGCACGCCGGTCTTCATTCCGGATCGCGGCTTCGACGAGGCGATCACCGGCGCGCCGTACCTCGCGCTCGTCGACGATCGCGCGACCAGCTGGGCGTACATCCCCGGGACCGGGAGTGAATCCCGGTCCCTCCCTCCCGGCCCCGGCGAGGGCGTCTTCGGTTCGTCGCTCGCGGCGTCGGGCTTCCTCGGCACGTTCTCCGACGGCTTCGAAATGCCCGCCTGCGGATCGCTCGATCGCGTGCACGCGAAGCTCGTGATCGGTGGGCCCGGGCTCGATGGCATCGTCGCGGCGGTCGCGCGGACCCGCGGCGAGCGGCAACGCGCGGTGATCGGCACGCTGACCCGCGGCGGTGTCGTGGTGCCCGACGCCCACGTGCACGCGCTCGACGCGGCGAACAACTACCTGTCGCGGGCGGTGACGCGCGACGACGGCACGTTCTCGGTGCACGTCCCTGCGGACGCCGACGTTCACCTCGAGGCGTTCGTGTACGGCGACCAGCTCGGTACCGCACAGGTCGGCACCGCGACCGGACCGGTCACGATCGCACTGCCCGAGACCGGGGCGATCCGCGTCGTCGCGACCGAGGCGGGCGTGGGCCGCGTGCCGGTCCGGGTCCAGGTGCGTCCGGCGGCAGGACAGACGATCCCGCTCGTGCCTGCGAACTACGGCGAACACCGCGTCGCCGCGGGCCGGCTGCACGTCGCGTTCGCGATGACCGGCGATGCGACCCTGCGCGTGCCACCCGGCAGCTGGGAGGTCGTCGTGTCGCGTGGCTTCGAGTACGAGGTCGAGCGTGCGACCGTGAACGTCACGGCGAATACGACGATGGAGGTCCTCGCCGACATGGACCACGCCGTCGACACCACCGGCGTGCAGTGCGCGGACTTCCATATCCACACCTGGCGCTCGAATGACTCGGGTGACGATGCCGCGCGCAAGGTCGCGCAGGCGGTCGCGGATGGGCTCGAGCTGCCGGTGCGCTCCGAGCACGAGTACGTCGCGAACTTCTCGGCCGAGATCACCCAGCTCGGTGTCGAGCGCTGGGCGCGCAGCTTCGGGTCGGTCGAGCTGACGTCGATGGAGAGCTGGGGTCACATGGGCGTGTTCCCGCTCGTGCCGCAGCCAGGCGTCAATGCCGGCACCCCGACGTGGCAGACGTTCCCGACCGCCGAGGCTCCCGAGACCGCTTTCGAGACGCTGTCGCCCCCCGCCGTGTTCGATGCGGTGCGCGCGCGCCCCGAGCAGCCGGTCGTGATCATCAACCACCCGCGCGGCGGTGCGAATTACTTCGATCACGTCGGCTTCGATCCGGCGACCGGGCTCGTCGATCTGACCTCCGAGTGGGATACGAAGTTCACGCTCGTCGAGGTGTTAAACGATGCGAGCTGGCAGGACAAGCGAACCACCGACGTCGAGGACTGGCTCGGGCTTTTGCGCGCCGGCCGCAAGGTGTTCGCGGTCGGCTCGTCGGATAGTCACGAGCTGTCGAGCTCGCCGGTCGGCTATCCGCGGACCTGCATCGCGGTCGGCACCGATGATCCGCGGCAGCTCACCCAGGAGCACGTCCGCGATCAGCTCGCGGCCGGCCACTCGACGGTCTCCGGCGGCATCTTCGTCGAGGCCAAGCTGGGGCTCGCGGGCCCGGGCGACACCACGACCGGTGCCGGTAATCCGATGACGGTGGCGGTCGTGGTCCGCGCGGCGACCTGGATCGACGTCGACGCGATCGAGGTCGTCGTCGACGGTGTCACGGTCGACACCATCCCGGTCATGCCCGCCGACGCGGACCCGACGGACGCCACGATCCGGTGGCGTGGCGACATCCCGGTGCAGGTCGTCGCGACGGGCGGTTTCGTCGTGATCGCGGCCTACGGGAACCGCGCACTCGAGCCGGTGCATCCCGGGCGCAAACCATTCGGCGTCGCGAACCCGATCTTCGTGAGGCCGTGACGAGCGACCGCGCCGAAAACGAAAAATTGACCGGTCGCCAGTCGAGAGAGGCCGTCCGGCCGAGCGACCGCGGAGGTCACAAGTGATATACGCGGCATCATGATCAAGCGTCCCAAGATCGCAATCATCGGAGCCGGCGGGAACGTCGGGGCGGCCGTTGCCCAGTGGGCCGTCGTCAAGGAGCTCGGCGACCTCGTCCTCATCGACATCAAGGCAGGGCCCGCCGAGGGTCGCGCGCTCGATCTCACGCAGTGCGGACCATGGCAGGGCTTCAACAGCACCTCGTACGTCGCGACCGACAAGCCCGAGGCGCTCGCCGGCGCGGACGTGATCGTGATGACCGCAGGCGTGCCGCGCAAGCCGGGCCAGTCGCGCGAGGAGCTCATCAACATCAACGCGGGCATCGTCAAGGGCATCTGCGGCGACGTGAAGAAGTACGCGCCCGACGCGATCTTGATCGTCGTCTCGAACCCGCTCGACGCGATGGTGTTCGTCGCGAAGCAGGTCACCGGCTTCCCGCGCGAGCGCGTGATCGGCTCGGCCGGCGTGCTCGACAGCGCCCGCTTCCGGACCTACCTCGCGATGGCCGCCGGCGTCAGCGTCGAGGACGTGCAGGCGATCGTGCTCGGCGCGCACACCGACAAGGACATGGTGCCGATCACGTCGACCGCGATGATCGGCAACGTGCCGGTCTCGAAGTTTCTCTCGCCCGAGAAGCTGAACGAGGTCGTCGAGAACACCAAGAAGGGTGGCGCGACGCTGACCGGCCTGATCGGTACGAGCGCGTGGCTCGCACCCGGTGCCGGCACCTGCCTGATGGTCGAGGCCATCGTGCGCAACCAGGGTCGCGTGCTGCCATGCTCGGTGGAGCTGCAGGGCGAGTTCGGCGTCAAGGGTGCGTTCGTCGGTGTCCCGGTCAAGTTGACCTCGAAGGGCGCCGAGTCAGTTCACGAATTCGAGCTCTCGGCTGCCGAGAAGGAAGCGTTCGCCAAGTCCGTCGCAGCGAACACGGAGCTCATGAACATCGCGCGCGGGTTCCTCGGTTGATCGGTCACATGATGTCTATGCCCATTACTCTCCACGGTGTTGTCTGATGGCCGCGATCTCGCTGACGCGGTTGTTGTTCGAGCGGCTCCTGCCCGCGCAAGGCGAGTGCGAGTTCTCGCTCGCCTCGGTAGCGGACGCGCGTTCGCGGCTCAAATACCTGCCGCCGAAGCTGCCGGTCGAGCCGGTGATCCGCGACCGCGGCGGCGGCGTGTTCTTCCGGTGGAACCTGCGTGACGCCAGCCCGATCTGCTACCTCGGCTCGGAGGGCGAGGCGTACGTCGCCGCCGATAACGATCGCGGCCTCGCCTCGCTGGTCGCGTACGGCGCCGGGCTGATCAGCTGCATGCAGTACTGGTCTCACGAGCTGGTTCCCGATTCGCCGCGTGCGGCGGACCCGGCCGCGCTGAAGGCGAACGCGCAGCTGTCACCGGCCGCGATCGATACTGCGGTCGCGAAGCCCAAGACCCCGCACGAGCAGTACCTGCCGACGCTGTTGTCGGCGATGCGCGGCCTGTCGATCGTGCTCGAGCCCTCGCCGTTCGAGCGCATCGAGCAGGCGAACCGCGCCTATCTCCCGCGCTGGCTCGAGCTCTGCGGAGCGATCGAGACGCGCACGAAGAAGCCGCGCGCGAAGTCGACGAAGACCAAGTAGCCCTCTCGGGCTACGAGGCCGCGAGCCGGTTCACGACGCCATCTTGGCGCGCAGGCCGGTGTCGAGCGCGTCGAGGAACTGCTCGGTCGTCAGCCACGGCGCCTTCGGATCGATCAGGACCGAGAGGTCCTTCGTCATCTGGCCGGACTCGACGGTCTCGACGCAGACCTTCTCGAGCGCGTCGGCGAACTTGACGACATCGGGCGTGTTGTCGAACTGGCCGCGGTACTTGAGGCCCTGGGTCCACGCGAAGATCGACGCGATCGGGTTCGTCGACGTCGGCTTGCCCTTCTGGTGCTCGCGGTAGTGGCGCGTCACCGTGCCGTGCGCGGCCTCGGCCTCGACGGTCTTGCCATCGGGGGTGAGCAGCACCGACGTCATCAGGCCGAGCGAGCCGAAACCCTGCGCGACCGAGTCGGACTGGACGTCGCCATCGTAGTTCTTGCAGGCCCACACGAAGCCGCCGTCCCACTTCATGGCGGAAGCCACCATGTCGTCGATCAGGCGGTGCTCGTAGACGATGTTCGCGGCCTTGAACTTGGCGGCGAACTCCTCGTCGAAGACCTTCTGGAACAGATCCTTGAAGCGACCATCGTACTTCTTGAGGATCGTGTTCTTCGTCGACAGGTACAGCGGCCACCCGCGGTTGAGCGCGTAGTTCATGCAGCTGCGCGCGAAGCCGAGGATCGAGTCATCGAGGTTGTACATGCCGAGCGCGACGCCGGATGACGCGAAGTCGAACACCTTGTGCTCGATGGCCTTGCCGCCGTCCTTCGGCGTGAACGTCATCGTCAGCGTGCCCGCGCCGGGGACCAGGAAGTCGGTCGCGCGATACTGATCACCGAACGCGTGACGGCCGACCACGATCGGCTTGGTCCAGCCCGGCACGAGCCGCGGCACGTTCTTGCAGATGATCGGTTCGCGGAAGATCGTGCCGCCGATGATGTTGCGGATCGTCCCGTTCGGGGACTTCCACATCTCCTTGAGATTGAACTCCTTGACGCGCGCCTCGTCGGGCGTGATCGTCGCGCACTTCACGGCGACGCCGAACTCCTTGGTCGCGTTGGCGGAGTCGATCGTCACCTGATCGCGCGTCGCGTCGCGGTGCTCGACGCCGAGATCGAAGTACTTCAGATCGATCTCGAGGTACGGAAGGATCAGCTTGTCCTTGATGAACTTCCAGATGATGCGCGTCATCTCGTCGCCGTCCATCTCGACGACGGGATTCTTCACCTTGATCTTGGTGGCCATGGCGCCGAGTTGTAGCAGACGCGCGCGCATGCTGTCGCGAGTCGGGCTCGCGTGATCAGCGCGCGAGCACGACAAGCGTCACCGCCGCCGCGAGCACGGCTGCCGCGACCGCCGCGCCGACCGTGCGCAGCGTGTTGCCCGGCTTGCTCGGCTCGGTCGATCGCTGGCTCGATCGCTGGCTCGATCGCTGGCCCGATCGCTGGCCCGATCGCTGGCTCGATCGCGCTGCCGGTTTCACCGCGCTCCGCGGATCGACCGCACAGCCCCACCGTCGTCCCAACCGCCGCGAGAAGGCCTCCATACAGGGGAGACGAGCGGCGGAGCCCCGGGTCGCGCAGCTAACGCAGGATCAGCCGGGATCACGGCTGCACATCGCCGATCGCGGGTTCCGGCCGGTCGCGTCGGTACAGCAGCCACGCACACAGCAGCAGCACGAAGGCTGCACACCCACCTACCCCGGAGCTCGCGGCACACCCGCCGTCACCATCGAGCTCGAACTCGTCGCCGCGGCCCTCGCAGGTCGTGCGCTCGAGCTTGCGGCCAGTGACGCTCTGCACCCAGGCGATCACCTTGTCGACCCGCACGTAGACGCCGCCGTTGCCGCACGGCGCGGCCGGCAGGGCGAGCCCACGCGACACCACGCCGATCAGCGACATCCCCTCGTCGGTCGCGACGTAGACCGGCCCACCGGAGTCACCGAAGCAGCTATCGGCGCCGTGGCCACCCGCCATGAACTCGCCGTGCGGCGCGACCGATGGCTCGCACGCGGGGTCGAGCGTGCACGTCGGATCGGTGACCGGCACGGTGGCCTGATGGAGGCGCGTGTTCGAATCGAGGCCCTGCGCGGTGGCGAGCCCGAAGCCGACGATCTCGACGCGCCGGCCGCGCACGAGCAACTCGCGCGCCGTGCACGCGGACGTCACTTTGCGCGGCTTCGCGCGCGCGGGCTCGTCGAGGAGCAGCACGCCGATGTCGTAGCGCCGTGGCCAGTTCGGATACGCACGGGCCCACGCGACGCGGATGCGCTGGCCTCCGGGCCGCCCGTGATCGATCGTATCGACGATCACCTCGTGCGGACCGGCGTCGATGCAGTGGCCAGCGGTGATCACGACGTCCGGTGCGATCAACGTGCCGGTACAGAAGCCGTCGCGCATCAGCACCGCTACCGCATCGGGCCAGCGCCCTGACGGGACCGGCGAACCGCCGACGACCTCCTGCTCGGCACGAGCGGATGTGATCGAACACGCGAGGACAGCGAGGACAGAGACAAGGACGAGGGCAAGGCTTCGCATGCGCCGCGGTCGAGCAACCTCCGCGCCACCAGGGCGGCTCGCGATCTCGCGCAGTTGCCGAAACGTGTCCGGCCGGATCCCGGACAGCCGTCCGAGACCCGGCCAGCGCCCGGACACGAGCCACGAGCGCGTTCGATCAGTCCTCTGCCTTCGCAGCGGTGCGGCGGCGCCGGCGCAGCGCAGCGAGCCCGAGCACGACGACGATCGACAGGCTGGCGCCACCCGAGGTCGAGCATCCGCCGTGGATGTCGGGCGCCTCGCCAGTGGTCGGATCTGGCGTGCCGCCGGAGCCGTCGGGGTTGCTGCCGCTGCCGCTGCCCTCTTCCTCGGGCGGCGTCGTCGCGCAGAGGTCCTTCGAGACGGCTTTGCCGGCCGTCGTCTCGATCCACTGCACCAGCTTGTCCGTCCGCACGTAGATGCCGCCGCCACCGCACGGGTTCGCCGCGTTCTCGACGCCGCGCGAGACCGCACCGATCACCATCGCGCCGCGCGGGGTGTCGAGGTAGACCGGGCCGCCCGAGTCGCCGAAACACGAGTCGCGATTGTTGCCGCCCGCGACGAACTCGCCGCCCGGAGCGACCGCGGCCTGACAGCCGTTGCCGCCGCTGCACTCGGGATCGGTGACCCCGGTCGTGACCTCGTTGAGGCGCGTGTTCGGCGCGTTGCCCTGGACGTCGGTCGACCCGAAGCCGACGAGGTGGACCTGCGGCTTCTGCGAGAACATCTGGAACGTGCATGCGGTGCCGAGCTTGCGCGGCGGGACCGACGTGATCGGCGTCTGCAGTACGATCACGGCGATGTCGTAGGTGGTCTCCCAGCTCGGGTACGCGGTGATCGTCTTGATCATCGACGTCGTGCCACCGGCGGCGTTGTAGTCCGTGGTGTTCGCGATCACCCGCGTCATCCCGGCGGCGCAGTGGCCGGCGGTCAGCACGACGTCCGGCGCGATCAGCGTGCCGGTGCACGAGCCCTGGGTGCCGAGCACGGCGACCGCGTCGGGCCACTTGCCGGCCGGCACCGCGGTCCCGCCGATGACGTCGACGACCTCACCGCCGAGGGGAAGCGTCGGCGCCGTGCCGGAGGTCTCGGCGTGGGCGTGCGCGACGCCGGTGACGGTGAACAGGGAGGCAGCGAACCAGCGGGCCAGGAATCGCGACATGACGACGGGATGAGCAACCGCCGTACCGTCGCGGGGTTGCGCACGCGCGGACATCCGGTGGTGAGGGCGGTGCGCGGGTCGTGCACGACGCTGCGCAAGCGCTGCGCGAAGTCGGTGGTTCCGACGCGATCCGGGGGCGCCGGGCTGGGGCCTGGCCCCGGACCCGCCCCCTCAGGTCAGATCACGACGAGGCCGAGCTTCTTGCAGTTGTCGCGATGGTGCTCGCGCATGCCGACGACGTCTGCCGCGCGCGGGAACGAAATGCTGGCGGCGGCGGCGAAGTCACGGCGGCCCGCGGCATCGAGCAACCGATCGACGTAGCCGAGATCCGCCTCGGCGATCGCGCGCGCCTCGGCGGCGGTCAGCCGGCGGCCGTGACCCGGGATGACCTCGCGGAGATCGCGGAGCAGATCGAGCAGGCGCACCAGGGTCGCGCGGTACGCGACGGCGTCATCGACGAACGGGATCTCGCACGGCGACAGGTGATCGCCGGGCAGCAGGAGGCCGAGCTCGTCGACCACGAGGCCGACGCCGTCGAAGCTGTGGCCGGTCAGCGCGAGCACGTGCAGCGTGACGCCGGCGACCTCGATGCGTTCGCCGTCGGCGAGGCCACGCCGTCGCGCGGGCCACTGGTAGCCGGCGCGCGGGACGTACCACCGCGAGTCGAAGTCGCGCGCGTCGTCGAGGTAGCGGGCGGCGCGCGGGTCGCCGGTGGTGATCGCGGCGTCGAGCTCGCGGGAGAGCCAGACCGGCGCGCCGGGCAGCGCGGCGTGGCCCATCACGTGATCCCAGTGGCCATGCGTGAACACGACGGCGTCGGCGCCGCCGCGCTCGGCGACCCGTGCGGTGATCGCGTCGAGCTCGCGCGGGAAGTACGCCGGATCGACGACGAGGCACGTACCACCACGCCCGACGATCGTGGTGTTGGTCTGCCAGATGCCACTGGTGAGGACGTCGACCTGCACGAGCGCAGCGTATGCTCGCGCCATGTCCTCGTCCATTCACCTCGAACGCGATGGTGCGTTTGCCACGATCTGGCTCGACCGCGAGGTCAAGCGCAACGCGCTCGACGGTGACCTCATGCGCGCGCTCGGTAGCGCCCTCGACGACGTCGCCGGCGATGCCGCGATCCGCGTCGTGATCCTGCGCGGCCGCGGCAAGGTGTTCTCGAGCGGCATCGATCACTCGCTGCTGATGCAGGTGTTCCAGGATGCCCAGCGCGCGCCGTTTCTCCACGTCCACCATGCCCTCCAGGATACGTTTCACAAGATCAGCCGGCTGCAGAAGCCGGTGATCGCGGCGCTCCATGGCGTCGCGGTCGGGATGGCGCTCGAGCTCGCGCTCGCGGCGGACATCCGGATCGCGACGGCCGACTGCGTGCTCGGCCTCCCCGAGATCGCGTTCGGGATCGTGCCCGATGTCGGCGGCACGACGCGCTTGATCCGTGCGGTCGGCGAGCCGCGCGCCCGCGAGCTGATCATGACGGGGCGCCTCGTCAAGGCACCGACCGCGCGCGACTACGGCCTGCTCCACGATGTCGTCGCCGATGCGGCCGCGCTCGACGACCTCGTTCGCCGCCGCGCCGAGGCGCTCGCGGCCCATCCTGCGATGGCGCTCGGGCTCGCGAAGACGCTCTGCCAGCTCTCCGCCGATAGCGACGCTGCGACGAGCTTCCGGCTCGAGGGCGTCGTCCAGCAGACGCTGCTCGCCCAGCCGGACCTCGCCACGCGCTTCGCCTCCGCGCTCGCCTTCATCAAGGCGCAGCTCGCGGACGCGGAATAAGAATTCTGCTGGCTCGCCGCTGCGCCTCGGCGCGCGAAGTGCCGGACATCCGATCCACCCCATGGTCGTGGCCTTCCCGATCGCGCTGTACACGGCCACCGTGGTCGCGTTGCTCGCGTACATCGGGACGACCGACAGCTTCTATTACCGCGGCGCGATGGTCGCGAGCATGTCGGGCGTCACCATGGCGCTGCTCGCCGCCCTGCCCGGCGCGATCGATCTGCTGTCGCTGCCGCGCGGCTCGCGTGCGCGCTCGACCGGCATCAAGCACGGCAGCCTCGCGGTGCTCACGACCGGCATCTTCGCCGCGTGCGCAGCGGTCCTGTACCGCAACTGGGGCGATCGCGTGCTCGTCGATGGCCAGCTCCAGCTCGACGCCACGCTCCCACTCGCGATCGGCGTGGTCGGGCTCGTCGCGCTCGTTGTCGTCGGCGCGCTCGGCTGGACGCTCGTGCAGACCCATCACATCGGCATCAAGCCGTCGCGGCTTCAGGAGCTCGCGCCGCGCAACACGCCAGGTTCTTACGACGCATTCCCGGCGTCGGCGCAGCGACCGGCTCCGTACACCGAAACCTTTGCGCGTCACTGAGTACCGTCTGCCTGACCGAGTACGTAGTTGGCTTAACGCCCGTCGCCCGCTGTGGGAGGGTCTCTGGACCCAGAACGCAGCGGGCGACGGATTTTTTGTGGGCGTAAAAGGCTAGGATGCGCCGGTGCAGCTGGCGTCGACGATCCGGGGAACGCGCTACGCGTTCGGATCAATCAAGGAGGTGCTCGCGAAGGCGAACCCGCCGAAGAGCGGTGACGATCTCGCGGGTGTCTCGGCGCGAGATGCCGTCGAGCGGGTCGCGGCGCGCGCGGTGCTCGCTGACCTGACGCTGCGCGAGCTCCGCGAGAATCCGGTCGTGCCGTACGAGCGCGACGAGCTGACCCGGCTTGTCGAGGACGAGCTCGACGACCAGGCGTATCGCGCGGTCGCGCACCTCACCGTCGGCCAGTTCCGCGAGTGGCTCCTCGATATCGGAACGTCCGGACCGACGCTGCGCGCGGTGGCGCCAGGCCTGACGCCCGAGATGGCCGCGGCGGTCAGCAAGCTGATGTCGAACTTCGACCTGATGACGGTGGGCTCGAAGTGTCAGGTTGTCGTCCGCGCGAACAACACGCTCGGCCTGCCGGGGCGGCTGTCGTCGCGCTGCCAGCCGAACCACCCGACCGACGATGTCGAGGGCATCCTCGCCTCGGCGCGCGAGGGCCTGTCGTACGGCTGCGGCGATGCGGTGATCGGCATCAACCCGGCGACCGACACCGCGCACTCGACCGCCGAGATCCTGCGCGCGATCGATGATCTGCTGAAGCGCAACGCCGTGCCGACGCAGCATTGCGTGCTGTCGCACGTGACCGTGCAGATGAAGGCGCTCGAGCTCGGCTGCCCGATGGACCTGATGTTCCAGTCGGTCGCGGGCACCGAGGACGCGAACAAGGCGTTCGGGATCTCGGCCGCGCTGCTCGACGACGCGTGGGCGCTGATGAAGCAGAAGGGCACCGCGAAGGGTCCGAACCGGATGTACTTCGAGACCGGCCAGGGCTCGGCGCTGTCGTCGCAGGCGCACCACGGTGCCGATCAGGTCACGATCGAGGCGCGCGCGTATGGCCTCGCGCGGCGCTACAAGCCGTTCCTGGTCAACACGGTCGTCGGCTTCATCGGGCCCGAGTACCTCGAGGACGGGCCGCAGATCTCGCGGGCGGCGCTCGAGGATCACTTCATGGGCAAGCTGCTCGGGCTGCCGATGGGCTGCGACGCGTGCTTCACCTATCACGCGTCGATGACGCAGGACGAGCTCGAGAGCCTCAAGGTCCTGCTCGGGACCGCCGGCTGCACGTATCTGATGTCGCTCCCGGTCGGTGACGACATCATGCTGAACTACCAGTCGACGAGCTTCCACGACATCGCGACGCTGCGCCGCCTGCTGAACAAGCGCACGACGCCGGAGTTCGACGCGTGGATGGACGAGCGCGGGATCTGGCGCGGCGACGGGCCGGGGCCGAAGTTCGGCGACGTCTCGGCCGTTCGCTGACAAGATGGCCTGACCGTTCAAGGCGCCGGCGCGAGCGTGTACGTCTCGCCCTGCCACACGAGCTTCTGCGTCGCGGCGTCGAACGTCCCCGAGACCGCGCGCATGCTGCCGATGCTGGTCACCGTGGCGCCATGGCACTCGATCTGGCCGCTTTCGCCGACGTCGGAGTGCGACCACTGGAAGCTGCTGCTCGCGTCATCGCGCGTCGAGACCGTGACCGTCCATCGACACAGCGCGACGCCATCGGGGGTGAGTCCGCACTCGAGCTCGTTGACGGACTGAAACCGGCGACCTTCGAGCGCGACGCAGGCGCCGTCTTGCTGCTCGACCGTCGACGGATCGGACATGCCGCCACACGCCGCGAAGCTGATCACCAGGGGCCAGGGCCGCATACCGATATTGTATCCGCCCCCGCCAGCCGATGCGACCTGGCAATCCGCGAGCCTGTCCTGACGGGTGGTGACCGAGCACTGGGGTGTGGCGGTTGCGCGCGCCGGGCTCGCGTGGTCACGTAGCGTGCCGTGAGCCGGACGCGCCAGCTGATGTCGAGTCTCCGCAAGGAGCTGGGGTCGAGCGATCCGCTCCCGCCGGTGCCAGCCATGCCGCCGATCCCTCCCCCGCCCGCTCGAGTGTATTCGCCGCGACCGGAGAAGAGTGGGTTTGCGGCCGAGGCCGCACGCCACACCACCGCGCTCGTCGGCATCGGCCACGTCGGAACCCGGTATGCGACCGACGTCGTGTTGCAGTTCCAGGCCGAGCTCGCGGTGGCGCACGCCGCGGTCAGCGCCGAGCTCCCCGACGACTGGGCGGAGCAGCACGGCTTCGTCGGCCTGCGCTCGCGGGTCACGTCGCATCGCGAGTTCCTGCTGCGGCCCGATCTCGGGCGGCGGCTCGACGACGCGTCGCTCGAGCTGGTGCGAACGCGCTGCCAGCGCGGCGTCGACGTCCAGATCATCGTCGCCGATGGGCTGTCGGCGGTCGCGTGCATGCAGACCGGCAAGGCGCTGCACGACGCGGTCGCGGCCGCGTGCACGGCGCGCGGGCTGTCGGTCGGCACGCCGGTGGCCGCCCGGTTCGCGCGGGTCTGGCTCGAGGACGAGATCGGCCAGGAGGTCGGCGCGAAGGTCGCGATGATCCTGCTCGGCGAGCGGCCGGGCCTCGGGACCGGTGACGGACTCTCCGCGTATGTCGTCCACGAGCCAAAGCTCGGCAAGACCGATGGCGATCGCAACATGATCTCGAACATCCACCAGCGCGGCATCGTCCCCGACGACGCAGCGGCGCGGCTCGCGGCGCTCGCACAGGCGATGATCGCGCAGCGGTGTAGCGGCGTGACGCTCGACCTCGGGCGACTCGGCGAGGTCTCCGGTGGTCGGGGCTATCGCGCTCCACAAATACGCCAGCGGCTGGTGGGCTCGTGATCCTCGAACCGATCGTCCCGACGGTGCTGTCGATCCGGCGGCTGATGAACGCGGACCCTGCCCTCGTGCGCGCGTACGGCGGCGATCCCGATCGCCACACGTCGCTCGGCCTCGTGACCTGCGATCAGGACGACGCGCTATACGTCGCGCTGGACGAGGCGACGAAGCAGGCACCCGTCGACGTGATCTTCGCGAAGAGCTTCTACGCGGGGAGCGCGCACGCGAGCGGGCGGCTGTCCGGTGAGATCCTTGGCGTGATCGCCGCGAGCGAGCCCGAGGCGATCGAGCACGGCATCGACGCGATCGTGCGCTGCCTCGAGCACGACGCCTGCTTCTACGACGCCGATGGCAAGCGCACGGTGACCGTGTTCCCGCACGTGATCGCGTCGCTCGGCGAGTACCTCGCGAAGGAAGCCGGGCTCGCCGTCGGGACCCCGATGGCGTATCTCGTCGCGCCGCCGCTCGAGGCGACGATCGGGCTCGACGCCGCGCTCAAGGCCGCGGAGGTCCGCGCGGTCCGCGTGACGCCGCCGCCGACCGAGACAAACTTCGCGTGCGCGTGGCTCACCGGCTCGCTCGACGCGTGCGAGGCGGCGGCGGTCGCGTATGCCGCGGCAGTCGTCGAGGTCGCGAGCGCGCCGAAGCGATGATGGTCACGCACGACCGCGACCACGAGCTGCGCGAGCTCCTCGAGCTGCACCCCGACGACCCGCACAGCTGGCTCGTCTACGCCGACTGGCTCGAGGAACAGGCTGACATGCCCCGCGCGCGCTTCCTGCGGCTGCAGCAGGAGCTGCGGACCATGGACGTCTCGCACCGCCGGCTACTCGACAAGGGTCGCGAGCTGCACGCGCTTGGCCGGACGCTGCCGTCCGCGTGGGTCGAGGCGATGACCTATCCGCGGATCGCCGGCTCGTGCTGGCAGGGCAACGACGACGCCGGCTCGCTGATCCTTCGGTTTCTACCGGGCGGCATCCTCAACTACTCGCAGCCGTCGGGCACGTACCAGAACGGCACATGGACGCAGGTCGGCAGCGCGGTGGCGATGGAGACGAACCGCCACTACGCCGACTACCACGGCGTGATCGTCGGTGACGGGCTGCGCGGCTCGGCCCTCAACATCGTCAACAAGAAGTGGCGGTGGAAGGTCACGTTCACCACCGATCCCGCGGTCACCGGGATGCCGGAGGTGGTGAACACGACGATCTACGGTCACCACGCGGCGGCGGACGCACGCGATCGCGCGAGGCCGAAGCCGACGCCCGCGAAGCGCAAGCCGGCGAAGACCACCGCGAAGCCGACGCATGCCAAGCCATCCGCGAAGCCGAAGGCAAAGCCGAAGGCAAACGCGAAGACCAAGGCGAAGGCCAACGCGACGCCCAAGACGAAGGCAACCACGACGCCCAGGAAGCCGAACACGAGGCCGGCGAAGCGCAAGCCGACAGGCCCATCGCGAGCG
>JBKJUF010000755.1:0-5614 GCA_046590445.1 Kofleriaceae bacterium
CGGATGTACATCGCCTCACCGCCGATATCGCTGACCGGATCGTTCTGCCATGGGGTCAGCCGATAGCCGTGCGCGTTCTCGCACCACGTGTACGCGCTGCCGCTCTCGCTGACCACCGTCCCGAAGTACGCGTTCGCGAGCACGTTCACCCACGGCGCCGGTGTCCGTGACGCGGCACTCGTGACGATCACGTACTCGCGGCCATCCGGCGTGAAGCCGCCGTAGCCGTTGAAGGATACGAGGTCCGAACGCTCGATCGCGCCGATCGGTGCGGGCGTATCGGTGCGGCGGGGCTCCGAGGTCACCACCAGCGCCGCGACCGGCAACTCGGCGCGTACGCGACGATCGAGCTGCTCGGCGAGCGTGCCGGTGCGATCGTCAAGGATCGCGCGCGCGAGCGTCTGCATCAGCACGCAGTCGGCTTCAGACATCTGCTCGCTGCGCCGCACGAAGATCCCGCCCGGACGATCGACGAGCGAGGCGTCGCCGGCCGAGGTGATGAGCCCGGTGATCTGCTCGTGCAGATCCTGGCGATAGCCCGACGGATCTTCGTTCCAGATCACGAGATCCACCACGAGCCCCTTGAGCCGCCAGTACGCGTGCGCGCGCAGCACCTGGCGGACGAGCCCGATGTTCTCGCTCGACGAGATCCGCACCAGCACGATCGGCAGGTCGCCGGAGATCCCGTAGGCCCACAAGCCCGACTGCCCGAGCCGGTTGCGCTCGATCACGCTCTTCGGCGCGCGCAGCGTCGCGTTCTGGAAGATCACGTGGCCTGCGAGCCGCTGCCAGAGCTGGGTGTCGGCCGCGGTCGCGTCGAGCTGGCGCTGCACGACCTGGCTCTGCGTCCACGACAGCTCGAACACGCGCTCGGCGACGTGGCGGTCGCGATACTTGTCGACGAGCGCGATCGCGCCCGCGCGGGAATCGGCGACGCCGGTGACGAGGTGGAGCTGGAGCGTCTCGTCGGGGCCGAGCTCGATCGTGTTGCGGATCGCGACGATCGGATCGAGCACGGAGCCTTTGCTGTTGGCGAGTTGCTTGCGGTGCATCGCCGCGGGATCGATCGGCGTGCGGCCACGGCCGACGAACGCGGCCCGATCGGTCTCGTAGGAGGCCGGCGCGGCGGTCGGGCCGTGCACGGTCATCAGGTGGATCAGCCACGGCGGCTTCTCGGTCGCGGAGCGTGGGCGACGCGTGCACAAGATCGCGCCGAGCTCTTCGAGGATCTCGGTCTGCACGAACAGGTTCGAGAACGTGCGATGCGCGGCATCGGCGGCGGGCGGCGCCAGCACGACCTCCGCGAAGCTCGTGATGTCGATCGTGCGTGTGGTCCGGCCGAGGTTCGAGAGCGTGATCCGCCGCAGCTCGATGTCGTCCTCGGGGCTCACGCTGACCTCGAGGTGGGTGTCGATGTCCTCGTCTCGCCGGCGGAGCTCCGCGCGGCCTTGCGAGAAGATCGCCTCGTAGCTCGTCGCCGCGCGCAGCGTCGGTTGATGCCCGGCGGACCAGAACGATCCCGACGTGACGTCGCGGAGGTAGCAGAACGTGCCCCAGCTGTCGCGCGTCGCGTCTTCCTGCCACCGCGTGACGCCGAGCTCGCGCCACCGGCTGTAACCGCCACCCGCGTTGGTGAACGCGACGTGGTAGCGCCCGTTCGACAGCAGGTGGACCTCGGGCGCTGGCGTGCTCGGCGTCGTGAAGATGCGCAGCTGATCCTCGACGTCGCTCGAGGTCGTACGCACCGCGGTGACCTCGGCCGGATGCGGATAGACGGTCGCGGTGCGCGGGACCCGCTCCTGGAGGAGCAGATCGGTCGCGCGCAGCGCGGGATCGGCGGCGAACCGGCGCTGCATCGGCCGGTCGGCGAGGACGTAGGCGAGCGCGAGCAGCGACATCCCCTGGTGGTGCGCCATGTACGAGCGCACGGTCACGCTCGCTTTGCCGGGCGGCAGCCGCACCGTCGTGTAGTCGATCGCCTCGTAGAGGCCGTGCCGGCCAAGGCGCTGTTCGGCGACGAGCCGCTGCAAGTTCGCGCACGCCTCCTCGGGCATCACCATCAGGCCCATGACGCACGCATATGGCGCGATCACCAGGTCGTCGGCGAGCCCGCGCTTGAAGCCGAGGCCGGGCACGCCGAACGCGCGGTACTGGTAATTGAGCTGCGCGTCGGTCTTGTAGTAGCCGGACTCCGAGACGCCCCACGGCACGTTGCGCTCGCGGCCGTACTCGATCTGGCGAGCGACCGCGACCTGGTAGGTCTCGTCGAGCAGCGTGCCGGGGTACGTCGGCATCACGAGCAGCGGCATCAGGTACTCGAACATCGAGCCGCTCCATGACAGCAGCGCGGTGTGACCGCCCGCCGTGGTCAGCAAGCGACCGAGCCGGAACCAGTGCTCCTGCGGCAGCTTGCCCTGGGCGATCGCGACGTAGCTCGCGAGCCGCGCTTCGGAGGCGAGCAGATCGTAGAAGCTCGCGTCGAGGCGGCGGTCAGTGACGTTGAAGCCGATCGCGAGCAGGTGGCGTCCGCGATCGTAGAGCAGATCGTAGTCGTGATCGGCGAGCTCCCCACAGTGGCTCGCGAGCCGGCGGAGCTCGACGATCCGCGACGTCGCGCGCTCGGCGCCGAGCGCAACCGCGGTGCGCAGCGCTTCCGCCGCGGCGCCCTCGAGCTGCGGCGCGAGCACGCCGTCGAGCCGGGCCAGCTCGGCGAGCGTCGGGATCACGTCGAGCTTGGCGCGCAGCACTTCGTCGGCGGGCAGGGTCTCCACCGCGAGCCACGGCGCGACGTGCTCGAGCTCGTGCGTGGCGTGCTGCGCTTGCTCCGCGAGCGCGCGGGACCACGCCGCGACCTCGGGCTCACGCAGCTCGCCGGCGAGCTGGGTGGCCTCGGCGGTGAACCGCTGCAGCAGCGTGCGCGCCGCGGACAGCGTGGCCGGTGCGCGGAGCAGGTCGCGCAGCCCGCGCAGGCGTGCCGAGGTGACGCCGAGCTCGTCGAGGATGCCGAGGATGTCCGCGAGGCCGTCGCAGAGCTCGGCCCGCACGATGCGATGCCCGGCGAGCTCATCGAGACCACTCGCGAGCGTCAGCAGGTGTCCGGCCAGATTGCCGCTGTCGACGGTCGACACGTACATCGGCCGCAGCGGCTCGAGCGTCCGGGTGTCGTACCAGTTGTAGAAGTGACCCCGATAGCGCTGCAGCTTGGCGAGCGTGGCGAGCGTCTGCGCCGTGCGCGTCACCACCGCATCGGCCGCGACGTAGCCGAAATCGTAGGCAGCGAGATTCGCGAGCAGACTGAGACCGATGTTCGTCGGCGACGTCCGGTGCGCGACGCCGACCGGTGGATCCTCCTGCATGTTATCGGGCGGCAGGTGGTTGTCCTCGGCGGTGACGAAGTCCTCGAAGAACCGCCACGTGCGACGCGCGAGCTTGCGCAGGAACGCGTGGTCGGTCTTGGCCAGCCGCGAGCGCGGCGCGGGGATCGGTCGGCCGATCCACCACACGACGGCCGGCGCGGCCGCCCATAGCGCGAGCACGGGGCTGGCAAGCCACAGCGCGTCGAGTCGCTGCGAGCCCAGTGCGATCGCACTGCCGACGGCCGCCACCGGCAGCACCCACATCGAACCGTAGGTGCCCGCGAAGGTCGTTCGTGCGGCGCGTTGCGCATCCGCGGCGGTGCGCCACTCGAGCAGCTTTTTGCGCGTGAACACGACGCGCGTCGTGGCGCGAAGGATCGAGGAGAGGCTCAGTGCGGCCTCGTAGGGCAAACACGCGAGCGTGAAGGCCTCGCGGATCACCTGGCGGCCGGCGTTGTCGAAGACCTCGCCGACGTGGGCACCCACCGGCACCTCGGTCGGGCGCCTGACCAGCGCCGAAGCAGCGGAGAGCAAGCCCGGCACGAACAGCGTCGCGGCAACGAGCCCGATCGCCGGCCACGCGGCCTCCGGCGCGATCCACGCGATCGCGAGCAGCGCCACCATCGCGATCGGCACGAGGCTGCGTCGCAGGTTGTCGACGATCTTCCATTGCGACAGCAGCGAGATCGGGTTTTTGGCGCGGCGCGGGTCGCTGCCGGGGACACGGCGCAGTAGCCAGCGCGCGATCTGCCAGTCGCCACGGATCCAGCGCGCGCGCCGGCTCGCGTCGGCGGCGTATGCGACAGGGTAATCCTCGAACAAGATCACGTCGGTGACGAGGCCGGCGCGCCCGTAGGCACCCTCGAGCAGATCGTGGCTGAGGATGCGGTTCTCCGGCAGCTTGCCGCCGAGCGCGGCCTGCACGGCGTCGACATCGTAGATGCCCTTGCCGATGAACGAGCCCTCGCCGAACACATCCTGGTAGACGTCCGAGACGGCCCGCGTGTACGGATCGATGCCGCAATCGCCGGCAAACAGCCGGGCGAACCGCGACCCGTTCGCGGAGGCGAGCGTGATCCCGACGCGCGGCTGCAGGATGGCATAGCCCTCGGTGACCCGGCCGAGGACCGGGTCGATGACCGGACGATTGAGCGGATGCGCGAGCGTCGCGGCGAGCTCGCGCGCGGCGTCGCGGGGCAAGTCGGTATCGCTGTCGAGCGCGATCACGTACCGGACCTCGCGCAACCGATCGATTGGCCCGGCGACCGTCGAGAAGCGGTCGAGCTGGCCGCGCAACGCAGCGTTGAGATCCTCGAGCTTGCCGCGCTTGCGCTCCCAGCCCATCCACGCGCCCTCGCGCGGGTTCCAGCGGCGGTCGCGGTGGAACAGGAAGAACCCGCCGCCACGCGCAGGATCTGGATACTTGACGTTCAGCGCCTCGATCGCCGCCGTCGCCCGCGCGATCAGGGCCGCGTCGTCGTCGCCGTGCTGCTCCGGCGCATCGCGGAGATCACCGACGAGGGCAAACGACAGGTTCGGGTCGCGGTTCGCGAGGAACCTGACCTCGAGCGCGTCGACCAGCTCGTCGATCGTCCCGGCGCTGGTCAGCATCGTCGGGATCGCGACCATCGTGCGGTGCGCGTCGGGGATCGCACGCGAGAAGTCGAGGCGCGGCAGGACGCGCGGGTGAACGAGCAGCGTCGCCGCCCAGTGGACGATCGCGATGGCGAGCTGGCTCGCGCACACCGCGGTCGCGATGCCAAGGGCGACGAGCGCGGCGGTCCCGAGCATCGTCGTGCGCGTCACGAGCGCGACCGCGAGGACCACTGCACCGGAGACGCCGCCGATCGCGCCGAGGTAGGGCACGAGCCGGAGCGCGGCGCCTGGCGGCCGAGCGAGCGCGCGGGCGTGGGGCCGCCGGCACGCGGCGAGCTCGAGCGTGCGGCGGCCGCGGTCGATCAAGAAGTAGCCGACGTGGCGAGCGCGTGGCGACGGGCCCCGCTCGCCAGCGTCCGCTGGCTCGCTCCCTCTCGGGCTCTCGGCGGCAAGCGCGATCGCGCGCTCCGCGACCGCGAGCTCGGAGACCCGACATCGCCTCGCGAGCTGCTCGACGACGTGGCGATACCGATCGCGCGTCGCGAAGTCCATGGTCGGATAGATCGCGTCGGTGCGCAGCGCGCGCTCGATGACGCTCATCGCCTCGACGAAGTCGCGCCAGTCGGTCGCGCCGAGGAAGCGCAGCCCGCCGATGCTGTTGC
>JBKJUF010000765.1:0-3805 GCA_046590445.1 Kofleriaceae bacterium
CTCGCGGGCTCCGAGTGGGTCGTGTTCGCCGCGAAGTCGCTCGAGGACGGCGACCGCGCGACGCTGATCGTGCGCGGCCGCTGGCGGCGCGCGGATGTCGAGGCGTGCTTCGCGGATGACATCGTCAAGCTCGAGATGCCCGACGGCGCGACGATGCTGCAGCTGCCGCGGATCGGCTGGGTCGACTTCATCGACGATCACACGGTCTACCTCAGCGTGCGCGAGGACCTCGCTGCCGCTCAGGTGCATGCGCTCGCGAAGGCGGGCCAGGGGAATCACCAGGGCAGCGGCGGCAGCCGAGGCGGCACCACTCACGCCAAGAAGCTCCTCGCCAGGCTCCCCGCGGACCGCACGATCGGCATGGTCGTCGACGGCAGCGACAAGCTGCCGTGGCCGAGCGCGCGGCTCCCCGCCGGCAGCGACCTCGTCACGTGGTCGCGCGTCGATGATACCGGGGCTGCGCTCGACGTCGCGGTGGACACCCGGGACGCGGTCACCGCGCAGAAGCTCGTCGAGGTCGTACAGGCCGAGCTCGATCCGGTGTTCAAGGACGCGAACCCGAAGATCGTCGGCCGCATCGACGTCACCCGTGATGGCACGATGCTGCGCATCCGCGGGACCGTCACTCCGTTCGTCATCGGGATGATCTCGTCGGTCATCCCGTAGTAAGACCCGCGGCGATGTCTGACCGTGACCCTCCGCGTCCGCTCGTCGTCGGGATCGCCGGTGGTACCGGATCCGGCAAGACCACGGTCGCCCACAAGCTCGCGGCCGCGATGCCCGCCGGACGCTGCGTGACGATCGAACACGATGCCTATTACCGCGACCAGGCGCACCTCAGCTTCGAAGAGCGCACGCGCATCAACTACGATCACCCGGAGTCGCTCGAGAGCAGCCTGCTCGCCGATCACCTGCGTGCACTGCGCGAAAACCGCACCGTCGAGATCCCGATCTACGACTTCGCGACGCACACGCGCCGCCCCGACACCCGCCAGGTCCCGGCCGCTCGGGTGATCATCGTCGAGGGTATCCTGGTGTTCACCGAGGCGATCCTGCGCGAGCAGCTCGACATCAAGATCTTCGTCGATACCGACGCCGACATCCGGCTGATCCGACGCATCCGCCGCGATCTCGAGCAGCGCGGCCGCAGCTTCCAGTCCGTCCGCGACCAGTACTACGCGACCGTCCGGCCGATGCACCTCGAGCATGTCGAGCCCTCGAAGCGCTGGGCCGACCTGATCGTCCCGGAGGGTGGCGACAACAAGGTCGCGCTCGACGTCATCCTCGGCCAGCTCTGGCGCATCGCGTTCCAGTAGGGGACGGTGTCAACCTTGTCAACATTTGACAGGGGACGGTGTCAACCTTGTCAACCTTTCGTGCCGAGCAGCTTCAGTCGCCGGAAGCGCTCGCAGATGGCTTCGACCCTCGCGTGCTCCTCTGGCGATAGCGGCTGCTGCCCGATCACCGAGCCACGCTGGCGACTCACGCCCATCGCGCTGGCAACATCGCTGATCGCGACGCCCATTTGCTTGGCGCTATGCACCGCAATGCGGCGCGCTATCGCAGTTGAATCACGCGCGTAGCGCCGAGCGAAATAGTCAGTCGTGACGCCGACCTCGCGTCCTACTGCCTCGAGCAACGAATCTACGGATGGCCGGACGGTCGCGAAGGGGCGAGCGACGATCGGAATCTCCATCGTGCTAACGCCGACGACAGGTGTTCCGACCTCGACGTTGCCATGTTGTTTTCGTGCCTGCCGCCGGATCTCTGCCAGGTCAGGGAGCTCGTAGTCGTCGTTGATGGAGGCGTTCACGTACGCATCGAAAGCATCGGGAGCGTCGAGGAAACCACTGCGCTCGAGCCCCTCTCGAACATGCAGCCAAGGCGGGCACCGGCGCTTGCCAAGGTAGATGTCGTGACTCGACCACGTGCTCTCGCGTGCAAGCCCGACCACGCCGGCCCGGACCGGATTGTTGTGAATGTACGCGAGGGTCGCGGCTTCCTTCTCGACCAGGTACATCGCGCTCTCGCCCGGACGATCTGCGAACAAGCTGCCAAGTCGTTGATACCTCTCGTTCATCCAGGCGGCGAATGGAACGTTCACCTTGCGTGACCACGACGACAGCGCCGAAGAGCCAGCGACCATGGCGAAGTGCAGGTGGTTGCTCATGAGGCAGAACGCCAGGCACCTCCAATCGGTGGCGCTCAAAGCGTAGGCGAGCAGTTGGAGATATTTTTCGCGTTCTTCGTCGCCGCGAAAGAACCATTCGCGATCGACAAAGCGCCAACGAAGATGATGAACGAGACCGGGGATGCTGCAGCGTGCATAGCGGGGCATGCGCGCTTGTCGGCCGGCCTGGGGAAAGGTTGACAAGATTGACACCGTCCCCTCCCGAAAGATTGACACCGTCCCCCGTCAGGGCACGAGGACGAGCGAGCCGGTGGTGCTCCGGGCCTCGAGATCGCGGTGCGCCTGGGCAGCGTCGTCGAGCGCGTAGCTGCGCGGCGGATCGATGGTGATCGTGCCGGCCGTGACGAGCGCGAACAGCTCGGCGGTCATGGCGTCGGTGACCTCGCGGGTCGCGAGGTGCGTGAACAGGGTGGGGCGGGTCACATGCAGCGAGCCCTTGGCCGCGAGCTGGCCGAGGTTGACCGGCGGGACCGGGCCGCTGGCGTTGCCGAAGCTCACCATCAGGCCGAGCGGCTGCAAGCAATCGAGCGACCGCTCCCAGGTATCCTTGCCGACCGAGTCATAGACGACCTTGACGCCGGTGTTGCCGGTGATCTCGCGGACACGGGCGACGACGTCCTCGGTGCGGTAGTCGATCGCGTGCGTGGCACCGTGGCGGAGCGCGAGATCACACTTGTCGCGCGAGCCCGCAGTCGCGATCAGCCGGTAGCCGAGCGCGCGCGCCCACTGGCAGGCGATCAGACCGACGCCGCCGGCGGCGGCATGCCAGACGATGAAGTCGCCGGCCTCGAGCTCGCGCTGCGGGCGCGTGTGGCGGAGTAGGTACTGGGCGGTCAGGCCCTTGAGCATCAGCGCGGCGGCGCGCTCGAAGTCGAGCTCGTCGGGGATCCGCACGACCGGCGTCGCCGGCAGCACGCGACGCTCGGCGTAGCTGCCCGGGCGCGGCGTGGCGTAAGCGACGCGGTTGCCAACCGCGATGTGGGTGACGCCCGGCCCGATCGCCTCGACGACGCCGGCACCCTCGACGCCGAGGATCGCGGGGAGCGGCAGCGGATAGAGCCCGGTCCGGTGGTAGGTGTCGATGAAGTTGACGCCGCACGCGGAATGACGGACGCGGACCTCGCCGGGGCCGGGTTCGCCGACATCGACGGCCGTGGGCCGCAGGACCTCCGGGCCGCCGGTCCGTTCGATCTGGATGGCTCTCATGTTCGCCTCACGTGCCGACACTAACAGCGTGGGGGTAGAGTGGGCCGCATGAGCGCATCTCCGATCGCGGTCGTCACCGGCGGAGCCGGTTTCATCGGCTCGCATACCGTCGACAAGCTGATCGAGCTTGGCCACCGCGTCGTCGTGCTCGATAACTTCAGCACCGGCAAGCGAGCGAACCTCGCGCGCTGGCTCGACGCCAGGCACCGGTTCGACGGCGAGCGGCCCGCGCTCGAGATCGTGACCTGCGACGTCGCGCACGGGATCTTCGCCGCGCTCGCCGCGATCACGACGAAGTACGGGCCGGTCGAGCGGATCGTTCACCTCGCGGCACAGGTGTCGGTCGTCGCGTCGGTCGCGAATCCGCTCGTCGACATGCAGGTCAACTACGGCGGCACGCTGCACGTC
>JBKJUF010000010.1:0-5743 GCA_046590445.1 Kofleriaceae bacterium
GTGCAAATTCGCCGGCACCCTCGGCGATGTTGAACGGAATCGACGATGAGGCTCGGCGTAGTTGATCTGCCAGATATGCTCTACCGCGAGGCAGGCCACCCGCGATCGTATCTGCCAGGCGAGCAGCTCGATGGCGGCTCGGTACACATCGAGACGCTCGTGCTCGAAGTCGTTCCTGCCGAGCGTATCGACCGAACCGGCAACAGGTTGCTCGTCTTCCTCGGGCTCGGGCTCGGGCTCGGGCTCGGGCTCGGATGATCACCAACTTGCGGGGACCTGTACTTAGGTCGCGGCCGCCGTGCGGGCGGTGTGGACGATCGCCATGCTGATCGCGGTCTCGACGTCGGGGGCGTACGCGAGCTTGCCCGGTGCGCGCTTGATGTCCGCGCGGTCGAGGATCTCGGTGACCTCGGGCGTCAGCCCCGCGAAGATCACCTTCACGTTCGAGCGATGCAGGCGATCGAGCGCGGACTCGAGCGCGACGAGCCCGGTCGCGTCGATCGTGGGCACGTGCGTCATCGACAGGATCACCACCTTGTCGCTCGTGCCCGTCCTGTGCAGCGCCTCCATCGCGGTCTTCGCGGCCCCAAAGAACAGCGGCCCGGCGATCTCGTAGAGCCGGACGCCGGGTGGGACCTCGAACCGGATGTCGCTCGGGGATTTGAGCGTGGTGTGCGTCATCACGGCCATCCGCCGCATGAACATCAGCGCGGCGAGCAGCACGCCGAACGTCACCGCGATCACCATGTCGAACACGACGGTGAGCGTGAAGCACGTCAGCATCACCATCACGTCGCTACGCGGCGCGATCCGGGTCAGCCGGATGAAGTGGCGCGCCTCGGACATGTTGCGCGCGACGATCAACAGCAGGCCCGCGAGCGCGGCCATCGGTAGGTACGCGACGAGCGGTGCGAGCGCGATCGTGCACGCGAGGAGGAAGATCCCGTGCAGCACGGCGGCGATTGGCGAGCGAGCGCCGGCGCGGATGTTGGTGGCGGTGCGGGCGAGCGCGCCGGTCGCAGCGATGCCGCCGAAGAACGGGCAGATCATGTTCCCGATGCCGAGAGCGATCAGCTCGGAGTTCGGATCGTGATCGGTGCCGCTCATGCCATCCGCGACGACCGCCGTCATCAGCGATTCGATGGCTCCGAGCATCGCGATCGCGAAGGCGGACGGCAGCAGATCGCGGACGGTCTGGTAGTCGAGCGTGAACGGGTGCTCGCCCTGCTGCCACGGGATGACCGGCAACGGCGGCAGCGGCGGGATCCCGGCGTGCTGTACGCCGCCGAGGTCGTAGTGGAACTTCGAGCCGATCGTCGTCGCGTGGAAGCTCGGGATCAGGGAGTCGAGCAGCATGACGAGCAGCGAGAGCACGACGAGCGCGACGAGCGGCGCCGGCACGCGCCTCAGGATCTTCGGCAGCACGAGGAGCAGGATCACGGTGAGCACCGCGATCCCGAGGTCCCAGTAGTTGGTGCCACCGCGGGCGTCCCACACCGCCGCGAGATACTCGATGGTGCCCTCGGTCCGCGGCAGCGTCAGGCCGAGGATGTCGCGCAGCTGGAACATCGCGATCACCACGGCGATGCCCGCGGTGAAGCCTGTGGTCACCGGATGCGGCACGAACTGCATGAGCCGCCCGAGGCGCGCGAGCCCCATCGCGAAGAGGATGACGCCCGCCATCATGCCGGCGACGAGCAGGCCGCCGAGCCCGTGCTTGTGGACGATCGGCAGCAGGATCACGACGAACGCGGCCGTCGGCCCGGTCACCTGAAAGCGCGTGCCGCCGAGCAACGCGCACACCACGCCGGCGATGATCGCGGTGTAGAGCCCGTGTTGCGGCGGCACGTCACACGCGATCGCGAGCGCCATCGACAGCGGCAGCGCGACGACGCCGACCACGAGGGACGCGAGCAGGTCCGCGCGAACGTCCTTCGCGGTGTAGCCCTCGCGCATCCGCTTGCGCAGGCCGTAGCCGATCAGATCCTTCGCGCTGTATGCGAGGGCGAGTTGATTCCGGACGACCTCCGAAATCTCGTCTACATACCGCAACCCCCGCTTGAGCACGCGGCCAGGGTACTGCTCGTCGTCGGCAATGTCATTTTCGCGTCGCTTGACAGGGCCCCGCGCGTCTGCGACCCAACGTCGCATGATTCACCACGGCGAGTTGACCGTCGCGACGAACGCGCGTGGGTTCCACGACGTCACCAAGGATGTCGCTAGCGTCGTCACGGACAGTCGCGCGCGCATCGGCCTCGCGACGGTGTGGATCCATCACACGAGTGCGTCGTTGATCGTCTGCGAGAATGCCGACCCGGCCGTGCGCCGCGATCTCGAGGCGTTCATGGCGCGGCTCGTCCCCGACGGCGATCGGTTGTTCACGCACACCGACGAGGGCGACGACGACATGCCCGCGCACGTCCGCAACGTGTTGACGCAGACCTCGATCGGCATCCCGATCGCCGATCGCCGGCTCGTCCTCGGCACCTGGCAGGGGCTCTATCTGTGGGAGCACCGCACGTCACCGCACCGCCGACGGATCACCGTCTCGGTCATCGGTGAGTGAGCTTGCTGCCACCCTGCGCGAGACCCTCGCCGCGCTCGCCGCCGGCGATCGAAACTTGAGGAGATTTGGCGCCGCGCATCACCGCTACGAGCTCGCGCCGCCGCTCGCCGAGGCCGCCCTTGCCACGATCGAGCGCGCGCTCGGGCCGCTCCCCGAGGACCTCCGCGAGCTCGCGATCACTGCCGGCGACGGCGGCGCCGGCCCGTACCACGGCTGGCTCCCGAGCCCGCGTGCCGCCGAGCTCGTCTATGCCGCTTCCCCCGGCCGCGCGATCCCGGTCTCGCACCTCGGCTGTGGCTACGCCGCGATCGTGATCCTCGACGGTGACCTCCGCGGCCAGGTCTGGCTCGACGCGCGTGCCCTCGGCATCGTCACTCCGATCGCGCCGAGCTTCGCCGCCTTCTACCTCGACTGGATCGAGCACCTCGCGCACGATCGGCCACCCGCTGCCCACGTCCCGCCCGGCGCCTGCGCGCTCGCTCATGCTCTCGGCGGGTACCTCGGCCTCTGCGAGCAGCGCCATGGCCTCGAGCCCGGCACGATCGCCGGTGATCCCCTGCGCGCCGCGCTCGCCGAGCTCGGCCCCGGCGCGATCGCAATCGGCGCGGAGCGCTCGCCGCTCTACCCGGACGGCACCCACGTCGCGCCGTGCATCGCCTGCGCAACCCTCCTCGAAAACCTCGGGCTCCCGATGGGGACGGTCGTCACTAGTGTCAGAGCAACCGGTTAGGGTCCGCGCAATGATGGTGTTCTCCAACCATCGACTCGGGCCCGCCGTCGAGCTGATGGTCTCCGGACCGGTCGCCGCGAGCATGTTTCGACAGACCGCGGCCGCGGCGAGCACGGTCGCGAGCAGTCGCTGGGAGCACGAGCTCGTGCGCTGGCTCGAGGACTGTGCCAACCGGATCGGGTCGATCGCGGTGATCGACGTCTCCGAAATTGCCTGGTCTCCCGAGTACTTCGATCGCCAGCGCGGCTTCGTGCTTGATGCGGTCGAGCGGGCAGCCGCAAGATCTGCCCACTCCCGGGTTCTCCGTGGCTGGGCGCAGCTGATCGCGGCACATCCCCGCGATTCCGTTCAGTTCGGCCGACGGTGGGTGTGGCAGCCAAGCGTTTGAAATTACTTCGTTAGGAGTGGCCTGCCGCAGGGCTTGGCGAGGTTGGCTCTGCTAGAGTTCACGCCGTGCCGCCGGCGGGCCAGCTAGCAGGACCCGGGTTCTATCCCCAACCCAACGAGTGGACCTGCGGTCCGTTCGCGCTCAAGCACGCGCTGCTCGCGCTCGGCCGCATGGTCGATGTCACCCAGATCGCGTCGACCGCGAAGACGCACTGGTGGTCCGGGACCAACGAGATCCAGCTCGCGCGCGCAGCTCGCGCCTTCGAGTGCGACCTCGTGCTCGAACGCCGCAGCGATGCCGAGGACGCACGCAAGGTCCTCGTCAAGCACCTCCGCGAGCAGACGCCGGTGCTGCTCTGTGTCGACGAGTGGTCGCACTGGATCACCGTGCTCCGTGCCGAGGACCGGCGGTTCGTGGTCGTCGACTCGACCGATGATCCGTTGCTCTCGGTCCGCACCTGGCCGCAGCTCCGCAACTGGTGGCGCTACCACGACACCGACTACGCGACCGACAAGCCTCCGACGCTCTACGATCTGATGGCGGTCTCGCCGCGGTTTCGCACGACCGTCAAGGCGGACTTCTCGGTCGAGCGCGTGAAGTTCCTGCGCCGCCCCGAGAACCGTCGGCTCGCGCGCCACTGGAACGAGTACCTCGAGGATCTCCTCGAGATCTGCAAGCCGCCGTCGGTGCGCATCGCCGAGCCGCTCTCGATGGGCGAGTTCCTGCGCCGCCACCAGGAGCTGCTACTGACCCGCGTCGTGTACTGGCACGGCGACGTCAGCCGCGACGACGTCTCGCGCGTGCTCCGCGATCTCCGCTTCGTCTCCGAGACCTACGGCCTCGTGATCCCCGCCTCGATGAGCCGGCGCGCCCTCGCCGATCTAGCCATCCTGATCTCGCTCTGGGCGTGCGCCGATCGTGGCGTCAACGGGATGTTCGGCTCGCCTGGTTCCGACGCCCGCGCGCCGAGCACGCCGAAGAAGCGCAAGCCGCTCCGCAACGCCCGGCGCTAGAGGGCGCTAGAGGGCGCTAGAGGGCGCTAGAGGGTCTTCAAGACGTAGCGCACGCCGCCCGCGCGCCCGACCTCGATCACCGCGCCGCTGCGCGCGAGCAGCACCTCGGACCGCGTGCGGTATTCGTTCATTCCCGCACGGGTCGAGCCGTCGAGCTCGAGCATCAATCCCTTCGCCATGACCGTGCTGCAGATCCGTACCTCGTCCTCGTAACTCGCACTCCGATCCTTGATGCTGCCGCAGCCGCGTTCGGAGATCACGAGCTCGTGCGTCCGGACATCGGCCCCGGACTTGACGGCGACCGACAGCCGTACCGACTGCACCGTCGGCAAGACCATCGCGGGCTGCGCCACGACCGGTGACGTTGCGGTTCGCGGAGGTGCCTTCGTGTTGGGATCGGCGAGCGCAGGTCCTGCGAGCAGGAGCGCGAAGAGCGAAGCCGTGAATGCTTTCATGCGCGCCACCAAAGCAAGCATCGCGCCGTCTCTCAGATCCGCGATCTCTCGTCAGCACCAACCGCGATCGCGCCATGCCGACACGACGCGCCTCACCATTGCTGTCATCCCGGCAAGGGGTCAGACGCAACTTGCGCAACTAGCGATCTGCATCGTCGCGAGATCGTTCACGCGAAGGCAGAAATCCGACGACGCTCGAACGCACGCGTCTCGCGCGAAGTTGCGCAAGTTGCGTCTGTCCCCAATTCGACGCGGGCTTACGCGCGGGAACTTGTGAGAGTTCTGTCTGTGCCTGATCCGGCGTCGTTGACGCTGCGACGCAGGGCCTTGATGTGATCGGCACTGCTGGCGTGACGCGTGGGGTGGACGCGATTGGTGAGGAGCACGACCCAGCGGCGGCGCGGCAGGTCGAGCCACAGCGAGGTGCCGGTGAAGCCGAGGTGGCCGATGCTGCCGGTACGCGGCCAGCGATCGCCAGCATGCGAGACGCCTGCGATCGTCGACGGCGTGTCCCAGCCAAGTCGCCACGAGGTGCCCGGCGCCGCCGCGGTGGTGGCGAAGTGGTTGACGACGGCGGTGCTAAATCGGCCG
>JBKJUF010000045.1:0-5058 GCA_046590445.1 Kofleriaceae bacterium
CGATGACGTGGTGACGTGCGCCGAGCCCGAGCTCGGCGGCGAGCGAGACGGCATCGGTGACCGCGGTCTCGGTGACGATGGCGCGCTCCGAGGTCGCCGATGCCGTCTCGCTCGCCGCCGAGCTCGGGCTCGGCGCACGTCACCACGTCATCGACTCGCACGAGCTCGAGGTGCCGGGCTTCGCGGACAACCCGACGCATCGCTGCGCGCTGTGCAAGACCGAGCTGATGGACATCGCGACGCCGATCGCCGCGACTCTCGGTGGCGCGCCGATCGCGCTCGGGACGAACCTCGACGACCTCGGCGACGTCCGCCCCGGGATCGCCGCTGCCCGCGAGCGGGGATCGCGGATGCCGCTCGTCGACGCCGGCTTCACGAAGGCCGATGTCCGCGCCGCGTCGCGCGAGCTCGGGCTGCGGACCTGGGACAAACCGCAGCTCGCGTGCCTGTCGTCGCGATTTCCGTACGGCACGCAGATCACCGAGGACCGCCTGCGCCGCGTCGACACATTCGAGGACGGCTTGCGTGCGCTCGGGTTCCGCCAGATCCGCGTTCGCTTCCACGACACGATCGCGCGCGTCGAGATCGAGACCGCCGAGCTGCCGCGGATCGTCGAGGTCCGCGAGCAGGTGGTCGCGCTCGGCAAGCAGCTCGGGTTCGCGTACGTCGCGCTCGACCTCGCGGGCTTCCGCTCGGGCTCGCTCAACGAAGTCTTGCCGGCGGAGACGCTCGTCAAGCTGCGACATCGGGCCTGAGGGGCTGAGGTGCCCGAGGTGCCTCGCATGCTCGCGATCGCCGTCGTCGCTGCGGGGCTGCTGGCCGCCCCGGTGGCACGCGCCGAACACGAGACATCGAAGAAGGATCGCGAGCGCGCCGGCAAGGCGGTGCATCGCAAGCCACTGCTGGCGTCGGGCACCAAGCCCAAGCCGCTCGTCAACCTCTACAACGCGTGGACCCACGAGTGGCTCGCGGTCGTCCCGGGCGAGCTGCCGCCGCAACTGACGATCGATCGATTCCTGCGCGACCACTACACGAACCGGCCGAGCCCGATGGAGCCGCGGCTCGTCGAGATCCTGCTGTCGGCGGCGACGAGCTTTCGCAGCGACACCGTGTTCGTCGTGTCGGCGTTCCGCCACCCGAAGTACAACCTGATGCTGCGCAAGAAGGGCCGCCAGGTCGCGCGCGACAGCCAGCACACCAAGGGCAATGCCGTCGACTTCTACATCCCGCGGGTGACCGTGCAGCGCTTGCACGCGTGGGCGAAGGCCCAGGCGATCGGCGGCGTCGGCTTCTACCGCAGCAGCGGCTTCGTCCACATGGACACCGGCGCGATCCGCTACTGGGACGGCGAGTAGCTGGTACGTCGTTCGCACGACTGGATCACATGCAGCTCCGCCCGCGACTTCACGACGGGCGCCGGTAGCAGCTGAACGCGGGATCTGTGCGGGCGCTGTCGCCCGGCACGACGGCCGAGATACAGTGGGCGACATGGCGACGTGGGCCTGGATCGGCTTTGGCATGCTCGGGTTTGTGGTCGTCGTGGCCATCCACGACCTGACGCAGAAGAAGCACGCGATCCTTCGCAACTTCCCGGTCGTCGGCCACTTCCGGTACTGGCTCGAGAAGATCGGGCCCGAGCTGCGGCAGTACATCGTCACCTCGAACGACGAGGAGCGGCCGTTCTCGCGCGACCAGCGGCGGTGGGTCTACGCGTCGGCGAAGCGGGAGAACAACTACTTCTCGTTCGGCACCGACAACGACATCGAGAAGCCTGGCTACATCCTCGTTCGCCACAGCGCGTTCCCGATCCACACGCCGCATGCCGGCGAGCCCGGCTACGACGGCAACTTCCCGCTGCCCAGCGTCCGCATCCTCGGCGGCTTCCGCGGTCGCGCGAAGGCGTTCCGGCCGACGTCGATCGTCAACACCTCGGCGATGTCCTACGGCTCGCTCTCGGGGGCGGCAGTCGAGGCGATCAACCGCGGCGTCGGCCTCGCCGGTGCGCTGCAGAACACCGGCGAGGGCGGGATCTCGGACTACCACCGCAAGGGCGGCGACGTGATGTGGCAGATCGGCACCGGTTACTTCGGCTGCCGCGACGATCAAGGGCGGTTCTCGATGGAGCGCTGCCTCGAGAGCGTCGGCTCCGCGCGCGTCCGCGCGATCGAGGTCAAGCTCTCGCAGGGCGCCAAGCCCGGGCTCGGCGGCGTGCTGCCGGCCGCGAAGATCACGCCCGAGATCGCGAAGATCCGCGGCATCGAGATGGGCAAGGACTGCATCAGCCCGGCGAACCACACCGCGTTCTCCGATGTCTCGAGCATGCTCGACTTCATCGAGCGGCTCGCCGACGCGACCGGTCTGCCCGTTGGCATCAAGTCCGCGGTCGGCGACCTCGGGTTCTGGCGCGACCTCGCCACCCAGATCGAGAAGACCGGCCGCGCGCCGGACTTCGTGACGATCGATGGCGGTGAAGGTGGCACGGGTGCCGGGCCGCTGACGTTCACCGACCACGTCGCGCTGCCGTTCAAGCTCGGCTTCACCCAGGTCTATCGAACGTTCGCCGAGGCCGGCGTGCACCACAAGGTCGTGTTCATCGGCTCTGGCAAGCTCGGCTTCCCCGAGCACGCGCTGCTCGCGCTCGCGCTGGGCTGCGACATGATCAACGTCGCGCGCGAGGCGATGCTGTCGATCGGCTGCATCCAGGCGCAGCGCTGCCACACCGGGCACTGCCCGACCGGCGTGGCGACCCAGAATCGCTGGCTGATGCGCGGCCTCGATCCGACGCTGAAGTCCGTGCGCCTCGCGAACTACCTCGCGACGCTCCGCAAGGATCTCGTCCAGCTCGCCCACGCGGTCGGCTACTCGCACCCTGCCCTGGTGCCGCTCGACGCGATCGATCTGATGGACGGCAACACGCAGACCCGATCGGCGCGCGTCGCCTTCGGCTACGAGGTCGGCTGGGGCTTGCCGCCCGAGGCCGAGGTCGCGACGATGCGCGCGTCCGCGGCCGCCTGACGCTATGCAACGGCGGCGGTTCTTCTGTAAGGTCCGACGATGGCTAGCGCTGGCAACGACATCCTGGTCTGGCTCGACATGGAGATGACAGGCCTCGACCCGGCCAAGGAACGGATCATCGAGATCGCGACGATCCTCACCGACGGGAACCTGACCGAGATCGCGGTCGGCCCGGACCTCGTGATCCACCAGGACGACGTCGTGCTCGCCGCGATGGATGACTGGAACCGCACGCACCACAAGTCATCGGGCCTGACCGAGCGCGTGAAGACGTCGTCGATCAGCGATGCCGAGGCAGAGGCGCAGACACTCGTGTTCCTCGCCACCCACTGCGGTGCAAAAGACCGGCCGGTGCTCGCAGGCAACTCGATCCACCAGGACCGCCGCTTCATCCGCCGCTACATGCCGAAGCTCGATACCCGCCTCCACTACCGGATGGTCGATGTCTCGTCGATCAAGGAGCTCGCGCGCCGCTGGTTCCCGCAGGTGATCGCGAAGCAGCCGCAGAAGCAGGAGACGCACCGCGCGCTCGACGACATCCGCGAGTCGATCGACGAGCTGCGGTACTACCGTACCCACGTGTTCGCGCAGCCACCGCAGGCCGTCGCGGCGGGCACCCCGACCCCGCCTCCGACACCGGCCGCCGGCTAGCCGAGTAGCCGGCGGCTCCCGGACCGGTGCAACTGGCTGTCCGGCCTTGACCGGGACGTCCGGAAACCGGGCACATCGGTTGCTCTATCGGGCCCCATGCGCATGACTCGCCTGTTCGCGGCTGTCCTGGGTGTCAGCCTGATCTCCGCCGCCGGCGGCTGCACCGCCCCGGACGAGTCGGAGGATCCCGAGGATTCGATCTTCGTCGATGACTCCAAGGCAGACGACTTCCTCAGCATGTCAGCGGTCGAGTACATCCTCCAGGGCAAGACCACGGTCACCCTCGACGCCGCATTCGCGGCCCGCCCGGTGGCAGACCGGCTGCGCGAGGCCAAGCGCCTGGTCGGCTTCAAGCAGATCGCGATCGCCTGGTTCGTCACCCAGTACCTGGTCGACAAGGAGCACACGGATCCGAACGCGAGCTTCGGTGGCTTCGGCGGCATGGCGAAGGCCGGCGCGTACGAGGACCTCGAGATGCGCGAGCGCGCCGACAAGATCACGTACGACTTCACGTTCAAGCAGCTCGCCGCTGGCGGCAAGAGCCTGATGTCGAAGCTGCCGATCCGCACGGTCAGCGGCAAGACGGTCTTCGACCTCGAGATCGGGCGCCCGACCAACACCGAGATGGCGCAGCTCGAGACCAACGGCGAGTGGTATCGCAACGCGCCGTGGGATGGCTGGAATCCCGCCGCGGTCCCCGCCGACAAGAAGGAGCTGATCACGTTCTCGATCGCACGCGAGACCGCGTCGACTGATGGCTTCTTCGACATGGCGCGCCTCACCGCCGACGGCAAGCTCGACATGGACGTGTACTTCGGGTGGGACTACCACTCGGCGTACCACCTCAAGCACAGCAAGCAGTTCTTCACCTGGCTCAAGGAGCAGGGCTTCCGCACGCCGGTCGCGAGCTGGGACGCGATGACCCACACGACGGGCGCGTTCACCCGCACCGTCAAGGCCGATGGCCGCGACGTCAAGGTCGAGATCCGGATGTACTTCGGCAAGCCAGCGACCGCGGTCGACCCCGACACCGACGCGGGCGGCAAGATCCTCGAGGGCCTCGCGATGCAGTCGCTCGCGACCCGCGACGTCATCATCTACTCCGGTCACTCGGGCCCGTTCTACGGCTTCGCGATCGCGAACTGGAAGAAGACCTCGGAGGGCGATCTCGACGACGCCGATATCCGCGCGGCGCCGATGCCGGCCGATCGCTACCAGGTCGTGCTCGCCGAGGGCTGCGATACCTACCAGATCGGCACAGCGTTCAAGGAGAACCCGAACAAGCTCGGCAAGAACGTCGACGTGATCACGACGACCTCATTCTCGGATGCGACGTCGCCCGCCGCGGTCCAGGAATTCATCACCGCGCTGATCGCGCGCGATGCGACCAAC
>JBKJUF010000310.1:0-6565 GCA_046590445.1 Kofleriaceae bacterium
TTGATCACGGTGAGCAGCGAGTTGAGGATCGCGGAGTTCGCCTTGAAGATCTCGTCGAGGAACACCAGGCGCGCGATCGCGGCAAGCTGCCGACCGCGCGCCTGGTGTTCCTCGACGAGATCTTCAAGGCGAACTCCGCGATCCTCAACTCGCTGCTCACCGTGATCAACGAGCGCAAGTTCTACCAGGATGGCCAGCCGGTCCCGGTCAAGCTGCGGATCCTGCTCGCGGCGACGAACGAGTTACCCGAGAACGCCGAGCTCGCGGCGCTCAAGGATCGCTTCGTGCTCAAAGCGGCCTGCCGATCGGTGCAGGACGAGCACTTCGTCGAGCTGATCGATGCCGGGCTCGACGCCTATACCCAGCGCGAGCTGAACCAGAAGCCGTGGGTCGAGGATCACGCGAGCCTCGAGGACTTCGTGAAAGCGCACCGCCACCTCACGCATGTCCTCGCACGCCGCACGACGTCGCCGGATGGCCGCGAGCTGCGCGACCGCGAGCTGTACTTCTCCGACGAGCTACTCCGCGAGCTGCGGCGCGTGCTCAAGACGCTGGTCCGCGAGGACGGCGTCTTCGTGTCCGATCGCAAGGTCGTGAAGCTCTACCGGCTGCTGCGCACCCACGCGTGGATCGTCCACGGCGGCGCCGTCGAGCGCGCCGATCTCCGGCTGCTGTCGTACCTCGGCGAGACCCGCGACGAGATCGACCTGCTCGAGGAGAAGGTGCCGAGGTTGCTCGGGCTGTCGTGAGCGCGAAGGCCGAGCTTCGATCGCAGGCGGACGTCGCCGGCTGGCTCGCAGCGGGCCTGTGCTTGCGCCGCGTGATCACCGAGGACGATGACACCGCGGTTGCCGGCGCGATCATCGCGTGTGCGAGCGAGCTGCCCGCGATGCCGCCGCCCGGCGTGATCGCCGATGTCGCCGTCCTGCTCGGCGGTGCTCGCCCACCCGCAGAGGCCGCTGCCGCTGCCGACGACACGCTGCGCGGCGCCCTACGCGCCTACGACGATGACGTGATTGGCCGGCTCGTGACGACCGCGCGATTCGACGACGTGCTCGCCGCGTTCGCGCACCTGGCCCCGGCGAAGCGACCGCATGCCGTGGCGCTCGTCGTCGGCGCGCTGTGCGAGCGCGCCGGCTTCAAGGGCATCGCGGTCAGCCCGGCCTCGTTGCGTCGGGCCCTCGCGCGGCCACGCGACGAGCGCGAGACCAGTGGCCGCAGCGAGCTCCGCGACCCCGGCACCGGGACCGCCGCCAAGCTCGCCGATGCCTACCAGCAGCTCGCCCGCGGGGCGCGGCAGAGCCGCAATTTGGTCGACGACCGTGAGGTGTTCGCGATCGATCACCTCGAGGTGCTCGGCAGCTATGCGCGCCGGCTCGCCGCCGATCACATCGCCGCAGCTGCCGAGGCGCTCGCGCGGACCCTCCCCCGCCGGCTGCCCGCCAACCGCGAACAGCGCGGCGCTCGCGACACTCAGCTCGCCGATGACAACACCTATCCCGCCGGTGGGTTCTCGGCGATCACGCCTGGCGGATCGTCGTCGAACATCGAAAATCTTGTGAGCTCCGAGCTCGTATTCATGGAGGATATCGGCCCGGGCGGCGACATCGTCGACCTGTTCACGCTGCGCTACGTCGAGAACGAGCTGCTGTTCTACACGCGCGACGACAGCGTGTTCCGGCGTCACCATCACCTCATCACGATCACGCTCGACGCGGATCTCGATGACGCGCGGGTCAAGGATCCCGATGTGCCGTGGCAGCGCCTCGTACTCGGGCTCGGCATGCTGGTCGCCGCGATCCGCTGGCTGACCGAGCAGCTCGGCGACCAGGCGTTGTCGATCCGGCTCGCGTTCCCACCGAGGCTGCTCGTCCAGGAGCGCGAGCTGGTCGGGCTCTTGCTGGAGGGCGAGGCGCTCGCGGGCATCGTCGAGATCGTCGAGGAGACCACCGACGCCGCGGTCGCCCACGCCGCGGCCTCCGGCGGGACTGCGATCTCCGATCTGCTCGTGGTGTCGATGGGGCCGGTACCGGAGTTGCCGAAGCGGCAGCGAGCGCTGCACCTGTGTCTAGGTTCCGCGGCGCCCGCGGCCTACGAGCTGGCCCCTCGGCGTGGCGTCACTCCGGAAGCGGGGCCCGATCCTTGGAACGAATGGGGCGAGGTGACCGAGGATCTCCTGCGGTGGCTCGTGTAACTATTTCGGCACCATGCCCCGCTATGAATTCTCCGAAGGCACCTCCAGCAAGTTCTGGGAGATCAACCTCGCAGGAAAGTCGTTCACGACGACCTACGGAAAGATCGGCACCGACGGTCAGACCACGATCAAGCAGTTCAACTCCGATGCCGATGCAAAGAAGGAGTACGAGAAGCTGATCGCCGAAAAGACCAAGAAGGGTTACGTGTCCGCCGGTGGCAAGAAGGCCGCGGCGAAGGCGACGCCCGCCAAGGGCGTGCCGACGGCGAAGGCGACGCCCGCCAAGGGCGTGCCGACCTCGAAGGCGACGCCCGCCAAGGGCGTGCCGGCGTTGAACGCCACGCCCGCCAAGGGCGTGCCGGCCACCGGATCGGACCGCGCGACGCCGCGCTACTTCGAGTTCGTCGAGGGTACGTCAAGCAAGTACTGGGAGATCCGGCTCGACGGCGACTCGGTGCGTACGCGCTACGGCAAGATCGGCACGAGCGGCCAGCAGACGCTGAAGGACTTCGACGGCGCCGACAAGGCGACGAAGGAGTACGACAAGCTCGTGGCCGAGAAGACCAAGAAGGGCTACGAGGAGAAGGCCGGCCCCGCCGGCGGCGACGACCACTACGACGAGATCGAGGAGTAGACGTGCCGCGCTTCGAGCTCTCCGAAGGCACCTCCAACAAGTTCTGGGAGATCAACCTCGACGGCAAGTCGTTCACGACGACCTACGGCAAGATCGGCGCGACCGGCCAGACGACGATCAAGAAGTTCTCCTCCGACGCCGACGCGAAGAAGGACTACGAGACGCTGATCGCCGAGAAGACACGAAAGGGCTACCAGTCGGCCGGCGCCAGGCCGGCGAAGGCCGTGCCCGCGAGGCCCACCTCGAAGTCCAACGGCGCAGTGTCGTCGGCAGTGTCGTCGGCGGTGTCATCAGCGTCTGGCAAACCGGGTGCGATGTACTTCGAGCTGATCGATGGCACGTCGAGCAAGTTCTGGGAGGTGCTGGTCGACGGCACGAGCGTCAAGACGCGCTACGGGAAGATCGGCGCGAACGGCCAGCAGACCGTGAAGGACTTCGCCACCAAGCCCGAGTCCATGAAGGAGCTCGGGCGGCTCGTTCACGAGAAGATGAACAAGGGCTACATCGAGAAGTCGGCGGCGAAGCCGAGTGCGGGTGACAGCGCGAAGCCCAGCAAGGGCAAGGGCTCGAGCAGCACCGCGGTCACGGCAGGTGACGCGCGCAAGCCCGAGCTCGAGAAGGCGATCGTCAACGATCCGTACGACGCCGATGCGTACATGGTGTACGCGGACTGGTTGCAGGGTCAGGGCGATCCTCGCGGCGAGCTTGTCGCGTTGCAGGCCGGCGGCAAGAAGCCGGCAGCGAAGAAGCTGCTCGCCAAGCACGCCGACTACTTCCTCGGACCGCTCGCCGATCACCAGAAGTGCTACGACAACAGCGACAAGGACGCGTTCACCTGGAAGCACGGCTTCATTCATGCCGCGCGCCTGGCCCACGATCACTACGGTCTCGACTACGCGGACGACCCGAAGCAGAAGAACTGGAAGGGAAGCCTCGCCGAGATCCTCGGCACGCTGCTGCGTCACCCCTCGGGGCGATTCCTCGCCGAGCTGTCGATCAACTACAACAACGATCCGAACGAGAGCACCCTCGACGACATCCTCGGCGTGCTCGCGAAACATGGCGTCCCGACGCTGCGCAAGCTCCGCATCGGCGACGACGTCGATCAGATCAGCTGGTACAACGTTGGCAACCTCGGGAAGCTGTGGAAGGCGACCCCGAACCTGACCCACCTCGACATCGAGGCCGGTTCGTTCACGCTCGGCACGATCGAGCTTCCGAAGCTCGTGCGCGCCGTGTTTCACACCGGTGGCCTGTCGAAGGCCAGCGCGCGGTCGATCGCGGCGGCGAAGTGGCCGAACCTCGAGCACCTCGAGGTCTATTACGGTGACGACAACTACGGTGGCGATGCGACGGAGAAAGACGTGCTGCCGCTGCTCGGGCGTACGGACCTGCCAAAGCTGCGCTACCTCGGCGTCAAGAACGCGCAGTTCCAGGACGAGCTGTGCGAGCACCTCGCGCGCGCCAAGCTCGTGCGTCAGCTCGAGACGCTCGACATCTCGCTCGGCGTCCTCACCGACGAGGGCGTCGCGACGCTCGTCAAGCATGCCGACGCGTTCAAGCACCTCCAGGTGCTCGACGTCAGCGACACGTACGTGACGAAGAAGGGTGTCGCGGCGCTGAAGGGGATCGTCAAGACGGTCATCGCGAAGGAGCTGCGCGAGGACGAGGACGACCCCGAGTATCGCTACGTCGCAGTCGGCGAGTGACGCTACCGTTCCTGCTGATCGGCAACCCGGCGAATCGCCGGGTCACGATGTTCCAGGACGCGCTCGCCGCGCAGGGCTTGCCCGCGGCCCGCGTGATCGCGTGGATCGACCTCGTCGCGGGTGCTGGCGTCCTCGGCGGCGTTGCCGCGACGCCCACGATCGTGCGGATCGACTCGGCGGGCGAGGACGACGAGGTCGAGCGCGCCCTGGTCCGCCGCGGCGAGGCACCGGCACGCGCCGAGGGATATCCGGCGGTCAGTCCCAGCGCGCTCGCCAGGATCCCGCGCGAGCTGGGACGGATCCTGTTTCCGCGTCAACATCACCTCGGCTTCCTCGCGGTGCTCGACCAGCTCTCGGCCGTCCTCGCGGACCGCCCGGCGTGGCGCGTTGTCCAGCCACCGGCGGCGATCGCCGAGCTATTCGACAAGCGCGTGACCTCCGCGCGCTGGCACCGGCTCGGCATCCCGGTGCCAGACCGCTTGCCAGGTGATCCGGTCCGCGATCCGGACGACCTGCGTGCGCGGATGGAGGCCGCGGGCTGGCCCGAGGTGTACGTCAAGGTCGCGTCGGCATCGTCGGCGTCATGCCTCGCGATCTTCACGCACGACCGCGACGGCGAGCACGCGATCACCACCGTCGAGGACACCGGAACCGCGCGCTACAACACCCGCAAGCTCCAGCGGCTGACCGATCGTCGCGCGCTCGACAAGCTGCTCCGGTTCCTGCTCGGCGAGGGTGCGCAGATCGAACGCGCGATCCCGAAGGCCGTCACGCGTGACGACCACCACTTCGATCTCCGCGTCCTCGCGATCGACGGCGTCGCGGCGTTCACGGTCGTGCGGATGGCCGCACAGCCGATCACGAACCTCCACCTCGGCGGCCAGCGCGGCGATGTCGAGGCGGTGCGTGCGCGGGTGGCACCTGCGGACTGGGAGGCCGCGATGGCGAGCTGCGTGGCAGTGCAGCGCGCGAGCGGCGCATTCCATGTCGGCGTCGATGTGATGCTCGAACGCGATCTGCGAAACCATCGCGTGATCGAAGGCAACGCGTTCGGCGACCTGCTCCCGAACCTCACGCGGGATGGCCTCGACGTGTACGGCTGGCAGATCGCACGTCTCGTGCGTGCTACCTAGATCGCGGGATGGCGCGCTACGAGCACGACGGCAAGTTCTGGACGATCGTCCGCTCGATGTCGGTCGTGACGATCACGCAGGGCAAGCTCGGCAACAAGGGTCGCACGAGCACGCTGCACCACGCGACGCCTGCGCAGGCGTTCGCGCGACACGCCGCGCTCGTGATCGAGAAGCAGCGCGTGGGCTACCGGCTCGCCGAGGCCGATCCGATCAGCGCGCCTGCTGGCGCCGACGTTGCGGCCGAGCCATCCGCGTCCGATGACGCGCACGGGTCCGCGCTCGAGGCCGCGATCGCCAACGATCCCGACGATGCCGAGGCCTATGCCGTGTACGGCGACTGGTTGCAGCGCCGAGGCGACCCGCGCGGCGAGCTGATCGCGCTCCAGCTCGCGGCCGCGGCGGAGGTTCCACGGCCCGGCGCGAAACCCGCGAGGTCCATGACATCGATCGCGGTCGGCAAGCACCTCGCGAAGCATGCGCCGCGGTTGCTCGGCGATCTCGCGCGTCTGGTGCGCGATCTTCGCGAGCCCGCCGCCCCGCCACTGATCTGGAGACATGGCTTCATCCGCCGCGTCGAGCTCGCGAGCGAGGTCGGGCGCCCGCTCGCCGATGTTCTCGCGGAGCTCCTCGCGCATCCGTCCGGCCGGTTCGTGGTCGAGCTCGCGTTGCGGGCGACCGCGCCGACCGACGCGGCTGACGTCGTCGGGAACCTCGCGCATCTCGCCCCCGCGAGCCTCCGCGAGCTCGATCTATTTGCGCGCGCGCCGATCAAGACCCTCGAGCGCCTGTGGCCGCGCATCGCACGGCTGCGCCGGCTCACCGTGGCCGCGCCGACCTTCAAGCTCGGCGACCTCGAGCTGCCGGGGCTAGAGCGCGCGCGGTTCCTCGCCGGCAG
>JBKJUF010000427.1:0-6409 GCA_046590445.1 Kofleriaceae bacterium
CATGACCCTCTCGGTGAAGCCGTTCGGTTGCATGCCGTCGTCGTCGGTCTCCGACGGCATCCAGAGCATGATCACCGAGCTCTATCCGCAGGGCATCTTCCTGCCAATCGAGACCAACGGTGATGGCGCGGTCAACGTCTACAGCCGCGTGCAGATGCAGCTGTTCAAGGCGAAGCAACACGCCCAGAAGGAAGTCGACGCGGCCCTGGCCGAGGTCGGCATGACGATGGAGGAGGTGCGCGCGTATCTCGTGAAGCACCCGTCGCTCAACAGCGCGTTCCACAAGTCGCCGCACCGCGCGGGCTGCACGACCGCGGACCTCGTCTACGAGGTCGGCGCGCGCAAGAACAAGCTGCGCTACTTGAAGAACGTCGTCGTCAATGCGCTCACCGGCAAGGCCGACAAGGAGCACGCGATCGCGCACGAGAACCTCCTGCTCGTGGCCCGCAAGGCTGCCGCCCGGGTGAACAAGAAGCACAGCGTCGTCTCGGTGGCTCCCGAGGTCGACCCCGAGGATCAGGCCGCGCCGCCGATCCCCGCCGGCCGCAAGAGCCTCCGCGTCGTTAACTGATCCCGGAGCGAAGCGAAGGCGAAGAACTGATCGTCCGCTCGACGGAATTGCCCGCGTGGTACGAGAGTACCCGCGGGTTTTTTATATCCGGAGGACACATGGGGCGGCTCGACGACATCGTGGCGCGGAACAAGAAGGCGATGAAGGGCGATGGCTTGCTGCTGAAGGGCGTCGGGGCGCTCGTCAACAAGCCGACCGACCCCACGCAGCACGAGCCCGACATCGCGGGTGCGCGTCGCAAGACGACGTCGTCGCCGATCATCGTGATCGGCTTCATGTTGCTGCTGGCCCTGGTGATCGGGTTCTTCACGTGTCGCGGAATGGAGCGCGATCGCGCGGACCGCGAGCAGCGCATGCAACAGCAGACCCCGTGAGTCAGCGCGCCGAGCCTGGACGCCGGCGCCACAGATCGAACGAGAAAATGGCGAGGCCGGTCCAGATCACGACGAACGCGAGTAGACGGTCGAGCGAGACCGGCTCGCCGAAGGCGATCACGGCGAGCAAGAACTGGCCGGTTGGCGCGAGGTACTGGAGGAAGCCGACCGTCGACAGCGGCAGTCGCCGCGCGGCCACCGTGAACAGGACGAGCGGCACGGCGGTGACGACGCCGGTGCCGACGAGCAGCAGGTGGGTGGCGAGGTCGGCGTGGCCGAGCGCGCCGCGATCGCTGATCCACCAGAGGTAGCCGGCCGAGACCGGCACCATCAACAAGGTCTCGACGGTCGAGCCGACGAGTGCGTCGACCTTCGCGACCTTGCGCACGAGGCCATACGCACCGAACGTGAAAGCGAGGATCAGCGCGACCCACGGCACGCCGCCGGCTCGCCAGGTGAGGATCGCGACGCCGGCAGCTGCGAACGCGAGCGCGATCCACTGGAGCCGCGACAGTCGCTCGTGGAGGAACAACGTGCCGAGCGCGACCGAGAACAGCGGGTTGATGAAGTAGCCGAGGCTCGCGTCGAGCAGGTGGCCACGGATCGTCGCCCACATGAAGATGCCCGAGTTGACGGCGAGCAGCGCGCCCGAGAGCAGCATCACGCCGACCACGCGGAGATCGCGGAGCGTCCGGCCGAGTGCCGCGAGTTGCCCGACCAGCGCGACGAGCACCGCGAACGCGACGAGGCCCCACAACGCGCGATGCGCGAGCAGCTCGATCGCGTCGACGCCGGCGAACAGCTTCCAGTACACCGGCACGCCGGCCCACAGCGTATACGCGAGGACGCCGGCCGCGAGACCTTTGCGATGCTCGGTCACGGCAAGATGGGCGTGGGCGGCGGGTTCGTCGCGCCGCTGATCACGCGATCCCCGTAGAGCCTGATGTACCCGCAGCCGCCGCCACCACCGCCACCACCGCGATTCGTGGCCGCGCCGGGCTGGCCACCGATCGTCCCGCCGCAGCCATCGCCGCCCGATGACCCGCCGCTGGGTGACCCACCACCGCGGGTCTGGCCCGACGGGCCGGTCGGGTCGGCCCCATTCTCCCCGGCGGCTGTGCCGCCTCCGCCTCCGCCACCGCCGCCGCGCGCGGTCGCGGTGCCCGCGATCTCGACCGTCGGCGCGTCGAGCCCGATCAGGCCGCCAGCGCCGCCACCACCAGCGCCGTGGTTCACGGCGGGGCCACCCTGACCACCGGCGCCCGAGGCATGGATCGAGCCGGCGGCCGTCACGACGATGCGGGTGCCGGCGATCAGGTACACGGCGCCACCGCCGGCCCCCCCGCGCGCAGGGGTGCCGGCACCTGCCGTACCGCCGCGCCCGCCGGAGCAGCCGCCGCTCACGGTGACGAGCAGGACGACAGGCCCGGGCGTGCCACCGATCGCGCCGCCACTGGTCGATCCGCCGCCGCCACCCTCGAATGCGGAGGAACCACCGGCACCGCCGGCGGCATTGCTCGCGCCGTTCGCACCGTCGTCTCCGGTGACGCAGTCGCCGGCGCTACCCGCGCCGACGCGGCCGAGGCTCGTGCTCGAGACGTCGAGCATGTTGCTGACCGTGATCGTGTCGGTCGCGACCAGCACGAGCGGCCGTGTACCGGTCACCCGCGTGACTTCGTCGATACGGATCGTCTCGGCGTGCCGCACACAGAGCTCGAGCCCGCCGAGCTGCGGCACCGCGATGCAGCCATTGCCGACCGTGGTGTCGACGTTCCCCGCGAGCTTCAAGATTTCGATCGTGGGTGGTGGGAGGCAGACCTCGAGGAGGCCAGTGCCGCGACAAACCGAGGGTTCCACCGCGTCGATCACGTCACCATCCGGCGCATCGATCGGCACCTCGTCACGCGGCTGGAGGTCGAGGATCTGGTCGCAGGCGGTGACTAGCAGGAGCATGCCGATCGATGACAGCCTGGGCACTGACAACGATCGATCGTACACGCTGGCTGGCCCGAAGAACATCACGCGCTAGCGTCGCGGTGATGGCGATCGTCCTCGGGATCGATGCGGCCTGGACCGCGACCCAGCCGCCGCTCGCGGTGCTCGCTGCGGACTACTGGACCCCGTACAAGCGCGCTCGCGGCCACGATCGACGGCGTCCACGTCCGGATCGGGCGAGCCGACCGGCCGCACGCGGCGCTCAAGCGCCACGAGGACTCGACGCCGTGGTCTGCGCGTGGGTTGGAATCGAGTACCTGGCGGGACGCGCGCGAGCGTACGTACGTATGGTGATGCATCCGGAGCGGTTTGGACAACGCCGCTGGCCGGTGGTACACGCGGCGCATGAAGCTCGACTGGTCACGACTCGACTCGGTTCGCGCTCGCGCACATGCGGGCATGACGAAGTTGCCAGGCAAGGCCGGTGAGCTCGCGCGCAAGGCAAACGAGGCGCTCGGCCGTCCGCTCGCCGATCAGAGCGAGCTCGCGGATCGTCGGGCGTTCGACGCGCGCGGTGACATCCAGACGCCGGTCACCGCCTCGGCGATCCCGAGCCAGCAGGAAGCCGCGCCGGTCATCGTCTATCACATGGACAAGACGCGGCGGGACGCCACGCGACTCACCGAGATCCTCGACGGCGCGGGCATCCCTTACAAGATCAGCAACATCCAGGAAGACCCCGCCGCGCAGATGGCGGTGCGGCGTGACAGCAACGGCCACCGCTTGCCGCTCGTGTTCATCGCCGGCGAGGCGATCGGCGGGCGCACGGAGCTGACGAACATGCTGACCTCTGGCGAGCTCAAGAAGAAGGTCTTCGGCGGCTGAGCGTCACGCGGCCGAGTACATGAAACCGAAGCTACTTCACGAGCAAGGAGGCCCTCGTCAACGTGCTGTTCCGGCGCTGGAAGGAAGCGATCGCGAAGACGATCTACACGGCCTTTCCCGCCTCCGCGCCGCCCCGCGAGCAGTTCCGTACGATCTGGGAACAGCTGGCGCGGTTCGCGCTCGCCAACCCCGAGGTGTTCGCGTTCCTCGAGCTACACCACCACCAGTCGTATCTCGACGCCGAGAGCCTCGCGCTCGGCGGCGGGCTCAAGCAGTTCGGCGTTGGCTTCGTCCGGGCCGCGCAGGCCAAGGGCGTCCTCAAGCCCATGGAGCCCATGCTGCTCATGGAGCTCGTGTTCGGCGCCTTCAACGGGATGTTTCGGGCTCACATCGAGCGCCGGATCACCCTCGACGATGCCGCGCTGCGGGCAGCCGAGGCTGCCTGCTGGGACGCCGTGGTGGCTGACTGAGCGCGGTGCGCTGCAGCCTGAACATGGTATGGAGGCGCCCATGGCAGAGGCTCAGAAGAAGTGGACGTCCCAGGCGACCGAGAAGCTGTTTGCGGCGCTGAACCGCGCGGACGAGATCGGTGGCGAGGTCCGCGACTATCTCCAGGAGAAGGTCGCGACCGATCCGCGCTACGTGTCCGCACGCAAGCGGCTCGCGAAGCTGCTGGGTCGTGACTACGAGTCGCGCGACGAGGTCGTGCACAAGGCGCAGGTCAAGGCGGACAAGGTCGCGGCGGTCGCGTCGACCGTGACGTCGACGAAGAAGCCTGCGGGCGCGTCGGGCAATGCGTTCGGTGACCCCGAGGTCAAGGCGCAGATCTTCGGCAAGAAGAGCTGCCCGTGGAGCGGACGCGCGATCACGCTGCTCGAGCGCCACAAGGTCGACTTCGACTGGGTCGATCTCGAGGAGCCCGAGCACGAGCCCAAGGCGCCGAAGCTCGCCGCCGAGACTCGACAGAACACGGTTCCGTACGTCTACCTGCGCGGGAAGTTCATCGGCGGGTTCAACGCGCTCTCCGAGATCGAGCGACTCGGTCAGCTCGAGATCGCGATGATGACCGCGGACGAGCTCAAGAACGCACCGGCGCACCTGCGTGGTGTCGAGGTCGTCGCGCGACCGAACACGGACGAGGTCGCGCCGGCCGATCAAGACGCGTCGCGCGATCCCGAGTAGCGCCCGAGCTCACGCGTGCTTCCCCGCGATCAGCCGCGCGATCGATGACGCTGCGCGGCGCGCCGGGATCCTCGCGAAGTGGTGGGGGAGGTCCTTTGGATCGACGGACGTAGCCCCAGCCCCGCGCCGGCAAGTGCTCGGGAACACACGGCCGGACGCGGTCTGTGACCTGGCCCGAACCGTGTAACCCCCGGAGCCATGACCAAGCAGCTCCTCGCGACGCTCGCTGTTGCCGGTCTCTGGGGTTGCACGGCCGAGCAGCCGGAGCTGGGAACCAACCAGGGCGAGACCTTCGAGGAGTTCAAGGCCCAGCTCGCGCGCGAGCCTGGCACCGGCGGCTACGTCCTCGACTGGGACGTCGTGATCCACGACGAGGCCAAGCTCTTCGACCACTGGGCAATGTACCAGCAGGGCGCGCTGTCGATCTACCGGGTCAACGGTGTCGACATCAAGTGGAGCGACACCCAGAAGATCAACCTGACCTACTGCATCGGTGCGGGCTTCGGCGTCAATCGCCAGAAGATCGTCGATGGCATGATCGCCGCGACCTCCGGCGGCTGGGAGAAGTTCGCGAACATCAAGTTCATCCACGTCCCCGCGCAGGATGCGAACTGCACGTCGGCGAACCCGAACGTCCTGTTCGACGTCAACGCCGCACCCGCCGGCTCGCCATACCTTGCGCGCGCGTTCTTCCCGGATAGCCCGCGCGTCGAGCGCAACGTGCTCGTCGAGGCCGCGTCGTTCGATCCCGCGCGCACCGGCAACATCCCGCTCGCCAACATCCTGATCCACGAGCTCGGCCACGCGCTCGGCTTCCGCCACGAGCACATCGCGCGCCCGAACCAGGCGACGCAGGGCTGCCTCGAGGATCAGCAGTACCGCTTGCTCACCGAGTACGACCAGGTCTCGACGATGCATTACCCGCAGTGCGGCTCGCCGAACAACACGCTCGCGCTCAGCGCGAAGGATCAGACCGGCGTCTCGATGGTCTACGGCGCGCCGATCGTCAACACCGCGCCGATGACGATGCTGACCCGGCCGTCGAACGGCGCGACGGTTCCCCCGACCTTCGACGTCGAGGCCTCGGTCGTCGACACGAACCTCGCGAAGGCGGAGCTGTTCATCGACGGCGCGCCCTACGGCACGCCACTCACGGCCGCGCCGTGGCTGTTCGAGGTGATGAACCTGCCGAGCGGCTCGCACAGCCTCAAGATCCTCGCGACCGATGTCGCGGGCCTCACCGCCGAGCAGCAGGTCACCGTGACCGTGTCTGCGAATGGTGGCGGCGGCGGCGGCGAGGTGTCGAACGACGTCACCGGCGGCTGCAGCACGAGCGGTGGCTCGGCCGGCCTGCTGCTCGTCCTCGGGTTCGTCGGCCTCCTGCCCCGGCGCCGCGCGTAACCAACCGCGCCCCTGTATGCGGCGCGTGGCAGTCAAATGCCGCGGGCCGCGACCCTGTTCC
>JBKJUF010000593.1:0-22872 GCA_046590445.1 Kofleriaceae bacterium
GCGCTGCCCGGTGCGAGCAGGCCGACACGCGTCATCGTCGCGAGGTTCCGGATCAACGCCGTCATCGGCATCGCGCCGAGGAGCGCATCCCAGATCTCGGCGTGCTTCAGGAGCTCGGTGGGGACACACTCGCGCGGCACGCGCCGCTCGCGGATCAGCCGGGCTGCCATCGCCACGTCGGTGATGTGCTTCAGCTCTGCCATCGCCGCGATCAGCGCGAACGCCGGATCCTCGAGCGCGCCGTCCGGGATCTCGCCCTTGACGGCCCACGCGAACAGCCGGTCGTGCGACGGCGACGCCGCGCGCGGGTGCGCGAGGCGCAGCAGATCGCGGTTCGACCAGCCATCGCGCGACTGGTACTTCGCGAGCTGCAGCGCGAGGTCTGCGGGCGGCCGGGCGTTGAACCACGAACCGACAGCCTTGCGCATGCCGCGTCCCCAGCCCCCGAAGCCCTGCGCGTACTCCGCGAAGTGCATCAGGTGCGTGCCGATCCGGCAGACCTTCGGGAGGGCTGCGTAGGCGGCACGCCGCGTCGCCTCGTCGCCGAGCTTCGCGGCCATGGCGAGCGAAAAGATCGCCGGATCGTTCTTGGGCGCACGTCCCGCATCAGAGATAGCAACGATCCGGTGAATGGTACGGAGGCCGTCGGCGACGAGACAGCGCCGCACGACGTTGGCGTTGTCGACCGTCAGGTCGCGCTCGCCGACATAGAACGTGCCGCCCTCGCTACCGAGCACGAGGAAGCGATCGAGGCGCGCCCAGTCATCGAGCTGCCAGGTGTGACCGCCGGCCGCGTTCGGCACCTGGGTCGAGCCCGGAATTGCCTCGCGCTGCAGCGTGATCTTCGTCGAGAACATCTTCGTGTACTTGAACATGACGCTTCCTTCGGCCCACCGCGGTGGACTGTATTGAGTGCGATCGCCGGGTGGCGATCAGCCGCACCGAGATCGATGTGGCTCGTCGCCGGGTGGCGACGGTTACGAAAACAGATCGAGCCTCCCGTCGGAGTCGAACCGACGACCTGCTGCTTACGAGGCAGCCGCTACTGCCAGCTGAGCTAGAGAGGCGAAACGAACGTCGAGAGGGCCAAGGGAATCGGACCCTTCTCCGCTGGGTGGAAACCAGCTGCCTAACCATTCGGCCAGACCCTCGAAGCAACCGGACAAGACGCAGCGTCGAGCAGGTGGTGGGAATCGCACCCGACGACTCCGGTGTGGCGCACCGGCGTGTCACTCCAACACTTCACCTGCTTGGCGGTCTCCCCAGCTTCCTGGAGGACCTTGGTTTTTGGATCCGCGTGGGCGTCAGGTGACGCGTCCGCAGATCCCAGCGTGGGTCGGGTGGGAATCGAACCCACGTGATGGCGGATTAAGAATCCGCTACAAGGCCAACGTTTGTTACCGACCCGCTGTGGCTCGTCGTCATCGACGATCCGTCGTCCCACCCTCTGGAGTTGAACCAGATCCTCTCGGGCTTCAGCCGAGCGCGCGACCGGTACGCAAGAGTGGGAAGTGAGCGCTGCACGTCCGTCTCCGTGAGCCGGCGAACGAACGTGCAGCGCGATTTCATCAGGTGCCTTGCCAGGCACCTCATCGTCATCGCTCTTCGGTTATCAGAGAACGACCCGGGAGCGCAGGGCGCACCTCGGGCCTCAGCGCGCTCGCTTTCGATGCGAGCGTGCTCTTCACGCACTGGAGATCTGGAGTGCTAGTCCAGATCGTCAGTCGTAATACAGATTGGAATGTCGCCGGATGTAGGACCCGGCGTGGCGCCCGCAGCGCTGGGGCGCCGGTAGCTCGAAACGTCCGAAACGCCCGAAAACGAAAATCGGGCCACCTGGTTTCCCGGGTGGCCCTTCAGCGGTCGAACCGTGGAAACGGTCTAATCGCGGAAGAGTCCTCCGGGGACGCTCGTACCTTCGCCGTCGAGGCTAAACACGTAAGATCCCTTGATCAACACGGGCCGGGTCTGACAGACATCACCCATACGCGGACGCCAAGCCGGCGCCGAGGCGCGACGCCCGGCGGTGCGCTGCGGCTGCTTATGTAGATTCGAGAGGATCACGGGTTTGCTTTGGGGTGAGGTTCTTGCGCGGCGCTCGCTGTGAACGAGCCGCCGATGCTTGATACGGATAACAGTGCGCTTTCGATCTGTCAAAGTGTTTTTCGACGAGAAATCGAGATAACTCATAATCTCGCATTACCACTCTGGATCCGTCACGACGGATCTTTTGCCAGCGCGACGAGCGTCACCGGCTTCGCCAGCGCGAGGTCGAGCTGACGGCGGCGCCCGAGCAGCTCGCCACCGGCCTCGACGGCAGACTCGACGTCGAGCTCGATGTTCACGCGATCGCAGAGGAAATCGTGGGTGTGCTCGGAGAAGTAATCGCCGCGAAACGCGGACGGGACGGCGCGCATCGTCTCGAAGAACCCGCCGTCGGCACACCGGAGCTGGAAGCGATCCGCGCGCGCGCCGCCGAACGCGAACATCTTGAGGCCGAATCCGAAGAACGGAATTGTCGCGCCGGCGACCATCGTGACCGCGCCGCTCCACAGCACGTCACCGCTCGCGACGGTGCGGCCGGTCGGCCCGCCCCGCCCCATCTCGATCGCGGGCGCGCCGAGGTTGCGCACGGTCGCGTTCGGCCGCGTGACGGTCGCGAAGCGCGGGATCGATCGCGTCGCCACCGAGATCGCGTAGCGCGACGCACCGCCGAGTCGCCGCGCGACCGGGACGCGATCGACGATGGCGCCCACGAGGTGGTGGTCTTCGAGGAGCTGTGCGTCGAGGCCGATGCCGACGAACGGCGCGCGGACACCGAGGACGTCCAGGAGCGGGACGGTCCACCAGGTGCCCTCGCCGTGGATGAGACGCGCGAGATCGGCGACCGGATCGCGGCTGGCGCCGACGGTATCGGCGAAGGCATTGCCCGAGCCGAGCCGGAGGATGCCGACCGCGGGCTCGCTGCGGCCGAGACCGCGACACGCCTCCGCGATCAGCGTCAGGCCCATCACGACCGTGCCGTCACCGCCGCCGAGCACGATGAGGTCGAGGCCGCGGCGGAGCTCCGCGCGGATCACCTCGCGCGCGTGATCGAGCGAGGTCGTGAACCGGACCATGCCCGGCGCGGCGCGCTCGAGCTTCGTGCGCAGGCGCCCCCGCACGCGTCGCGCGCGGCCGTTCACGATCGCGACGGCTCTCACGCCGCGACGATACCGCGGTTGATCGAGCCACGCGCGCACCGGCCTGCAGCGCGAGCTATGATCGGTGCGATGGCTCGCATGCCGGCACGCCCGCGGCGCTGGGTGCGGATCGTGGCCCGCGTGGTCGAGGCAATGATCGTGGTGCTCGCGACCGGCGCGCTGTTGCTGTGGTGCTCGGTGCCCGACACCCGACCGCTCGCGACCGGAAACCCGACGTCGACGGCGTTCATCGACCTGCGGCGCGCGCAGGCCGCGGACGCGGGCAAGCCGTTCGAGCTCGCGTGGACGTGGAAGCCGATCGGCAAGATCTCGCGCTACCTGCGTGCCTCGATCATCTATGCCGAGGACTACAACTTCTATCGTCACGAGGGGATCGACTGGCAGGCAATCGAGCACGCGGTCGAGGCGAACTGGGACAAGGGCAGCCTCGCGATCGGCGGCAGCACGATCACGCAGCAGCTCGCGAAAAATCTATATTTGTCGCCGAGCCGCAGCTTCCTGCGCAAGCTGCGCGAGATGCTGATCGCGTACTCGCTCGAGGACAACCTGAGCAAGCAGCGCATCCTCGAGCTCTATCTCAACGTCGTCGAGTGGGGCGATGGCGTGTTCGGCGCCGAGGCCGCGGCGCGACACTGGTTTCACAAGCCCGCGATCGCGCTGACCCCGGCCGAGGCGATCCGGCTCGCGATCGCGCTGCCGAACCCGTTCACCCGCGCACCCGACGTTCGCTCGCCGGTGCTCACGCGCAAGGCGGTGCGGCTCGCACACCTGCTGCGGATGCAGGGGCTGATCGACGAGGCGCAGGAACGCGCGACGCTCGACGCGCTCGGCGCACCAAACGAGAAGGTGCTGCCGACCCGACGACCACGCGGCGCTCCGGTCACGCCGGCGACCGAGCCGACGACGACGACGGACCTGCCGGCGACCCCGGCGCCGGCGACCCTGCCGCCAGCGCCGGCGAGCGAGCCCGGGCCCGATCCGCCGATCGTGTCGCCGTCCGAGGTACCCGCCGAGCCAGGAGCCGAGCCGCCCAGGCCCTGAGTCGCCGAGAGGAGCGGACGAAGCTTCTATATGTCCTGGCGCAGATGGATACGATTCAGCACGGAAGGATCACGGGCGCCGCGCCCGAACAGGCTGCAATGAGCGGTTCCAGGTCGTCCGGATCGCCCGTGTACAGAAGATCGCCAGACCGCGTCGCGACAAGCGCAACATGGGCGTCGCAGACGTCGGTCGTGCGCGTGCGCCCGCACAGCAGGCCAACGTCACGAGCCATCTCATCGAACCCAGTGATGACGCACTGGTCGAGGGCGCGCGCAAGCGATGCTTGCCGCCGCGTGCCGCGCCAGACCTGAGCCACAACGGTGCTTGGCACCAGCACGTCATCCCGGCGCGTCGCAGCAAGCTTGAGCACGCTCCACAACCTCTTGTCACGACGCTCGAGCGCGATCAGCGCGCCTGCGTCGAGCACGATCCTCACTTGTGTCGACGCTTCCGTCGCTTGAGGGCGAGCATCTGTTCACGCTCGACAGCGCGGACCTCCTCCGCGGTGATCTCGCCGTGCTCGTTCTCCCACGCGCGCACGACGTCCATCAGCCCTTCGGAACGCAACTTTCGTCGCGCAGCATCGGCAAGCCAAGCGGAGGTCGGCTCTCCCGCAGCGGATCGACGAATCCGACGGGCCAGATCCCGGTCGAGGGATATGGCAAATCGCGCGACCGTCATACTGCGATAATACCGTCGCTGCGTCCTCCGTCAAGCACGCGATCAGCACGTCGGACTGTCGAGGCACGCCGGAGACCAGCGCCTTTTTTCGGAAACAGAGTGGCCGAGTGCTCAGCCGAACACCTTGCGGAGGCGGCCGATCGCCTCCTCGATGTTCGCGCGCGAGTTGAACGCGGAGAGCCGGAAGTAGCCCTCGCCGGCGGGGCCGAAGCCGGAGCCCGGCGTGCCGACGATCTGCGCCTCGGTGAGGAGCCGATCGAAGAACTCCCACGAGGTGGCGTTGTTGCGCGTGCGCAGCCACAGGTAGGGTGCGTGGACGCCACCGAAGATCGTGAAGCCGCACGCGGCGAGGCCCTCGCGGAGCAGGCGCGCGTTCTCCATGTAAAACGCGATCTGCGCGGCGGTCTGCGCGAGGCCCGCGGGCGAGTACGCGGCGGCCGCACCACGCTGCACGACGTACGAGGCGCCGTTGAACTTCGTGGTGTGCCGGCGCGACCACAGCGCGTGCAGCGAGACCCGGGCGCCGTCGGCACCGGTGCCCATCACCGAGCGCGGCACGACCATGAAGGCGCAGCGCACGCCGGTGAAGCCCGCGCGCTTCGAGAAGCTGCGCAGCTCGATCGCGCAGTCGCGCGCGCCCTCGATCTCGTAGATCGAACGCGGCAGGTCGGGATCGGAGATGTACGCCTCGTAGGCGGCGTCGAACAGGATGAGCGCGTCGTTCGCGCGAGCCCACGCGACCCAGCGCTCGAGCTGCGCGCGCGTCGCGACGGTGCCGGTCGGGTTGTTCGGCGAGCACAGGTAGACGACGTCGACGGGCTCGGCGGGTGGCTCGGGCTGGAATCCGTTCGCCTCGGTACCGACGAGGTAGGTGAGGCCGGGGTACCGGCCATCGGCACCGACCACGCCGGTGCGGCCGGCCATCACGTTCGAGTCGACATAGACCGGGTAGACCGGATCGGTGACGGCAACGCGGGCAGCGAGCGCGAAGATCTCCTGCACGTTGCCGCTGTCGCACTTGCTGCCGTCGCTGACGAAGATCTCGTCGGCCGCGATGCCGACGCCGCGTGCGGCATAGTCGTTCGCGCGGATCGCCTCGACGAGAAAGTCGTGGCCTTGCTCGGGGCCATAGCCGTGGAAGGTCTCGCGCTTGCCCATGTCGTCGACGGCCTCGTGCATCGCCGCGACGATCGCGGGGGCGAGCGGCTCGGTGACGTCGCCGATGCCGAGCCGGATCACGCGCGCGTCGGCATGCGCGGCCTGATAGGCGCGCACGCGGCGGCCGATCTCGGGAAACAGGTAGCTCGCCGGAAGCTTGGCGTAGTGCTCGTTGATGCGCGCCATGAGGCGGCGAAGGTAACTGAAAGCGTCGAGACGTGCGACGGCCGGCGCGGCGCGCTCGACGCGGCACCGACTGAACCGAGCTGGTAGAGTCCACGCGCCATGTCGGCCGAACGCAACGACTTCATCCGCGACATCATCGACGACGACCTCCGGACCGGACGCCACACCCGCGTCGCGACCCGGTTTCCGCCGGAGCCGAACGGTTATCTTCACATCGGGCACGCCAAGGCGATCTGCGTCGACTTCGGGATCGCACGGGACTACGGCGGAATTTGTAATTTGCGCTACGACGATACGAACCCGACGAAGGAGGACGTCGAGTACGTCGAGTCGATCGAGCAGGACGTGCGATGGCTCGGCTTCACGCCGAGCGCGGTGCTGTTCTCCGCCGACTACTTCCCGCGGATGTACGAGCTCGCCGAGCGGCTCGTCCGCGATCGCCTCGCCTACGTGTGCGATCTCGATGACGAGCAGATCCGCGAGTACCGCGGCTCGCTGACCGAGTTAGGCAAGCCGAGCCCATTCCGCGAGCGCAGCGTCGACGAGAACCTCGATCTGCTGCGCCGCATGAAGGCGGGCGAGTTCCCCAACAACGCGCGAACACTGCGCGCGAAGATCGACATGGCGTCGGCGAACATGAAGATGCGGGATCCCCTGCTCTACCGGATCCGCCACGCCCATCACCACCGCACCGGCGACGCCTGGTGCATCTACCCGATGTACGACTACGCGCATCCGCTCGAGGACGCGATCGAGGGCATCACCCACTCGATCTGCACGCTCGAGTTCGAGAACAACCGCGAGCTCTACGACTGGGTCCTCGATCACACCGGACCGTGGGATCCGCGCCCGCGCCAGTACGAGATGGCGCGGCTCGCGCTCGAGTACACGGTGATGAGCAAGCGCAAGCTGCTGCAGCTCGTCGAGGGCAACTACGTCACCGGCTGGGACGATCCACGGATGCCGACGATCGCCGGGATGCGTCGCCGCGGCTACAGCCCCGAGGCCATCCGCGCGTTCGCCGACATGATCGGCGTCGCCAAGGCCAACTCGATGGTCGACATCGGCAAGCTCGAGTACTGCGTGCGTGACGAGCTCAACCAGAACGCGCCGCGGGTGCTCGGCGTGTTGCGGCCAATCGAGGTCGAGCTGGTCGGCCTACCCGCGGGTGGCGTCGTCACCGATGCGCCGTACTTTCCGGCCGACGTCGGCAAACCGGGCTCGCGGCCGCTCACGATCGGGCCGCACATCCTCATCGATCGCGACGACTGGCGCGACGACCCACCGGCGGGCTACCAGCGGCTCGCGCCAGGCCGCACGGTCCGGCTGCGCTACGGGCCGTGCATCACGGCCGAGGAAGTCACGCGCCGAGCACCCGACGGCACCGTGCAGGCAATCCGCGCGACCGTGCTGCCCGAGACGATCGCCGGCAAGAACCCCGACGATGGCCGCAAGGTCGCCGGCGTGATCCACTGGGTCGATGCCGCGACGAGCCTGCCCGTCGAGGTCCGGCTTTACGATCGGCTGTTCAAGACCGCGCGGCCCGAGGAGGGTGGCGGCGACTTCCTCGAGTACCTCGATCGGGCTTCGCTCGAGATCATCCACGGCGCTCGCGTCGAGGCGAGCCTCGCGACCGCGACGATCGGCTCGCGCTGGCAGCTCGAGCGCCTCGGCTACTTCATCGTCGATGGCGAGCTCGCGCCGGGCGCGCTCGTGCTGAACCGGATCATCACGCTGCGTGACACGCACAGCGCAACGGCCGCGGTGGTCGCCAAGCGCGCGAGCGATGCAGCCAAGAAGCCGAACGCGAAGGCGGCGTCGCGCCCGAAGAGCAAGTCGCCGGCGGAATACCGCGCGGAGGCTCGCGCGCGCGATCCGTTGCTGGCGGCGGCGCACGGCAGGATCGCGGCGCTCGGCGGCGTCACCGCCGACTGGGCCGATCTGCTGACCGGTGATCGCGACACCGCGGCGCTCTACGAGACGACCGTCGGGAAGGTCGGCCACGCCGATCTCACCGCGAAGTGGATGATCAACGAGCTGCCCCGCGCGCTCGCCGGCAAGGAGCTCGCGGATGCCGGGCTCGACGCGATCCGGTTCGCCGAGCTCGTCAACGCGGTCGCCGAGCAGCGGCTCGCGGCACCGGCCGCCAAGGCAGCGCTCGCCGAGATGATCGCGACCGGCAAGGCGCTCGGGGACCTCGCGGTCGCAGATGTAGGTGGTGGCGTCGCCGACCTCGAGGCCAAGATCCAGGCCGTGATCGCCGCGAACCCGGACAAGGCCGCGCAATACAAGGCGGGTAAGACCGGTCTCCTCGGGTTCTTCGTCGGCCAGGTCATGAAGACCGTGCCCGGCGCAAACCCCAGCGAGGTCAACGAGGCAGTCAGGTCTCGCCTCACGTGATGGTCGAGCGGGCACGGTTGACCCGGGGCAGCCGACCCCAGATCGAGACCTCCACCCCCAGTTGGCGAAACCCGGGAACTACGCCAACATCAGCTTCGATGTCTCGTGCCGTGATGACGCTTGCTTGCATGGTGCTATGCGCCGCTTGCAACGCGTCGATCGGTGGAGGCGGCGGCGATGACGCTGGCGATCCCGACGCGGGCACGATCGACGCGCGCACGATCACCAGCGACGCACCGGCCGCGAACGCGTGTCCGAACATGCGCCGCGTGTATCTCAACTTCGAGGGCGTCGCGCTGACCGACGCCCTCACGAGTGACGCGACGCTGAACCGCGCGAGCTGGATGCAGATCGCGACCGGGACTGCACCGCCATTCCGGCAAGGTGTGGCCGATCGCGCGCAGGTGATCGCGGACATCACCGCGGGCATCAAGGCGCAGCTCGCGGCGTTTCCGATCGAGGTGGTAACCCAGCGCCCATCGACCGGGCTCTACGTGATGATCGTGTTCGGCGGCGTCAACACGCAGGTCGGATCGCGCTTCGCCGGCGCCGTCAACGAGCTCGACTGCGACGACAGCGAAAAGAACGATGTCGCGTGGATCTCCGACAACGTCGGCGCGGTGCAGCGCAACGTGAACTTCGCGATGGGCGCGATCGGCTTCGGCCTCGGGCTCACCGCGACCACTGCGCCGACCGGCTGCATGTGTGGCTGGGATAACGACGCGACCTGCGACAACACGGTTCCCTGTCAGCTCTCGGCGTCGATCCAGCGCGATCCGGCGACGCGCCAGCCCTGCGCCGGGTTGACGACGCAGGACGAAGTCGCCGCCTTCGCACAGAAGTTCTGCGAATAGCAGCGTCGCGTCGCTCGTCGCTACAGCGCGCGCACGAAGTACATGGCTTCGCGCTCGCCGACGAGGATGTACGGCACGTCGTTCCAAACGACCAGCGCATCGAGTGTCCCGCCCTCGTCGAGCCTCACGAACGCAGGCGCACTGCCGGTCTGCCATATCCCGACGACGCGATCCTGCTGACGCGCCATCATCGTGCCAGTGGAAGTCAGCGCCAGCTCGAAACCGTCCCCGGGCATCGCGACGCCTTCGGCGCACGCGCCCCGCTCGCAGCGCCGCAGCTTGCTCGACGCGACGATCAGCGCGGCGGTCCCTGCGCACGTCACGAGCGTCGGATCGGCCTCGAGATCGAGCGCGCCGGGCTTGGCGTCGAGCCAACGCAGACGCGAGCCGTCGACATACCAGCGCACGGCCGCGCCGCAGGCCTTTAGATTCTCGGGTCGGCGTTCAGGTTTGCCGAAGGCCTTCACGCCGCCTCCCGTTTCACCGTGCTGCATCGGCGTCGCCGTCTCGCCCTTCGGCGTCTCGCGCAGCCAGCGCGGTGCACCCTTCGATGTCACGAAATCGACGACGTCGCGACCTCGCGAGACGATCTCGCTCGGCGGCAACTTCGTGGCGGTCCAGCGGCCGCCCTCACGCATGCGATGCACCGTGTAGAGCTGATCGTGCGCCGTTACGATCGCGCGCTCGTTGCCGCTGCCGAGCACGGAATCGATCCACGCCGACGGCGTCGCGACGACAGGAGATCCCGCGACGAGCCCACCACTCGGATCGAGCGCGCCGGCGCGCAACCCCTGATCTCCATGCGCGGCCCAGGAGCGATCGAGTGCAGGAACCGGGGCGTGCTCCTTCGCGACCGCGATCAGATCGGGACCAGCAGCCATCACGCGCGTCGAGCGCGTCCTCACGCGGACCACGTGATCAACGACGCTCACCTCGGTTTCCGTCTCTGCGTAGCGATGGATCGTTGGGTGTGTGATGCGGGTCGCGACGGCGATCTCCGGTCCCGTTCGCGCGATCGCGGGCAGCCCGGCCGCAGCGCGCAGCGTGTCATGGGCGTCGTCGACATCGCGGATCGCGTAGGGCGTCTCGTCAGGAGCGTCGCTCGCGATCACCTGGGAGATCCGCACGACGGCGCCATCGAGCTCACGCACCGCGACCTTCGACAGCTCGGCCACGGCACGACCACAGTTGGTCGACGAATCGCTCGCGAGGGCGACGATCGCGACCGCATCGCGCACGTCGGCCGCACGCTGCGGCTCGCCGACCAGACACCCGCGCGCAGCTCTCCAATACGGCTCCCAGCGCTCGAGATCCGCACGCACGCGAGCGACATCGATCGTCACCGCCCGGTCTGACGAGCCCGATCCCGACGACGAGCCCGGTAGCGGCGTCGAGGGCTCGCGCGACCCACGACACCCGACCGAGAGCAGGACGACGACAAGCCCCAGCGTCTGCATCACGGGACCGCCACCACGCCGAGGCCGCGCTCGCGCTCGAACAGCGCGACGTAGATCTTGCCCTGCCAGACCGCGACGCCCGCGAGGATCGTCGAGTCACCGATCCGGAACGCGCGGTGTGCCGTGCCCTTTACATTTCCGGTTCGGGCTTTCGGGTCGCCGAAGTCCTTGCCGACCACGAGCAGCGAGCCGCGTTGCGTCGCCGTGACGTAGCCGATCGTGTCGTCGAGCGCGATCTCGCCCGGCGCGTGCTTGCGCTGCGCCGCTTCGCAGCGATCGAGCGTGCACGCCACGATCTGCCCGTCAATGTAGTACGCGGCGCGCTTCGCGGTGCAGGCGAGGATCGACTTCGCCTTGCCGAGCTCGCGCGTCCCGCGTTCGTCGGCCACAAAGCTGCGCCCGTCGTGCGTCCACCACAACACGTCGTCCACGATACAGGTCCTCGCGAGCTCGAAGGTCTTGCTGCTCAGCTGTCGCGCTCGGGCCACCGTGCCCGCGCCGGTCACTCGATCCCATCGAACGTCGTCAGGCTGGGCGACGAACGAGAACAGGTGGACGGCGTTGTCGCGAACGCGCGCGCGCATGGTGCCGAGCAGAACCGGCACGTCCCACTTCGTTCCGTCGGCCGACTTCACGAGGTACGTCGGAATCATGTCCGCATCGCCCGACGTGACGACGAGCGCCCGCGCTGCACCATCCTCGAGCGTCGCGATGACCTCCAGCGCCTTGCCGCGCATCACGACCGCGGTCGTGCCCTCTACCTCGCCGTTCGCACCGATCGCACCGACGACGACCTGCGCGCCGTTCGCGCGGATCGCGCCTCCCCACCGTCGTTTCGGCGTGCCCCACCAGTGCATTCGATTCGGCGCCTCGATCGACAGCGAACCGAGATCGGGGACCATGACGTCGATCTGCGCGCCTTCGATCCCGTTCGATCGAGACAGGACCGTGTTCAGTCGCTCGGTTCCGGGAAACACGCGGTCGAGCTTCAGCTCCGGCGGTGCGGGCAGCGGTGCAGCTCTCGTCGGCACCGGGATGCCGGCGAACTCGCGCAATTGGCGATCGGCGGCATCGATCTGCTCGACCGCACGTGCCACGAGCGGCGCTGCCTCGATGCGAGAATCGTCGCTCGTCGGATCGATCTCGCGCTCGTGGACCGACAACTCGACGAACCCCTTCGCGATCCGATACCACGCGAGCCGGAAGCCCGGGTCGGCATCACCGGCGCGCGCGAGGTCTCGCGCCGCATTGACGACGGCGGCGCACGAGGTCGGCGGGCGCAGGATCTCGGCGAGCGTGAATGCCGTCGCCAGATCCGCGCCGGCTTGTGGCTCGCCGACGAGGCACGCCCGCGCCTTCGCCCACGCACCGTCCCACCCAGCGAAGTGCGGCGGCGGTGCCGCCTCTGCGCGGAGCCCGACGAGCCCGCTCAGCGCGACCACCCATGCGACGACCGTTCTCATGCAGCGGTCATCCTCACACGCGCGCGATCAGTGGCGGAAGAGCCACTTGCCCGTGAACAGTATCGCGACGTCGTGCGCTAACGCGTCGCCATGTAGATGTCGCGGCTGCCGCCGACGAGATCGAGGCACGCCGGGTTGGTTGGCGGCGGTGCTGTGGACGCCGGATCGCGGCGTGCAGACTCCGTCGACGCTGCTCGGTCGCGCTCAGTCGAGCACGGGCAGTCGCAGCTTGCCGCCCGAGACGACCGGCAACGCGGCCGCGTGGCGCGCGCGCGGAGTCGGGATCGTCCTCGGTCTCACGTCGGGCGCTCGCTCGGCCCATGCCCGCGCGACGTCGCGATCGAGCAGGTGGGTCGGCCGTACGTTGCGCAGTGCGTTCGCCATCACCGCGCGGATCTGCGGGTTCGTGCGCTCGAGCTCGGCGAGCAGCGCCGCCACCTCGTCGCGCTTGAGGCCGTCCTGCGAGCCGCACAGGTTGCACGGGACGATCGGAAACGGCATCTCGGCGGCGAACGCCGCGATCTCGGCCTCGGCGCACTCGATGAGCGGCCGGATCACCTCGAAGCGACCATCGTCGGTGCGATAGCTCGCCGGCATCGCCTGCAGCTTGCCGCTGTAGAACAGGTTCAGCAGGAAGGTCTCGAGCGCGTCGTCGCGATGGTGCCCGAGGGCGAGCTTGTTGCAACCGAGGCGCTCGGCGGCGGTGTAGAGGATGCCGCGCCGCAGCCGCGAGCACATCGAGCAGTAGGTCGCCGACTCCGGGAGATGCGAGGTGACGACCGAGTAGGTGTCCTCGCGCAGGATCTCGAAGGGCTGGCCGGAGGCCTCGAGGTAGGCGCGGAGCCCGGAACCGTCGTAGCCGGGCTGCACCTGATCGAGGTGCACGCCGATCAGCTCCACGCTGAACGGCAGCCGCGGCACGAGCTTGGTCAGCAGGTGAAACAGCGTGTAGCTGTCCTTGCCTCCCGACATCGCGACCAGGATGCGGTCACCCGGCGCGAGGAGCTCGTAGCGCGCGTAGGTGTCCCGGACGTCGCGATAGAGGCGTTGCTCGAGCCGCCGGACGGCGTCGGTCATGCCTGCATCGGTCATGCGGCATGACTACTCGATCTGCGAGGGTTCGTCACCCCGAAACGCAGCGCACGACGAGGGCAAGGCCGGCGACGAGCAGGACGCTCCACACGACCCGCTCGAAGCGCGCGGCGTCGAGGGCGTGGTGCAGGCGCTCGCCGATCCACAGGCCGGGCACGATCGCGAGCGCGAGCACGACGCCGATCTCGAAGGTGACCTCGCCGTAGCGATCGAGCGACACGAAGCTCGCGAGCAGCACGCTGTTGAGCACGAGCCAGAGCACGGCGAGCGTCCCGCGGAACGCGCGCTTGTCGGCGATCCGCCGCCGGGCGACGTAGACGATCATCGGGCCGCCCGTCCCGAAGATCCCGTGGGCGACCCCGCCGGCGATCAGCAGCAGCAGCCGCGCGACCCGCGACAGCGGACGGGTTGCCGGGCGCGCGAGCTGCAGCACCGCGAGCACGATCACGAAGCTGCCAAAGCCGAGCGCGAGCACGCGCTGCGGACCGGCGTGGGCGAGCGCGATGCCCGCGATCATGCCGGCGGCGACGGGCGGCGCGATCTCGAACACCAGCACGCGCCACGCGATCGAGCCGGCGCTGCGGGCGAGCAGCCAGCCGGAGAGCGCGAGGTTGAGCGGCACGAACGCGGGCAGCAGCACCTCGAGCGGGACGAACTGCGAGCCGAGGCTCGCGGCGATCACGGTGCCGCCAAAGCCGATCGCCCCTTCGGTGCCGAACGCCACGAGTGCGACGACGGCGAGCGCGACGAGCGTGGCCACCGTCATCAGCGGTTCAGACGTGCAAGGCCGCCGGCGGCGCCGCGGTAGTCGCGAGGACGTCGAGGCCACGGCGCTGGCGATCGCGGCCGCGCCAGTCGTCGACGAGATCACGCGGGTGCATCGGCCCGTCGAAGCGCAGCTGAAAAGCGGCGTCGAAGTCGGTCGTGCCGTGCGTGCGCACGAACAGCGTCTTGCGGTTGTACGCCAGGAAGAACATCAGGAACGGGAAGAAGTTCTTCACGACCACGATGTCGGCCTTCCACGGAGACAGCCCGACGCCTTTGTAGAACGACGGCCGCATCACCATCGACGGACCTTCGGTGATCACGATGCGGAGGTGCTCGACCGCGAGCACGACCGTCTTGCCGAAGCCGTGCTGATCGTGCTTGCTGATGACGTTGCCGACGACGGGCAGCGGCGTGCTGCGCGCGGGATCGAGGGTGCCGCCGATCGCGAGCGCGACGCGATCACCCGGTCTGTTGGTCCAGAGCTTGCCGATCGCGTGCGGATCGCGGACCGCGCAGTACGTGACGAGGCCGCCGGCGTCGGCGAGCAGCGCGCGGATCAGGTGCGTCGAGTCGCCGGGCGCGCCGGCGGTGACGACGTCGGACGCATCGGCCATCACGACGCAGCCGAGCTTGCGGCGGATGCGGGCCTTGCGGGCCTCGGCGATCGCCTCCTTCGGCAACGGAAACGCCGGCGGTTGCTCGTGGCGGCGCTCCCAGCACTGCGCCGCGAGCTCGTCGGCGAGGCGCTCGGCGGCGGCGGCATCGTTGTTGGTGACGACGACTGTCGACCAACCGAGGCTCGGGTCGTCGTTCCACGGGTGACACATCAACGTCGAGGCCGCGAGGGCCTCGCCGCTCCGCTCCGCGCGCTTCATGCGGCGGAAGATCGCGCGCATCGGCGCGAGGAAGTCGATCGTCTTGCCGCCGCCGAGGATCATCGGCAGGGTGCGCCACGCCATCGTCGGCTTGATCTCGCCGAGCACGGTCCCGATCACGATGCGGCCGGCCTTCGCGCCGACCTTCGCGTGGTCGCGGTGGGGGTTGGTCTGGTACGCGACGATCGCGTCCGCCGCCTCGACCCGCGCGCGTGTCACGTTGGCGTGCAGATCGTGCGAGATCACGAGCGGCACGTTGCCGATCACCGACCGCACGCTGCGGAGCAGCCGGCTCTCGGGATCGGCGATGCCCTGCGCGCCCATCGCGCCGTGCAGGCAGAAATACATGCCATCGATCGGGCCGGCCGCGCGGAGCCCATCGAGGATCCGCGCCTCGAGCGTCTCGAAGCACTCGCGGGTCAGCGGGCCGCCCGAGGACGCCCACGCGGACAGCAGCGGCACCGCCTCGATCTCGCCCGCGCGCTCGCCGACGGCCTGCATGAAGCCGCCGAGCTCGGCTCGCTTGAAGTAACCCTCGAGCTCGGGCCCGATCGTCGTCGCGCGCAGCAGCGCTTCGCCCTCGAGGTAGTGCGCGCTCTCGAAGTCATGCAGCGTCGTCGGCACCGGCGACAGCGCGTTGGTCTCCTGGGCGATCCGTGCAAAGGCGATGCGCTTCACGACCGGTCTCCGTACGCGTACAGATCCGCGATGACCTTGCGCACGCGCGACTTGACGAGCCCGCGCAGCGGCAGCTTGCCGGCCATGCCGTACATCGGCGCGCTGCCTGACTTCGCGAGCTGCGGATCGCGCCGCACCTCGGCGACCGCCGCCGCGAGATCCGCGAGATACTCGTCGACGATCGTGGCGTGGTTCGCGGTGACCGTGAGGTGGATCGCCGCCGGCCGGTGCATGCGATCGATCGTCCAGCCCCGCGTCTCGAGGCGATCCGCGATCGCGTAGATGTCCATGCCGACCGCGGCATACGCCACGATCGTCGCGTCGCCGCTGCCGAGCAGCGTCAGCCCGCGGATCTGCCGGATGCCGGCACGAAGCCGGTCCGCCGCATCCGCGGTGACGCGCGCGAGCTCGACGTAGCCGTCCTCGCCGATCGACTGGAGCGCCGCCCACGCCGCCGCGATCGGACCACCGGGGCGCGTGCCGATCATCGTCGGCGACGCGTAGATCCCGCCCGGAAAGTTCGTCTCGACGAAGATCTGGTGGCGCATCTGATCGATCGAGCGCCACACCAGCAGCGACGCGCCCTTCGCGGCGTACCCGTACTTGTGGAGGTCGGCACTGATCGACGTCACGCCGGGGACCCGGAAGTCCCACTTCGGGATCGGCCGACCGAGCCGCTCGAGCCACGGCAGCATGAAGCCTCCGACGCAGGCATCGACGTGAAGCGGCAGCTTGTGCTGCTGCGCGAGCGCCCCGAGCTCGGCGATCGGATCGATCACGCCGTGCGGATACTGCGGCGCCGAGCCGACGAGGCCGATCGTGCGGCGACCGATCCGCTTGCGCATCCCGGCGACATCCGCGCGGAGGTCCGGCCCGACGGCGACCTTGACGAGCTTGACGCCGAAGTAGTGCGCGGCCTTGTCGAACGCGGGGTGGATCGTCGACGGCACGACCAGCTCGGGGCGCCGGATCCACGGCCGCTCGCGGCGCGCGCGATCGCGATACGCGGCGACCGCACAGAGGATCGACTCGGTGCCGCCCGAGGTCACCGTGCCCACCGCGCCGGCGCAGTGAAACAGCCGGCCGGCCATCTCGACGAGCTCGCCCTCCATTTGCTTGAGGCTCTTGAACGCCATCGGGTTGAGGAGATTGGTGCTCGCGTAGAGCGCGTGCGCACGCTGGAGCAGCTGCTCGTGCGCCTCGCCGGCGTGACCGGGCACGTGATAGACGAGCGAGAACACGCGGCCGCCGCGCCAGTTCGTGTCGCGTTCGGCACGTGCCGCGAGGTCGGAGAGGACGGCGTCGGCCGTGCGGCCTTGCTTCGGGATCTGGGTCATAGCTTCGCCTCGATGGAGACCGTGAAGATGTTGTTCGAGCCGTTGCCACGGATATTCGACGGCGGCGACGTGATCGAGTCGGTGATCGTCGGGATCAGGTACCAGTAGTGGACGTAGCTCGCACCGAACCGGTAACGGCCGACCTGGTAGCGCGCACCCATGTGCAGCGCCGGGTGCGAGAAGCTTGGCTGATCGAGCGTGACGGTCTGCTTCGGCGCCGGTGACTTGTCGTACTGGGCACCGGCCATCAGATCGAGCGCCGGTGCGAACCCCAGCGAGTGCACGCGCACGCCGGCCGAGGCAGCCCACGAGTCATTGTAGTTCTTCATCGTCTCGAGCTCGCGCACGAGGAAGATGCCGCGGACCTCGGTGTGCTGCCGGTCGTACTGGCGGTAGAGCCAGTAGCGAAACTCGGTGCCGATCTCGACGTGGTCGGTGACGTCGAAGTTGCCGCCTGCCATGAAAGCCCACGGCAAGAGCTGCGTCGTGGTCTGGCTGCCCTCGAGGCGATCGCCCGGCGATGGCGAGTCGTCACTGTAGCGGACCGTGATCGGCCCCGTCAGCTCGGCATCGATGCGGCCGGTGATCGTCGCGCCCCACGTGATCCGCGGGTGCGGCTGGCCGAACGCGGCGACCAGCCAGCTCGGTGCCCAGCCGCTGCCGTCGAGCTCGAGCTCGGGACGCGTACCGGTGATGTTGCTGACGTCCATGCCGTCGATGATCGGGAACACCTCGCGCTCGCCATGGACGCGCAGGTTGAGGACGCCCGCCGAGGCGCCGAGCGTCAGCGTCGGGTGGACGCGATACGCGGCGGCGAGCACCGCCTGCGGCGCGACGACATAACCGTTCGTCAGGTGGTAGCGGGTGACGCCTTCGCTCTCGAACTGTGCGCCGGCGGCGTTGCCGACGAACATCGCGGCGCCGAGCACGAGCTTGTCGGGCAAGAGCTCGTACGTCGCCGCGATCATCGGGATCGCGCCGACCGCGCGCGTCGGCCTGGCGGCGGCGTAGTAGCCGTCGGCCTCGGGCTCGATGCCGAGGAAGCGCGAGCTCTGATCCCACGGCGCGAGCCGGAACTCGGTGTCGATCATCGCGACGCCGAGCGACACGTAGAGGCCGACGCCATGCTGCAACACGAGGCCCGCGGGGTTGTGGTAGATGGCCGACGCGTCGTCGGGACGGCCGATGATCGAGGCCATCCCGGTACGGCGAACTCCGACCTCGGGGATCCCGAAGCCACCCGCGGCGACCGGCGCCGTCGCCGCAGCGAGAGCCGCCGCGGTCGACAGGAGCAGGTGCGTGGCCATGCGCCCACTCTCCACATCCAGACGCCCGAGCGCCAGCACCGACTCGTGCGTGGCAGAAAGTATAGGTGGCCTGAATTATCGCGTGGATGACGCCGGTACTCTCGCGGCATGTCCGACGACGACCTGCGCTGGAGGCTCGGCGCCCGCCACCCGGGCCACGATTACCGGATCTTCCAGACGTCGTTCGTCGAGGGCGCGCACCCCGGCACCGGCGCGACCACGCGGTTTTCGCTGATCGCGTGCGTCGACTGGGTCAACGTGATCGCGCTGACTCCCGATGATCGCGTGATCCTCCTGAGGCAATATCGTGCCGGCACCGATCGGGTTTGCCTCGAGATCCCCGGCGGCATGATCGATGCCGGCGAGGCACCCGCGACCGCGGCGGCGCGCGAGCTCGTCGAGGAAACCGGCTACAGCGCGAGCGCGTGGCGGCACCTCGGAACGGTCTCGCCAAACCCCGCGATCCAGAGCAACCGGCTCCACAGCTACCTCGCGCTCGACGCGCGGTTGACCGCGGCCCCGGCGCCGGACAGCGGCGAGGTCCTCGCGGTCGAGACGGCCACGCTCACCGAGGTCCGCGCGATGCTGCGCGACGGCCGCATCGAACATGCGCTCGTGGTGGTCGCGTTCGCCCACCTCGCGTTCGAGCTCGAGGCCCTGCGCCGGCCCTGACGGTCCAGCTTCGAAGGGCGCCGGTGTGGCGGACGCCCCGGTTTCTGGTCAGAATGCGCCCGATGCCGCCCAAGACCTCGTGTCCCGTCACCGCTGCGCAGTTCGCCGAGAAGGCCGAGCCGCTCAAGATCACGATCAACGGCCAGGACATGCTCGCCGAGGTGAAGCAGTTCTCGACCGGTAGCTTCGGCTGGTACCTCAACGGCAAGACCGTGATCAGCGTCGACGGCAAGGCGCTGTCGGTCCAGATCGGAATGAACATGACGATCGTCGGCAGCAAGGAAGCCGCCCGCGAGTGAGCACGGCCATGTCGTTCCGCATTGCAGATGTGCTCGCCGGCAAGCTCGCCGTCGGTGAGCGAACCACCATCGAGGGCTGGATCCGCACGCGCCGCGACTCGAAGGCCGGCCTGTCCTTCCTCGCGGTCCACGACGGCAGCTGCTTCGACGCGCTGCAGGTGGTCGCGCCCGCCGAGCTCGCGAACTATCAGACCGATGTCCTGAAGATCACGACAGGCTGCGCCGTGCGCGCGACCGGCGAGATCGTCGCGTCCCAGGGCAAGGGTCAGGCCGTCGAGCTGCGCGCCGAGACCATCGAGGTCGTCGGCTGGGTCGACGATCCCGACACCTATCCGATGCAGCCGAAGCGCCACACGCCGGAGTTCCTCCGCGAGGTGGCGCACCTGCGTCCCCGCACGAACATCGTCGGTGCCACCACGCGCGTCCGCCACACGCTCGCGCAGGCGGTTCATCGGTTCTTCCACGAGCGCGGCTTCTTGTGGATCCACACGCCGATCATCACGGCGTCCGATACCGAGGGCGCCGGCCAGATGTTCCGGGTCTCGACGCTCGACTTCGCGAACCTGCCGCGCACGCCCGATGGCAAGGTCGACTTCGACAAGGACTTCTTTGGCAAGGAGACCCGGCTGACCGTCTCGGGCCAGCACAACGTCGAGACCTACTGCCTCGCGCTCTCGAAGGTCTACACGTTCGGGCCGACGTTTCGCGCCGAGAACTCGAACACCCGGCGTCACCTCGCCGAGTTCTGGATGATCGAGCCCGAGATCGCGTTCGCCGATCTCGCCGCCGATGCGCAGCTCGCCGAGGACTTCCTGAAGTTCATCTTCCGCGCGCTGCTCGACGAGCGGAAGGACGACATGGCGTTCTTCGAGAAGTTCGTCGACAAGGACTGCATCACGCGGCTGTCGAAGATGCTCGAGTCGAAGTTCGCGCGCCTCGACTACACCGACGCGATCAAGGAGCTCGAGAAGGCGCAGAGCACCGAGAAGTTCGAGTTCCCGGTGAAGTGGGGCATCGATCTCCAGAGCGAGCACGAGAAGTTTTTGACCGACAAGGTGATCGGCGGCCCGCTCGCGGTGATCAACTATCCAAAGGACATCAAGGCGTTCTACATGCGCCAGAACGACGACGGCAAGACCGTCGCCGCGATGGACGTCCTCGCGCCCGGCATCGGCGAGATCATCGGCGGCAGCCAGCGCGAGGAGCGCCTCGAGGTGCTCGATCGCCGGATCGGTGAGATGGGGCTCCACACCAAGGACTACTGGTGGTACCGCGACCTGCGTCGCTACGGCACGGTGCCGCACGCCGGCTTCGGGCTCGGCTTCGAGCGCGCGATCATCTACGCGACCGGGATCGAGAACATCCGCGACGTCATCCCGTTCCCACGCGCGCCGCGCCAGGCCGAGTTCTGAGCGTGACGGTGAACGCGGCCAGCGCGGACTGGGTGCACGCGATCGAGCGCGCGTACGTCGCGTCGGCGACCGGTGGTGTGGTCGGGACCCGCTCGCCAGCGTTCGCTGGCTCGCTCCATCTCGGGCGCGCGAGAGCGGCGCTCGGCGCGATCGCCTCGCACTACCTCGCCGTCGGCACGCCGCGGACTGTCGGGTTGATCGCCACGGCCGACACGATCGACGAGGCCGTCCTGTCGATCGCGGCGCACCGCGCGTGGTTCGCGCCACGCGAGATTCGCTGCGCCGATGATCCGATGCTCGCGTCAGCGGCGGGCGGTGTCGTGGCATCGCTCGCCGAGACGCTCGCTTGCGACATCGTCTGCGTTCACGTACCGCTCGCGATCCGCGCGGCGCAGCTCCGGCGTGGCACGCACGTCAACATGCTCGCTGCCGGTACGATCGACGATGATCTGCGCCGGCTCGCGACGGTCTCGCACGAGGCTGCAGATCTCGGCGCGCTCGCCGCCGGCCTGATCGACGGCCGCCAGCTCGACGAGCTCACGGTGTTCATCGCGGGTGATGCCGCGATCGCGCTCGCCACGCTCGCCGCACACGGTTAGAGCGGACGATCGTAGACGATCAGGTTGCGCAGCTCGAGATCCGCGGGCCTCACGCACCGATCTTCGCACGAACGCCTGGTCGCCGGTTTCGTCCTGCCGTCGTCGGCGCGCTATGATCCGGTTCGAGATGGTCGCGCCCGGTACGCGGATCGGACGGTACGAGATCGGCGAGCGCCTCGGAACCGGCGGGTTCGGCGTGGTCTATCTCGCCCGCGATACCGAGCTTGGCCGCGACCTCGCGATCAAGGTGCTACGGCCCGAATACCAGGTGCAGCCCGACGTGGTCGGCCGTTTCCTCAAGGAAGCACGCGCCGCCGCCAAGATCGATCATCCCGGGATCGTGACGGTCTTCGAGTGCGGGCACATCACCGGCACCGGGACCGGCGCGGATGGCAACGCGTTCATCGCGATGGAGCTGCTTCGCGGCGAGAGCCTCGCCACCGTCGTCGAGCGTCGCGGACGGTTGACGGTCGAGGAGGCCGTGCTGATCGCGCGGCAGATCGCGTCGGCGCTCGGGGTCGCGCACGCCGCTGGGATCGTTCACCGCGATCTCAAGCCCGACAACGTGTTCCTGATCCCCGACGTGCTCGTGCGCGGCGGCGCGCGGGTCAAGGTGCTCGATTTCGGCGTCGCGAAGCTCGCGGAGTCGAAGGACGCCGTCAACACGCACTCACAGATGATGCTCGGCACGCCGATGTACATGTCTCCCGAGCAGGGGCGGTCGGCCGCCAACGTCGACCACCGCACCGACATCTACACGCTCGGCTGCATGCTCTACGAGATGGTGACCGGACAGCCGCCTTACGAGGGCGATGGCGCGATCGATCTGATCATCGCGCATACGACCGCACCAGTGCCATCGCCCGCCGCGATCGTGGCGGACCTCCCGCGCGCGCTCGACGAGCTGATCACCAAGATGCTCGCGAAGGATCCTGCCGCGCGTCCGGCCTCGATGAGGGCGCTCGAGGGTGCGCTCGACCAGGCCATGGAGCCGCCGAAGCCTGCGCCGCGGCCGCAGCCATCAACGCCACCGCCGCCTCAACCGCCACAGCCGCCAGGGCGGCCGTCCGCCGGCATCATCGCGCCGCCCCGGCGTCCGTCACTGCCCGTCGTGCCGCAGGCGCCACCCGTGCTGCATGGCCCCCCCCCGCCAATCGCGAACCCTGCCCGACCATCGGCGGCGGCGCTCGCACCGACGCTCGTGCCCTTCGAGCCGTCGTACAGCGACGAGCTCGACGGCAAGACCTTCACACGCATGCCACGGGCCGATCGCCCGCGCACGGCGCGCCGCCTGCTGCTCGTGACCGGGCTCGGCGTGGCGAGCCTCGCAGCCGCGATCACCTGGTTTGCCCTGCGCAGTCGCGAGCCGGTCGCGCGCACGCCGACCGCG
>JBKJUF010000554.1:0-5740 GCA_046590445.1 Kofleriaceae bacterium
GTGCGCGAGCTCCTCGAGCAGCGGCTCGGGATCGATCGACTTCAGCTTCTCGACCTCGCGCGGCGTGACCATCGCGACCGCGGCGATCGCGTCGGTATTGCCGCGGCACGACGACAGGTCCATCCACATCGTCATCGCGAGATCGTCGCCGCAGCCCTCGACGTCGCTGCGCCACGGCGCGAGACACATGATCGCCCGGGCCGAGGTCGCGAGCAGGACATCGCCGGAGCACGTCGTCTGCAGCTCGATGTCGGGGTCGACCTGGTCGCCCGCGCGCTGCGTCATGAACCCCGAGCCGACGAGCCCGGTGCCCAGGGCATCGACCGTACCGAGGACCGCGACATGGACGACGAGGGCTGCCGCGATGGCCGCCCAGATCGTGGGGCTCGTGACCCGCTTATTTCGGCGCTCGTGGATCGGCATTCCCGAACTGCTCAGTCTTCAGTATAGAGATGCGCGGCGCCATCGTCAGGTCGAATGTGCTGACACGAGCGTCGTCCAGGGTTGGTGTCGAGATCGCAGTCGTGTGCGGTGCGCGTGGGAGCGCGTTCGAGGCGGTAATCACCTGGAACCACGAGGATTCGTGACAGGCAGGACGAGCCACCGGCGGACGTCGAAGATCTTCAGCGGCTTCTCCTTGCCCTTGAGCGTCGCGTCGGGGAGCGGCACGAGCTGGAAGCGGCCATCGAGCTGCGACGCCGTGGCCTCGGAGATCAGGATCTGGCTTCCCGCGGCGATCCCGCAGAGCCGTGCGCTGATGTTCACGGTGTCACCGATCACCGTGTACGACAGCGACTTCGAGCTGCCGACGTACCCCGAGATCAACGCGCCGGTGTGAATGCCGATGCCCATCGCGAGCGGCGGTTCCCCGAGTGACCGACGATGGACGTTGAGCTGGTCGAGGACATCCATCTGCTCGACCGCGCACTGCACGCAGCGGATCGCGTCGTCGTTCTGCACGGCGGGCGCGCCCCAGAACGCCATGATGCCGTCGCCCATGAACTTGTCGAGCGTGCCCTCGTACTTGAAGATGGTCTCGACCATCAGCTCGAAGTACTCGTTCAGGAGCTCGACCATCTTCTCGGCCGTCGTCTCCTCGGACATCCGGGTGAACCCGCGAAGGTCGCTGTTGAACACCGTGGCCATCGGGACCCGGATGCCGCCCTTCTTGATGTCGAGCTTGCCGGAGATCACCTGCTCGGCGACGTTCGGCGAGAGCAGCCGCGAGAACCTGTCGCGCGTCATGATCTCCTTTTCGACCTTGAGCGCGAGCAGCGTGTTCGAGATCAGCATCGCGACCTGGTTGCCGACGGCGGTGAGCAACTCGAGATCCTTCGGCTTGAACGAGGCGAGCGACTCGGAGTCGAGCCATAGCGCGCCGATCACCTCGGTGTCGTGCAGCAGTGGCACCACGATCGCACTCGAGATCCGGTTGAGGAACATCGACTTGCCGCCCGATGCCGCGAAGTCCGAGCTCGCGTCGTGGGTCATCACGCCGGCGCGTTCCTTGATGACGTGCGCGAGGATCGTCGACGACACGTTGATCGGCACGTTCGCACCGTCACGCCTGCGGTGCGCATGCGGCATCAGCGTACCGTCGGTCTCCTTGAGCAGGATCACGCCGCGATCCGCGGCCACGAACCGGAACAGCGCGACGAGGATCTTCTCGAGCAGCTTGTCGATGTCTCGCTCGAGCCCGATCTCGCGAAGCAGCTCCCACGTGATCCGCAGCCGCTCGTAGTCGAGCCGGAGTGCGCCGACGTCGAGAGCGGCCTGGTCGAACGGCAGGAAGTCCTTGCTCTGCGCGGCGACCTGCACACCGATCGAGCGGGCCGAGTTGTCGACGCTCACGAGGTGGGGCGCCGGGACCGGCGTCGGCATCGCGCCTGTGGACGGGATCCGCTGCGCGATCGACCACGGAGCCACGCCCGGCGCGGCGGGGGCTGCGCGGTGCACGACCCCGGGACATGGGGGCGGCAGGACCTGGAGGTGGCTCGAGCCGTCGTCGTACAGCAGGACGGTATTGCCGAGCCGGATCTCGTCGCCATGACGCAGCACGCGGGCGCCCGCGACGCGTTCGCCGCTGATGAACGTGCCGTTCATGCTGCCGAGGTCGCGCAGCACCGTCGCGGCACCGTGCTGCTCGATGACGCAGTGCTCCTTGCTGACGATGGTGTCGAGAAGCTGGATGGTGTTGTTGGGGTGGCGTCCGACGCCATTGAACGGCCCGAGCTCGATCGACTGCCGGCCCTGGTCGCTCTGGAAGATCAGTCGCCCCATCGATGCCGATGATACCGCGACATGGCATCCACATTTCGGGGCTGGGCTTCGGTACGATGGCCATCATGAACCTCGTCGAGGTCGTCGGCGGCACCCCGATGGTCGAGCTCGCCACGGGAGTCGATCGGCCTGGGGTTCGGCTGCTCGCGAAGCTCGAGGGAAATAACCCGGCCGGCAGCGTGAAGGACCGCCCTGCCCGGTCGATGATCCTGCGCGCCGAGGAACGCGGCGAGCTTCGCAAGGGCGTGCGGCTGCTCGAGCCGACGAGCGGCAACACCGGCATCGCGCTCGCGATGATCGCCGCCGCGCGAGGCTACGCGATCGAGCTGGTGGTGCCCGGGAATGCCACCGGCGAGCGCGTACAGGTCATGCGCGCGTTTGGCGCCGTCGTCGTGCTGACGCCCGCCGAGGACAGCATGGAGGGCGCGATCGACCATGCCCACGCCAAGCTCGCCCGCGGCGGCTACCTCATGCTCGACCAGTTCGCGAATCCCGACAACTGGCGTGCCCACTACGAGACGACCGGCCCGGAGATCTGGCGCGACACCACTGGCGGCGTCACCCACTTCGTGAGCGCGATGGGCACGACTGGCACGATCATGGGGGTGTCGCGCTTCCTCAAGGAGCAGCGGCAGGACGTCCAGATCGTCGGCTGTCAGCCGACCGAGGGCTCGACGATTACGGGGATCCGGCGGTGGCCCACCGAGTACCTGCCGAAGATCTACGAGGCCGATCGAGTGGACCGCGTCGTCGACGTCTCGCAGCACGACGCCGAGACGACCACCCGCTTGCTCGCGCGCGCCGAGGGCTTGCTGTGCGGCGTCAGCTCGGGCGGTGCGGTGTGGACCGCGCGCGTCCTCTGTCGCGAGCTTGCCGAGGCCGGTCGTGACGGCGTCATCGTCTGCATCATCTGCGACCGCGGCGATCGCTATCTGTCGTCCTCGCTGTTCGACGTACCTGACGCGGAGGCACCACGTGGCTGACAAGACGATGCACGTCCGGATCGATCAGGTCGGCGTCGCCGCGTTCGACGCGACCGGGGGATCCGGTGGCAAGCTCGTCGTCGATGGCTCGCCCGAGATTGGCGGGACCGGTGCCGGCATGCGGCCGATGGAGCTCTTGCTGTCCGCGGTCGCGAGCTGCAGCGCGATGGACGTCCTTCATATCCTGCGCAAGCAGAACGAGCCGATCGAGCACCTGACCGTCGACATCGAGGGCGTCCGCCCCGACGCCGCGCTCTCGCCGTTCACGCGCATGAAGCTCGTGTACGAGGTCCGCGGCAACGTCGATCCACGCAAGCTCGAGCGAGCCGTCGCGCTCGCCGTCGAGAAGTACTGCTCGGCACGCGCGACGCTCGGGGGCGTCGAGGTCACCTGGGAAGCGCGCCTCGCGAACCAGCCAGCGTGATCAGGCTTTGAAGGGCTGATGGCTCACTCCCTGGCCGGGTCCTGTCAGCCGAGCCCTCCACGCAGCACGATCCCCGCGATCGCGCCACCGAGGACGAGCCACCCCGAGTTGAGCTGGAACCGGAACAGCACGGCGGCGCTCACGAGTGCGAGCCCGATCGTCCACGGATCGATCATCGCCGCGCGGCCGAGCTGCACGGTCACGACGCCCATCAGCGCGAGCGACGCGACGATGACGCCGTCGAGGAAGGCACCGGCGGTCGGCGACTTGCGGATCCGTGGCACGAGCGGCCCCGAGATCGCGACGAACACGAACGCTGGCAGGAAGATCCCGAGCGTCGCGACGAAGGCTCCTGGTGCACCGGCGAGCACGTACCCCACGAACGTCGCGGTGGTGAACACCGGCCCCGGTGTCACCTGCCCCACCGCGACCGCGTCGAGCAGCTGTGCCTCGGTGAGCCAGTGCAGGCGATCGACGAGGTCCGAGCGCAGGAACGCGAGCAGCACGTAGCCGCTGCCGAACAGCACCGCGCCGATCTTCACGAACACCAGGAACAGCGCACCGAGGCTGAACGAGACCACCCCGCCGAGCACGGGCACGAGGGGGATCGCGAACAGCATGCGCGCACCGGCGTGGCGAGCGGCCGCGAGGATCCCGGCACCGGCGAGCACGGCTAGCTCGTGCACCCCGGCCACCGTCGCGGCCGCCGCGACCAGGCCGATCACGGCGAGCAGCCACGTCTTCATCACGGTCTTGCCCATCGACCACAGCGCGTGGATCACGACCGCGATGATCACGGGCTTGACGCCGTAGAGGATCGCGCCGACCGCGGGCAGCGTGCCCCAGCGAACGTAGGCCCACGCGATCGCGCCGACGATGAGCGCTGCCGGGAGGATGAAGCACGTGCCCGCGACGATCAGCCCGAGCCAGCCCGCGCGCCGGTGGCCGATGTGGATCGCGAGCTCCGTCGAGCTCGGGCCCGGGATCAGGTTCGTCGCGCCGATCAGGTCGAGCAGCTCCTCGCGCGTCATCCAGTTGCGGCGGCGCACGACCTCGTGCTCCATCAACGCGACGTGCGCCGCGGGACCACCGAACGCGGTCGCGCCAAGCCGCAAGAACAGCAGCGCGAGCTCGCGAAGCCGCGTGCGTCGCGAGGTGTCATCCGTCATGCGCGGCGTGACTTTACAGGGATCGGCGCCGACGGTCGTGATGCCGCGTGACCTGGCGCGCGCAGCTCACCACGCTCGTCCAGTCAATCGGCCAGAAGGCCGCCACCGAGCGGGTGATCGAGACCGACATCATGCGCTGCACCCGGTGCCACGGCACGTGTGCCGTGCCGTGAGCTCGCTCGAGCTGATCGCGGCTTACGTCACGCCACGGGTAACGATCGGGTGCTTCATGCCATCCGTGACACGAACGTAACAGTGATCCTCTACGGTGGTCGGATGGGGATCATGCAGCGTGCGCGGACTCCTCTGCCTAGGAGGTCTCCAGTTATGAGTGTATCGTGCGCTTTCAAAAACGGTCGCCGGTCGTCCGTGCTGTACGTCAACCAATTCTTAGGAGGAGCCTAACCATGAACAGAGCCACGCATTGCGCTCTGGTCGGTGCACTCGCGATCGGAGCAGCATGCTCGCCCGCCGAGAACGCTGCACCGCCCGCCCCTTCCCTCAGCGCGACCGCAACCCGTCCGACGCCGGAGACGCCGCCGGTGGTTGGACCGACAACCGTCGCCGCGAACGTCGACTGCCGGACACTCACCAATCCGGTGTATTTCCCGACGACCACCTTGGTGGACACCCTGATGAGGCGGGTGCTGCCGAAGTTCGCCGATGGTTCGACTACCACGGGCGTCGGGCCCACAGACCAGATGACGGTGATCCAGTTCCCGCAGGGGTCGTGTAACGCCTACGAGGTGATCGATCAGAACCTCGAGATCAGCGGTACCGGCATCTACTTCGCTGCAGGTAGCGCCACACCAATCAACTGCGATCTGCCGGTTGGCACCGGCATCAAGGCTGACTTCGCGGCGATGGATGTCGGTGGGCAGACC
>JBKJUF010000698.1:0-6930 GCA_046590445.1 Kofleriaceae bacterium
TAACGCGGTTTGTAGGCTCGGACAAGAGGACTAGTGTTCTTCGTGTTCGATCGCGGAGCCGATGTAGACCATCGTCAGGGTGCAGAAGACGAGGGCCTGGACGAGGCAGACCAGGAGCCCGAGCAGCAGGAACGGCAGGGGCACCAGGATCGGGACGAGGGCGAAGAACGACATGACGACCTTGTGGTCGGCCATCATGTTGCCCATCAGCCGGACCGCCAGCGACATCGGCCGCGCGAGGTGGCTGATCAGCTCGATCGGCAGCATCAGCGGGATCAGCGCCGGGCTCGGGCCGAGGAAGTGCTTGAAGTACGCGAGCCCGTGCTCCTTCACGCCGTAGACGTGGGTGAGCAGGAAGATGAAGACCGCGAGCCCGACGTTGGTCTTCAGCGAGTCAGTCGGTGCCGAGAAGCCAGGGATCAGCGCGAACAGGTTGTTGAACAGGATGAAGATGAAGAGCGCGCCGATCAACGGGTAGAACCGCTTGGCGTTCTTCTCGCCCATCGCGCCCTCGACCATGCCGAACAGGCTCTCGGCGAGGAACTCGAAGAAGTTGCGCAGGTTCATCTTGCGCGGCGGAACCAGGCCCTCGTCCTTGGTCTTCGTGCCGCGGAAGAACGCGAGGGCGCCCCACGTCACGAAGAGCAGGGCGGTGATCGTGATCAGCACGTGCGTCAGGGTCCACCCCGACTTGCCGAACATCTGCCACTCCCACGAGCGGCCGAGCTTGCCCTGCGCCCAGTGGTTGATGTCGCTCCACCAGGAGAAGCGATTGAGGTAGTCGAACCAGGTGCCGTGTTCACCCATGGTCGTTGCTTCCGTTGCCGCTTGACACATCATCGGGGACGCCGACGATGATCGAGCTGTAGATGGTATCGACGACGATCGAGACGATGAAGATCGAGTAGCCGATGGTGAACGCGATGACGTCGATCGGCAGGACGAGCACGGCAACCGCGACCGCGCCCATCAGGCCGATCATCTTCGGCAGCATCAGCAGCGGCGCGTTGCCCGGCTTACCGGCAGCGGCATCCGACGTCCACTTCACGATCAGCTTGCGGAGGACGTAGAAGTTCACGCAGGTCAGCGCGACCCCGACGACGATCCCGAGCGCGATCGGCCGGCTCTGGGTCACGAGCGACGCGAGCGCGAGGGCTGCGCCGATCCCGTAGTTCAGGCGCTCGATGCGCAGGATGCTCGGGCTAGCCACGAGCGGCCTCGCGATCCTCGCGGCGAACCGCGCGCAGCACGCCGCGGAAGCCTGCGGTGAAGCCGAAGGCCAGGCATAGCAGCATGAGCCACGGCGTGGTGCCGAGCGCTCGGTCGAGGTAGATGCCGAGGACGAGGCCGATGATGACCGAGATCCCGAGCTCGAGCCCGACCGACGCGGATGACAGCCCCAGGTAGGCACGGCGGCTCGCGCGGGCCGTCGGGTCGATGATCGACTTCTCGAGAGTTGCCCGCTGCACGGTCGTTCGATGCGCCGGTGGCGCGTCGGAATCGTGCGACAAATCGCCGCTATGGCGGGGCGCGGACTGCATCAACGCGGGCCCTCATAGCACTGTGATTTTGCACCGTCAATCGACGAGGGCAGCTCGTGCAGACGTGACGATCGCGTCGATGTCCTCGTCGGAGTGGGCGAGGCTCACGAACATCGCCTCGAACTGCGACGGCGGCAAGAACACGCCTCGTTCCCGCATCTTGCGGAAGAACGTGCCGAACCGCGCGGTGTCCGCCTGCTTCGCGGAGGCGTAGTCGGTGACCGGGGTCTTGCAGAAGAATAGCGTGAGCATCGAGCCGACGCGGTTCAGCTGCGCCGGGACGCCCGCGGCCTGGGCCGCTGCGAGCAGGCCATCGCCGAGTCGCTTGCCGAGCTGTTCGAGCCGCTCGTAGGTGCCAGGGCGGCCAAGGATCTCCATTGCTTTGAGCCCGGCGGCCATCGCGAGCGGATTGCCCGACAGGGTGCCGGCCTGGTAGACGGGCCCGAGCGGCGCGAGCTTCTGCATGATCTCGGCGCGGCCACCGAACGCGGCGGCGGGCAAGCCACCACCGATCACCTTGCCGATCGTCGTGAGGTCCGGCGTGATCTTGTAGCGCTCCTGCGCGCCGCCGTACGCCACGCGGAAGCCGGTCATGACCTCGTCGAAGATCAGCACGGTGCCGTGCTTGGTACACAGCGCCCGCAGGCCTTCGAGGTAGCCGGGCGCGGGCTCGACGAGGCCCATGTTGCCGCAGACCGGCTCGATGATCAGCGCCGCGACATCGCCGGCGGCGAGCGCGACCTCGACCGCGCCGAGGTCGTTGAAGGGCACGACGATCGTGTCGCGCGCGGCGCCTTCGGGGACGCCGGCGGATCCCGGGATGCCGAGGGTCGCCACGCCCGAGCCGGCCGAGACCAGCAGGCAGTCGGCGTGCCCGTGATAGCCGCCGTCCGCCTTGATGATCTTCGCGCGTCCGGTGTAGCCGCGGGCGAGCCGCAACGCGGACATCGTCGACTCGGTGCCCGACGACACCGCGCGCACCATCTCCATCGACGGCACGACGTCGCGCAGCTTCTCGGCGAACCGCACCTCGACCTCGGTCGGCGCACCGAACGTGGTGCCGTACATCATGGTCTCGGCGATCGTGTCGAGGATCTCGCGATGGCCGTGGCCGAGGATCAGAGGCCCCCAGCTGCCGATGAGATCGAGGTACCGGTTGCCGTCGAGATCTGTGATGGTCGGGCCATCCCCCTGCGCGATGAAGATCGGGTCCCCGCCGACGGCGCGACACGCGCGGACGGGCGAGTTCACCCCGCCGGGAATCACCGCCTGAGCGCGCGCGAACATCTCCTGGCTTCGCTGGATCGACATCGCGCGAAGGTACCAAACAACGCCGAACCCGACGCGGGGGCTGCACGCTACTCGTCGGTACGGATCTGGACGAAGTAGCGCAGGCGGATCTCGACGTTCTCCGCGTAGAGGCTCAGCACCTCGGTGGCGATGTCCGTCGGGCGTGACGCGCTCGCGGCGCCCGCGACGCCTCGCCACGTCGCCCCACAACGCGCGGTGACCGGATCGATCTCATAACTGAACGTGCCGCTGCCACTGGCGAGCCGCGGCATCGGCGCCACAGCCCGGTGCACGTAGACCATGTTGTCGTAGGTGACGGTGAAGAACAGGCTCGTGTCTGTGCCGCCGTCGTAGAGCTCGCAGTAGAAGCCTCCCGGCGGTGCGGCTGGTGAGGTCGAGATCGAGAACAGGTGCTGACCAGCGCCCGCGTCGCTGGTACTACCACCGACGAGGAACAGGTCGTGGGTAGGTACGAGCGCGCGCGAGAGCACCCCTCCCATGTTCGGGGTGGCCTTGCCGAGCACGACCTCGTCGCCGTCGATGGCCGCCTCGGAGACCTTCTTCCACGCCGGATCGATGGACGTGAACGGATCGAAGATGACGATCCGCTGGCGCGCCAGCGTTGGCTCGGGGTCGCAGGCGTCGCCGACGCGGTCGCCGTCGCCGTCGCGCTGGTCGGAGTCAGGAACGTGCGGGCAGACGTCGCAGCTATCGTCGATGCTATCGCCATCCTCGTCATGGACGGCGGTCGTGCAGACCGGCGTGTCGGGTCGTACATCGACGCCAGCGTCAGCCTCGCCCTCGAGTGCCTCGAACCCGAGCCGCCCACAAGCGCTCACGAACACGAGGACAAGCAACGTCAGACGCCTCACGCGTCCAGTGTCGCACAGCCGCGACGTCACGACATCGAGCGTTACTCGGCCGGTTCGTCGTCGGTCTCGGTCTCGGTCTCTGCCTCGTCGGCGTCGTCCTCGTCGTCGGTCTCGAGCTCGTCGTCGATGCCCTCGTTCGGCATCGTATCGCCATCGTCCGCGGCCTCGATCGGCGACGCGGCCTCGATGCCGGACTCCTCGCCGGGCTCCGCGAGCCGCTCGATCGCGGCCACGTGCTCGCCGTCGTCGACGCGCATCAGCCGGACGCCTTGCGTGGCGCGGCCCTGGATCGAGATGTCCTTGACGCGCAGCCGGATCAGCTTGCCGCGATCCGAGATCAAGATCAGATCGTCCTCGTCGGTGACGATGCGCGTCGCCGAGACCTGGCCGTTGCGGGCCGTGGTCTTGATCGCGATCACGCCCTTGCCGCCGCGATTCTTCGTCGGGTAGTCCGCGAGCGCGGTGCGCTTGCCGTAGCCGCGCTGACAGACGGTGATCAGCGTACCTGCAGCCTCGCGCGGGAACGTCACCATGCCGACGAGGCGATCTCCTTCGCGGAGGTTGATGCCGCGGACGCCACCGGCGGTGCGGCCCATCGGCCGCACGCGATCCTCGGTGAACCGGACCGCGAACCCCTTCGCCGAGGTCACGAGCACGTCGTCGGCCTTGGTGACGAGCGAGGCGCCGACGAGGCGGTCACCGTCGTCGATGCTGATCGCCTTGATGCCGTTCTGGCGCACGTTCTCGAACTGCGAGAGCGCCGTCTTTTTCACGGTACCCGACTGGGTCGCGAAGAACACGTGGGTCTCTTCGCTCCACTCGTTGAACGGCAGCATCGCGACGACCTGCTCGCCCTCCTGGAGATCGAGCACGTTGACGACTGGGCGACCCTTCGCCGTGCGCGAGCCCTCGGGCAGCTCGAAGACCTTCTTGTAGTATGCACGACCTCGGTCGGTGAACAGCAACACGTGATCGTGCGTCGACGCCGCGAACATGTCAGTGATGAAGTCACCTTCCGTCGATGCCGCGCCGGTGATGCCGCGCCCGCCGCGACCTTGCGCCTCGTACTCGCGGACGCGGGTTCGCTTGATGTAGCCGAGGTGCGTGCGGGTGACGACGACGTTCTCCTCGTCGATCAGCTCCTCGGTGAGGATCTCGCCCTCGGCGTCGACGATCTTGGTGCGGCGCTCGTCGGCGAACTGCTCCTTGACCGCGCGCATCTCCTCGGCGATCGCGGCGACCATCTTCTTCTCGTCGGACAGCAGCCCTTCGAGGTAGTCGGTGAGCTCCCAGAGCTCCTTGTACTCGGCTTCGAGCTTCTCGCGCTCGAGGCCGGTGAGGCGGCCGAGGCGCATGTCGAGGATCGCCTGCGCCTGGCGGGGTGTCAGGAACACGAAGCCCTTCGCCTCGGCGGCGGCGACCTCGTCGGCTGGGCGGCCAGCGCGCTCGAGGAAGCCTCCGAGCCCGGACATCTGCTCGGCGATCAGTCGATCCTTCGCGATGTCGGTGTCCTTCGATCCGCGGATGATCTCGATCACGCGATCGATGTTGATCACCGCGAGCCCGAGACCCTCGACGATCTCGCGGCGCGACCGTGCCTCGCGCAGATCGTAGAGCGTGCGGCGGGTGACGACCTCGCGGCGGTGCTCGATGAAGACCTGAAGCGCGCGCTTGAGCGTCAGCGTCTCGGGGCGGCCCTCGACGATCGCGAGCATGTTGACCGAGAACGACGTCTGCAGCGACGTGTACTTGAAGAGGTTCGCGAGCACGACCTGGTCGTTCGCGTCCTTCTTGAGCTCGAACACCACGCGCATGCCGGTGCGATCCGACTCGTCGCGGATATCGCTGATCCCCTCGAGCTTCTTGTCTCGAACCATGTCCGCGGTCGCCTCGATCCAGCGCGACTTCACGACCTGAAACGGCAGCTCGGTGACGATGATCGCGAACCGATCCTTGCGGATCTCGTCGACGTGCGCGACCCCGCGGACCTGGATCGCCCCGCGGCCCGTCTTGTACGCCGACAGGATGCCGACGCGGCCCTGGATCACGCCGCCCGTCGGAAAGTCCGGCCCAGGCACGTACTTGATGAGATCGTCATCGGTCAGGCTGGGCTGCGCGATCAGCGCGAGCACCGCATCGATGATCTCGCCGAGGTTGTGCGGCGGGATGTTCGTCGCCATACCCACCGCGATGCCCGAGGCTCCATTGACGAGCAGATTCGGAACCCGGGTCGGCATGACCGTGGGCTCCGTCTCCTTGTCGTCGTAGTTCGGCTGCCAGTCGACCGTCTCCTTTTCGATGTCCGCGAGCATCTCGCCGGCGAGCCGGCTCATGCGGCACTCCGTGTAACGCATCGCCGCAGCTGGGTCGTTGTCGACCGAGCCGAAGTTGCCCTGACCGTCGACGAGCATGTAGCGCATCGAGAAGTCCTGGGCCATGCGGACCAGGGCGTCGTAAACCGACTGATCGCCGTGCGGGTGATACTTGCCGATCACGTCGCCGACGATGCGTGCGCACTTCAGGTACGGCCGATTCCACGTGTTGTTCAGCCCACGCTGCGCGAACAAGATGCGGCGGTGCACCGGCTTGAGACCGTCGCGCGCGTCGGGCAACGCACGCGAGACGATCACGCTCATGGCGTAATCCATGAACGAGCTCTTCATCTCCTGCTCGATGGAGATCATCGTGATGTTGGAGGCAGTTGCGTCAGACATCGGCGTCCGATTTCATAGCCCGCCCGACGAGATCTCTCAATCCAATCGACCACCTAACATCGCGCGTTTCCGCGTGATTTTCCGACGACGATCGGTTGATCAGCGCACCGCGATCCAGTGCGTTCCGGACGGTGTCAGACGCAACTTGCGCAACTTGCGATCTGCAAGCACGCGTGATCTCAAACCTGAAGGGGACAGACGCAACTTGCGCAACTTACGGCCCGCTACGCGGCCATCAACCAAGCGCCTAGCCGATCGAGAATCATCGCGTAAAAGCTCTGTTCGCGCGCATCCATCTCGGTTCGCGCGATCATGGAAACCGCCTGGTGACTGATGCCGAGCACCGTCGCAATATCCGTATTCGTGATCCCAAATGCGCGTGCGCAGTGTACGGCGATACGCCGTGCCATCACGGGACCAGCGCTACGACGCTGCGAGCAAAACTCGTCCGCTGGGATGCCGCATGCGACCGCTGTCGCACGAACGAGGGCTGGCACATCGACCCGAACTCGG
>JBKJUF010000634.1:0-13235 GCA_046590445.1 Kofleriaceae bacterium
ATGCGGTTGCGCGCGTGCCAGGCCGACTCGAGCAGCGGGGCGAAGTCATCGATCTCGAGCGCGGCGTCGTCCCACACGGTGATCAGCTGGTCCGCCGCACGCTGCTTCGTGCGACGCGTCACATCGGGCTTGCGTAGCAGGGCGAGGAAGAGCTCCTCGGCGAGCAACGTGTAGATCGACTGGGCGAGCTCCTCGCGGAGATCGTGGGTCATCCGGGCCGAGCCCGCGACATCGACCAGGACCGACGTCGCCTTCACGAAGCCACGCAGGAAGTTGATCTTGGTGATCAGGTAGGTCCGCGAGAGCGTCGCCTTGAGCGGCAGTGCGAGATCACCGGAGAGTCCATCGATCGTGCACAGGTGATCGATCAGCGTCTGCTCGTTGCGGGGCTCGCCGCCGAGCTGGGTCGGCCTGCGCAGCGGCCGTTGGCGGTCGAGGAGCGACGACGTTGCCTTGAGCTCCTCGACCAGTCCGCGGAGGATCTCGGCGTCGGCCGGCGAGTTGGAGTTGACCGCGGCGAGCGCGTGCTCGACCAGCTCCGTCTCGTGACGGTCGAGGACGCTGACCGCGAAGGCCGGAGCACCCAACGTCATGCTCGCTGAAGCTAGCACAGACGGCGAAGAGGATGCGGCGGTGTTCACCGGCGGGTCCGTGGGGGTTCGCTCTGGGTACGACACAGCTAGTCCGACTTGAATTGTCGCGAATTTAATCACCCGACGACGGGGGCTTGCTCGGGGTCACGATCGCCTCGGGATTCTTCTGCTCGCGCCGACGGCGTAGCACGAACCTGACCACCACGGCCACGATGGCTACCACGACCACGCCGGCGATGACGAGGTCAACCCGCTTGGCCTTCGCCGCGATCGCCTCCCAGTTCGCTCCCAGCTGATAGCCGACGACCATCAGACCTCCACCCCAGATGGTGGCGCCCAGGAAGGTCAGGGTGAGGAACGAGGGCAGGGGCATCCGCGCGATGCCGGCGGGGATCGAGATCAGGTGCCGCACGACCGGCAAGAACCGGCCGATGAAGATGGTCTTGCCGCCGTGGCGTGCGAAGTACGCCTCGGTCTTCTCGATATCTTTGGGCCGGACGAAGAGGTACTTGCCGTAGCGCAGGAGCAGTGGCTTGCCGCCCGCCGCGCCGAGCCAGTACGACAACGCCGACCCCGTGAGGGCGCCAGCACTGTTGATCGCGAGGATCGCGGGCAGCGAGAAGTCACCGCGGGACGCCAGGAAGCCCGCGAACGGCATCACGAGGAGTGATGGGATCGGGACCATCGTGCTCTCGAGCACGATCAGCAGGAACAGGCCCGGGTAACCGAGCTCGCGGACCAGGTCCTGGACCGCGTGCGCGAAATCTTGCAGCACGGGGTGTCTTTACACCAACTGCGGCGACGAGGTCTGCAAAACCACCAGAGCCATTGCGATTCCGGGTCGCGATCAGGTGGCGGAGTGGCGCGAGCTGGTGAGCACGCAACCGATCATCAGCACGGCGATCGCAACGCCCGCGAGGAGCCACCACGGGGTCGTCGAGGGCGTGGAGCGGACCGGTGCCGTGACGGATGCCTGCGGCACGACCTTGGTGACGCGAGACCGACGCACTGGCGGCTCGGTTGCCGGAGCGGACCGTGCGACCAGACAGCTCTCGAGCTCGATCGAGCGTTCGGCGGGTGGCGCTTCCTGAAGGCCGAGCGTTCCGGTCGCCGGATCGCGGTGAAGCCAGCCCTCGCAGGGTTCGCCGACGAGCTCGCCATTCAGCGGCACGAGCTCGAAACGCCGGAGTGCCTGCGTGCTCGACTCGGGCTCGACCGCGAGCTCGATCGTCCCGCTCGCGACCACCACGTCAGTCGAAGCATCCGCCCAGGTGACGCGAGCTGCACCGTCGCGTAGCGCGGCCGGACCGGTGACGTGGACGCGGATCCGATCCACCGACAACGCTTCGATGCGGGTGACGGCGAAGCGGGGCAGCGCAGGTCCCGCGGCGACGACGAAGCGCCAGGGCGCGCCGCGCCCACGAGGCAGCTGCTCGACAGAGAGCTCGGTGCCGGCGCTCGCGGACACGGCGACGCAGACGCCGGTATCACATTCGAACACCTCCGCCGGTTGCTCCGCGCCATCGCTCGAGGTCGCGACGAACGTCGATTCGCGATCGAGCTCGAACGTGAAGACGGGCGCCTCGCCGACGATCCACGGTGTTCGCTGATCGAAGGTCGCGCGTGCAATCGTGCTCGCCGGCTCGGCGCCAGTTCCGGCGCGCAACATCTCGGTTGCTGCATCGCGATGGATCCAGCCGTCCCAGGGAACGCCCTCGGAGCCATCGAGCAAGAGCGGCGTCGCGCGCACGAAGACCGTGGTCAGGTCGGGACCCGTCGCGAGATAGAAGCTCGCGTGCGGATCGATCACCGTGCCATGGCGACCGGTCTGTAGCTCCGAGCGGGAGAGTGCCCAGTCAACGCGGGTCGCTTCGGCGCCGTCGGCCTCGAACGAGATCCTGAGCTCGTCGTCGCTGTAATGCAGCGACTCGCCATCGAGGACGGGTGCATCGCCGCGCCGCGCCCACGCTGTCGATGCGGTCCGCACGCGATGGCTACTGCACGAGCCGACTCCGTGGATCAGGAGCTCGGTCCCCTGCGGCGCGGAGACGACGAGGCGAGCCCAGATCTCGTTGATCGGCACCACGTCGAACGGAAGGGGGCGGCCATCGGGCGTCACGACGTCGTGCTCGCCGAGCTCCTCGGCCGTCGAAGCCAGGATGACAAAGCTCGGATCGATCGGGACGATCTGGGTACTCGGCCGGCACGGGATCTTGATCGGTAGCTTGCATGCCTCGGCCGATCGATCGCCCGGCAACACGGAAGCGATGACGACCACGCCGATCATCAGCTGTCGCATCCGTCCAACGATACGCGCGTCGGCGAGGAAATCCAGCGGTGCATTCGTGCGCGCTTGGTGTGTGTGCCTATAGGTGCCTTACGTGTGCGTCCTTCGAAGGCGGGACTGGAGGCATCACGCGGTCGTGCTAATACCGCGCCGTGACGTGGATGGCGCTGCTCCTGCGTGCGGTTGAGCTCGGCCACCACGACGACGCGGAGCACCGCTCCAGACCCGAAGGCCCGATTCCACTCGCGGTCCTCGCCAAAGGCCCGTTGCGGCTATCGCCGCGCGACTGTGGCTTCGCGATGCTCGACAGCGGATCCGAAATCATCGCGCTCGTGATCGGAGCGGGGGAGACGTGGACGCTGAGCGTCGACGGCGACCGGCGGGTGTCCGGCGTACTACGGCCCCGCTGACGATCGGCACGGCTGCTGCAATCATGACCTTCATGTCCAAGACCAGCGCAAAGGCGAATCCAGTCAACCAGGACGATGGCGACCGCAACCGTGGTAGCGAGCCCGGGCAGGAGCAGCAGAACGAGCGCCACGATCGGCAGAACATGGCGCGGGGTGCCGGCACGAAGGCGAAGGCGCAAAACCAGGGTCGCGAGCGCGGCCAAGGCGTGGCCCGCGATTCGCGACGCGAGAAGGGCGACTCGCGCCGGCACGGTCGCTGAGCGCCGTGCGCTCGCGCGCGGCGGGCCTGGCATGCGATGCGCATCGTGGGACTGCACATGGCCACTCGTGCAATCCAAGATGCAAAGCCTGCGAAACCCGGTCGCAAGCGGGATTCGCGAGGCCTGTCGAACGCCTACGTGTCAGGATCGCACCATGCGCATGCTGGCGGGTCTCGCCGTGACGATCGCCGCCTCGAGTGCATCCGCCGCACCGAAGACGCTGGGTGGCGCGGTCGACTACGACTTCATCGATCAGCATGGCTTTGGCTGGGCGACCGTCGCGGGCACGGTGACCGTCACCCTCGATCTCCACGGCAAGGCCCCGGCGCTGAAAGTCAGCGGCAAACGTCGCTGGAGCGACGCGCACTTGAGCGGAACGTCAGCCCCGTCGAAGACCGTGAGCAAGTGGGAAGGCGAGGTCGACGAGACGTATCCGCTACGCGACGTCGCCCATGCCACGAACACGATCACGTTCAAGTTCGATACGGCCCACGACGAGATCACCGCAACCTGTGCCCCGATCAAGATTCCGGACGTCGTCCGCAAGACGCTCTACGAGTGTAGCTTCACCGGGTTTCCGTGGCGCACGATCGCGTTGCTGCCCGAGCTGCATCACCCGATCGTGCTGGATGCCAACATCAAGGCGAAGACCCGGATCGTCAACTCGCTGAGCGGACGGGTCAAGCCGAGGTTCGGCAAGCGAGTTGTGAGCGAGCCGGCCCCCGCGAAGCGGCGCTAGCAACACCTGCCAGCCACACACGCGCTGGTCAGAGCGCGGATACGTAGTCGAAGCGAAGGAACAGGGTCAAGCTCACGGTGTCCTTGACGTGGCGTGCGCTCTCGAGCGAGAGCCAGTCGCTCTCGAGCCCGTCGCCGTGCCGGACCATCGTCACCGCGAGCGCGCCACCGAAGCTCGGCTGCAGTCGCCCGTCGAACACCCGCGGCAGCGCGCCGGTCGCGCCGAGCAGCAGCTGCTGGTGCCACTGGCGACCTTGCTCGATCGAGATCGAGCACGTGCGCCAACCGCCGAGCAGGCCCCACGCATCCGAGCTCGGGTGGAATTCGACCGTCGCATCCAGGTCATCGCTGCCATCCGCGAACGGCTGTGCGTCGACGACGAGCCCGAGCTTCCAGGCACCGAGGTGCACACCACCGTCGACCCGCGCTTGCTGGGTATCCGAGTCGCTCGAGACTTGCACGCCGACTTGCCAGGCATCGATCGCGTTTGCGCGTGCGTCGCCGGCCAACATTCCCACCAAACCCATCGCGAGCGTGATCTTCATAGTTCCCCCCACCGACGAAAGAGTGTCGCTTCGTTTGTCACCACGTAGCTCGGTTCGTAGCTGTGCATCGCGTCGAGTGTCTCGGGCGCTGCATCCTGCATCCACAACATCAGCGTCGCGCCGAGTGCGTCGTAGTCGTCGACGACCTGGGTCGGTATGCGCGTCGCGTGGAATGCGAGCACGTCGATGCCGTCGCTGGAGTGGTCACCGCGCAACGACGGCAGATCCGTCGGTTCGAGGCCGCTCGATGCAACATTGGCGATCAGGCGCAGACTGATGCCATCGCCGGGCTCCTTGCCGGCCCAGCGTGCGTGCTTCGTGATCGCGCGGAGCAGTGAAACCTTTTCGGAATCAAACGCGAGCTCGAGCGCGATGCCGTTATGGCGGGCCGCTGCGATGATCTTGTCAGCCATGTCGAACACGCAGGCGAGGTGCTGGCTCGCTTCTTCCTCGGTGTGCGACGTGCCGTCGAGCAGGACCTCGGCCTTGAGCTCGATCTTGATGAAGAATCGATCCCCGCTCCACGACACCGGGCCGGCTTGCAGCAGGTGCGTGGCGACAAGATTCGCCGCCTCCATCGCCGGCACCGGTGGGCCGGCAAGCTGTCCGAAGTGATGAGCGAAGATGCACGTCGAACCGCTTCGATCCCACAACGTGTCGACCTCGACGCCATCGATCGCGGGCTTGCCGCGATACTGCAGCGCGAGCGAGGCCGCGAGCGCGGACACGGTGTTATCGGCAGTTGGATCCGTTGCACCCGCGCAGTTCGCGTTGTGGCAGACGAGCGTCGGCCGCGGCTGCACGGGGGCGACGTCACACCCGGCGAGCAGCATGATCGCGAGCAGCTTCCACATCAGAATCCCCCCGTGAGCTCGGCACGGAGGAACAAGCTCCAGGTCATCACCTCGCGCGTCTCCTTCGAATCGATCACCGTCATCGTCGGCAGGTCATCGCCGTGCTTGACGAGCGGCACCGACACCTCACCGGCCACCCGCATGCGAACACGTCCCCACATCAGCGAAGGGAGAGGTGCCGAGATCCCCGCAAACGGCCGGTGCTCCCAGTACCAGCTGCCGAGGACCGGTGACACCACGACACGCCACCCGCCGATCAGCGCCCAGTTGCGAATGACGTCGACTTCGACGAAGACGTCCGTATCGCTTTGTTGTCCGGCGCGGTCGTAGCCGATCGGATCGAGCACGACATTGAGCGCGACCCTTCCCGACTTGATGCCGCCGGAGAACCGCGTCAACTGGGTCGACCGATCCGTACGGACCAGCAGGCCCGCGAAGTACGCACGCTCGGAGCGCTCCGCGCGTGCGACGTCTACAAAACTTGTGAGCGCGACACACGTCGCCAGCAAGGCCATTGCCTTCATCGAGATCCACCTTCCCGCAGCCACCACATTCGTGGCCGCTGCTACAGGGGGACGCCGATCACAACGGAAACCTCACGCACAAAGTGACAAAAAGCCGCCGACGTCGGAAGACTCGGGCAAAAGGGGTGCTCCAAGGTCGCCGCAAGCGGAGTTACCGAAGCGTGACGTAAGCAGACTCACGGTTGGGACGCTTGTTCGTTGCTTCTCGGTCTTCAGCTCGGGGTGTGCCAGCGACGCAGCACACTGCAGCCAGTGGTGGGGGGCGGGTGATCTTCGCCGACGAACCCGAGCAGGATCGGCTTCTCGATACCGAGCTCGTGCGTCGCGCGCGCCGCTTAGCCGCGCTCGCCGGCGAACAGCGAGTCACTGCCCTCGAGAGTCGCCGCATCAACGAAGACGCGATCACCGATCAACATGCCGAGCACGGCGATCTCGAGCCCGATCTGCGCGCTTCGCGCCGCGACGACGACCATCGACGGATTTCCAGTAATCTCGCCGATCACCTCGTACGGCGCGTCACCGAGCTTGGTACCGGTCGCTCTCTCGTAGCGCTCGACGGCGCGCTGCACGCGCTGAAAGCCGGCGTCGTTCGTGCTCGCGAAGTACCAACCTCGCTCGGTGTCACCTGCGACGATCACCTTGTGAATGCTGTCACTGACCCACGCGTTCGGCGCCACGGCGGGCAGGACGACGACGCGCCCTTTCACGCGCGCGCGGTCGTGCAGCGGATTGGCCGCCGGAAACGGCTCGATGCGATCGGCGGCGAGCCGCGCGAGCATGGCGTCGCGAGCGGGCAGAGCGCGTGCAGCGATGTCGTGAGCATCGCGCGCCTCGACGAGCACGAGTCGGCGCGGCGGTTCCGGTCGCGGCTTCGGTACGTGCGTGCTGCGTCCGGTGCCGACCATTGTCGGGTCCACGTTCCAGTAGTCCTCGATCACCGCTGCGAGCGCGAGCATGCGATCGAGCTGCTGGACGATCACGTCGGCGGCATTCGCGTCGCGCAGGATCGCGAGCGGACCGAGCATCATCGCGAGCTCCTTCGTGTCGAGCGACAGCGAGCTGCTCGGCGAGCCGAGCATGTCGACGAGGGTCATCCGCGTCATGTCGGGCAGCAGACCCCACAGTGCAACCTCGTCACCGCGCACGCTGATCTTGAGCCGCTCCACGATGTACGGCGTATCGCCAGCGAAGATGCTGCTCTCCTCGTGAATGCGTACGTAACCAATCGGCAGCTCCTTCACCGCGCAGGCGACTTCGAACACGCCATGCATTTCGTTGAGCTCGACGCGCACGTTGCGTCCGTTGCGCGTCCCGCGAATCTGCCACGTCACGCCGCTGTTCGTCGGTGCTTCGAGCGTGCCGTCGAGGATCGGCTCCAGCACTGCCCCCACGCGCGCGACGTCCGCTCGAAACCGATTGAAGAGTCCCACTTCGTGGAGCTTACCGCGCTGGCCACCACCACGCGCGCGGCGTCTTGCGTCGGCGCAGTAGTCCCCGGACAATCCCGCTCGTGCACAAGCTGACCTGCATGCGCCGCGCCCCGCTAGCGCTGTTGCGAGCGTAGCGAGTGGAGGCCGGCGCGGGCGGCCGATGAGACGGCCGGATCCGGGTCACCCAGTGCGGACTCGAACCACGCGCGCGCGGACTTCTCGTCACCGCGACCGACGATGCGGCGCGCGAGCATCACGGCAGCGCGACCACGGCGTACGGAGCCCGGTGCGCGATCGAGGAATGCGACCAGTGCGCGCTCGGCTTCTGCGCCGCGCCCGGCCTTGGTCAGCGCGATTGCCTGGAAGTACTGGGCGTCGGCCGCCAGTGGTCCATCGCCGTCCGCGGCCTTGCCGAGCTCGACCGCCGCGGCGGCGTAGTCGTTTGCGCGCAGCAGCGCATGGCCGGCGCGGAAGGACTGCTCCGTCGGCGAGTTGCCCGTCACGATCGGCGCGGGCTCCGCGGTCGCGATGATCGAGGTGCGCGGCGCAGGAGCAGCGGGCTGCGATTCCGTGGTCGGTGCAGCGGTTGTCGGCGCCGAGGTCGCCGTCGCGGTCGTTCGCGGCGTTGTGGTTCGCGACGTGTTCGTTCGCGACGTGATCCCCGGCGTGATGGTCGTCGGTGGCGTCGTGCGCGCGGCTGCGGGTGCTGCGGTTGCCGAGGTCGCGATGCTGGGCAAAGCGGTGCTCGGCGTCGCGGTTGGCGGCGTCACGGTTGTCGGCGTCACGGTCGTCGGCGTCGCGGTGCTCGACGGCGTCGTGTGCGCGACATCGGGCTTCGCTGGTGCGATGTCGAGATCCGCGGTGACCACACTCGCGCGCCAGGTCTCGCCCGCGGCGAGGAACACGGTTTGCTGCTGGCCCGTGATCCGCACGGTGGCGGTACCGGTCGCAACCGTGACGCTCGCGAGCGTGTCCGCGGTGACGGTCACCTCGTACGCGCCCGAGCCCTCGACCTCGGCGTCGCCTGTCCGCACACGGACGTGATCGCCGTCGCGCACCTTCGGCACCGCGAGCCTGACCTTGCCGGAGCGCACGCGCACCAGCTCGTCGGTGCCGGTCGGCGTCGCCACCATCGAGCGCTCGAGCTCCGCGGCCGACGACGATTCGATCGTTGCGAGCGCGTCGCGCGGAGTCGTCGGCGATGTCGGGGACGCCGGGCGCAGTACCAGGATCGCGACGGCGGCGGCGGCGAGCGCACCCGCGGCGAACCCACTGCCAACGAGGAGCCACCGGCTCCGCGCCACCGGTGGCCGACCTTCGCTCGCGGCCACGAGCAACGAGCCGCGCACCGCATCGCGGCGCGCAGCATCGGGACGATCGTAGGGCAGCTGCCTGCCGAGCTCGCGCAATGGGTCGCTCATCGGGTACCTCCCTCGATCGCATCGCGCAGCGCGCGCCGGGCATCGTGCAAACGTCGCCACAGCGTCCCGGCGCGGATGCCGAGCACGCGCGCGGCCTCGACACCGGGAAGATCTTCGAGATCGCACAGCACGTATGCCGTGCGCAGATCGAGTGGCAAGTCGTCGAGCGCGGCAGCGAGACGCGCAACCTGTTGTGCGCGGACCGCGGCCTCGTCGGGTGCGCCACCCGGTGGCGGCTCGGGCCAGTCGGCGTAGGCAGCGTGGCGGCGTGCCGTGCTGCGAAAGTGCCGGCGCGCGGTATTCGCGGCGATCCCGAACAGGAAGCTCTTCACCGATCCGCGGCCGCTGTACGTCCGCGCAGACTTCCACGCCTCGAGGAACGTCGTCTGGACCAGATCATCCGTCTCCGCGGCCTCGCCACGCAGGAGGCGCGAGACGAGCCGATAGACGGCCTCGTGGTGGCGATCGAACAGCGCGCCGAGTGCGGCGGAATCGCCGACACCACACGAAGCGAGCAGTGCCTCGTCCGAGATCTCCGAGAGTGCCGAGCGACGCACGTCGATCCCGCGTAGCGGCACGACCTGCCCCCCGGATTCGTAGTTCGGCCTGGTCGCGCTCATGGGGCTCCCACACGCAGGCCGATACCGAGCTGGATGGATCTGCTGGGCTCGCCCGGGATCGGGAACGCGCCGGGAGACGTCTGCGTCGCCGGTGAGCCGTAGTCCTCGCGGTGACCGAACGGAGCGAGCGTCACCGAGGCGAGGCCATCGAGCCAGACATGGCGGAACAGCGGCACTGCGACCCGCAGCGCCAGCGCGAGGCGCGCCGTGAATGACGACTCGTCGAGACCGTCGCCGACGTACGCGAGGTCCTTTACGTTCGATGACATCTCGCAGCTCGGCGGTGGTGAGCAGGTCGGGTCCATTGGATCGCAGTTGGGCGGAGGCATCTCGGGCGACTTGCAGCCGTCGATGCGCTTGGTCGTGAACCGCCCGAGACCAAGCCCGACCTCGGGCGCGATAACGAGCTCGCCGACATCGATCGGCAGGCTCGCGGTCGCGAGCAGCGAGAGATCGCTGCGCGTCGCGGCGGTGATCTCGGACCTGAGCTCGGGCTGGAATGCAGCGCGCGCACGCGCACCGATGCAGAGCGCACCGACGCGGACGCATCCCGAGAGATTGCCGCCGCTCCACGACGAACCATCGTCGCTCCACGCTTGCTCGTAGGAGGCCGAGATCGCGATCTGCTCGAACATCGACGGGGTTGCCACCATCGGCGCGACATCGCCCGGCGGCGCAAGCGGCGGCGCGCTGGTCGGTGCGACCGGTTCCACCGCTGCCACGCGTGCGGGCGGCGTAGACCAGTCATCGAGATCGTCGCGAAGCCAGGAGTCGATCCACACCGCGGCGAGCGCCGCGTCGCTGACCACTCTACCCTCGCTGCGCTGGGCTGCACCTCGGACGGCGACGCTGATTCGGCCATCGCGACCGAGCTCGACGACGGCCTTGAGGATCGGGCATCCTGGCGCGGCGGCCGCAACCGTGACGCCCAGGCGGCCGAGCTCGTCGGTGACGCGCTCGACGGCGGCGGCATCCCCACCGACCTCGGCCCGCGGCGCGCACGGCTCTGCTGCCCCGGTCCGCGGTGCGGATACGAGAGCGACCAGCGCGAGCGCGGCGGGCGCGCGGTTCACTTGGTGCCGGGCTCCATGTTCGGGCCTGGCTCCATGGTGCCAGGCTGCGCGCAGCCGAAGTCGATCGGCGGATGCTCGGGCGTCATCCACCCGTCACCCGGATCACACATGCCGTTCTCGCACTCGGGCGGCTGCGGCGGCGGCCAGCAATTCGGCTCCATGCTCGAGCAGCCACACTGCGCAGGATCCTCCACACACGGATCCTTGCACGTGTTCGGGTCCATCGGGTCGGAACAAGGGGGCGGGGGTGGCGGCGGGCACATCGCATCGTCCGGCCCGCACGTCGGTGGCGGACAATCGCCATTCGCATCGCACCAGCAATATGGATCGCTCGGATCCATGCACTCGGGCGGGGGTGGTGGTTCGCAGCTCGGATCCCCCGGCTGACATGGCCAGCAGGCCGGATCCATCGATCCGGACGCGCACACATCGCAGTTCGGTTCACCTGGCTGGCACGGCGGCGGGGGCTCGCACGTTGGATCGTTGGGATCGCACTTCGGCGGCGGCTCGCACATCGGATCGTTGGGGCCGCACGGCGGCGCCGGCACGCACCCAGGATCGGTCCCGTCGGTCGGATCCATGCACGGCCCGGGCGCGCAGTTCGGATCGGATGGATCGCACGGCGTCGGCTTGCAGTCGGGATCCAGGGGATCGCACTCGCCACCACCGCCACCACCACCGCCCAGGCCCTCATTGGGAGCGATGCCGCCGACATCGAACGGCGCCGTGGGATCGCAGACCTCGAAGCTCAGCGCGGTCAACGTGCCGTTGTTCGCGGTGACGATGTGGCGAACGCCGCTCGTGGTCAGCACCTCGAGCCGGTAGCGTTGGCCCGCCGGTAGTTCGAGGGTGAACGAGCCGTCGCTCCGGACGGTCGCCGCGGTGATCACGGAGTCATTGGTGATCGCGCGAACGGCGAGCGCGCCGCTGGTCTGGATCCTGCCGGTCAGCACCTGAGTCTCGGGATCGCCGCTGGTACATCCGACCGCGGCTGCGGCACATGCTGCGAACAGCAAGGCTCGTTGGATTCGGTTCGTCATCGGTCCTCCTCGTTCTTCACCCCCTAGTGCCCGCAGCCGGCCGACCCTTCGCCGAAATCGACCGTGCCCGGACTGGCCCGACCGAGCCCGACCGAGCCCGTGATCGACGCCGCCACGCCGCGCTTGCGCCTTGGAGCGGCAGGACGTTGGGAACTACGACAGCCCGTGCAGGGCGGTACGTGGTCGGCCCAGCGCTCGCTCGGCTCGGGGCGAGCCGACAGCGTCAGCGCCCGAGCACGCCGTCGCCAGCGGGCGCACCGAACCACGGCTGCAGCAAGATCACGCCGTTCCACGCGCGCTGCATGCCATCGAGGATCCGTTCCGTCGTCTCTGGATCGAATTGCGATCGATGACAGCGAAACGCACGCTTCGCGCGGTCGAGGTCCGTCGCGTCGAAGCGCACCCGGACGCGAAGCAGGCGTTCTTCTACGGGGCTCTGCTGCTCGAGCAGGAGGTTCTTGCCGCGAACGATGTCCTCCGCACGCAGCCCGGGTGTGAACAGCGGTGGTCCGCCCGCCTGCACGACCTGCATGACGACGGAGCTGACCAGCCGGTGATCGGGGTGACCGTAGGCGCCCTCGGGTCCCCACGTCAGGATCGCGTCCGGCTTCACGGTCGCGATCGCCTCGCGGACCTTGCTGGCCAGCCGCTCGAGGTCAGCGTTGGGAGGGCTCACGATCGCACCGAGGGCGCCGTCGCCGAACCCGAGCAGGATCGGCTGCTCGATCCCGAGCTCGCGCGTCGCGCACGCCGCCTCTTGCGCGCGGGCGGCCGCGAGCGCTTCGCCGAGTGGGATCGTCGCGTGTGGCGCGCCGCCGCGCGCGCCGTCCGTCGCGATGACCAGATAGACCCGTGCTCCTTCACGCGCGTAGCGCGCGAGGATCGGCGCGACGTAGATCTCGTCGTCGGGATGCGCGAACACCGCGAGCAGCGACGTGCCCTGTGCCTGGGGCGGAGCCTCGGGCCGACCGGGTGCGCCGCCGCATGCCGCAACCGCGGCGACGAGCAGGATCGGCCCTGGCCCCGGTCGGTGTTTCGTCACGACACCCACCGCAGCCAGATCACCGCCCAGCGGGCGGTGCTTTCGACGGTTCGGTCGTCGACGAGGCCGGCTTCGCTTGCTCGATCGCTTCGCTGAGCTCGCGGAAGCGCCGACCCGCGTAGCTGGCCGCGAACAGCCAGATCGCGACGAGCACGATCACGGCGATCGAGAGCCAGCGGACGCCGGCGAAGTCGGTGAAGAACGCCGACACGCCGAGTGACAGGAACACGGCAATGGCTTTGGCGAACCGCTGCACGAACATGTCGATGAACGCCTTGGCAGCGTACTTCTCCTCGCGCGAGGTGACCGTGTAGAGCGATTCCTTCGCGCTCTGGTTCAGCGAGTAGTTGAGCGCGTTGTCGGTCGTGCTGAGCATGCTGCCGATCCACAGCGTGGGG
>JBKJUF010000134.1:0-18192 GCA_046590445.1 Kofleriaceae bacterium
CTCGGCACGATCATCCTCGAGCCGGCCCTCATCGACGCCCTCGTCCGCGCCGACTGGCCCGGCAACGTCCGCCAGCTCGAGAACACGATCGCGCGGCTCGCCGCCCTCTCGACCGGCGGCACGATCACGCTCGCCGACTACCAGGCCGCGACCGGCACGGCCTCGGACTCCACCGCGCCCGTCGCGCCCGCCGAGGCAGCCGACACCGGCCCGAGATGGAGCGAAGCCGGCTTCACGCCGGCGAGCGAGGACGAGCATGAAGGACCTGCCCTCGACGCGCGCAACGGTCCGTCGCTCAAGGAGCAGGTCGAGGCCTTCGAGCGTGGCCTCGTCGGCCGCGCCCTCGACGCCACCAGCGGCAACCAGTCCGAAGCCGCGCGCCGCCTCGGCGTCAGCCGCGTCACGCTGATCGATAAAATGAAGAAATACGGCCTCGAGAAACGCGGCCGCTAGCGACGATCAGTCGGGGTAATCGAGCTCGCGCTGGTGACGGATTGCGAGCACGCGCACGACATCTGACGTGGGCAGGTAGCGATAGAGCGCGAGGTATCCGGTCTTGCCGAACGAGATCACGAGCTCGCGCAGCTCGTCCCGCACGATCCGACCGATCAGCGGATGATGACCGAGGATGTCGACGGCCGAGCTGATCGCGGTGACCGCTGCGAGCGCCGCTTCCGGCGCGCGCTTGTCGACTGATGCGAACGCACGCTCGAGATCGGCGAGCGCGCGCGGCGAGTAGACTACCCGCGCCACGGCTTGGGCCGGCGTGCTTGTTCACCCCTCGCGAGCCTCGCGAGCCAGGCGTGAACATCCTCCGCGGCATAGACCTCGCCACCTGCCTCGATCGCGCGATCGGCCGCGAGCGCTTCCTCGACGAATTCCTCCATCCGCTCCTCGCGCTTGGTCTGTCGCTCCAGGGCGTCGAGCATGAAGGCGTGAGGTGTTCGGCCGATCTTCTTCGCCAGCCGCGCGATGCGGGCTCTCAGCGGACCCGGGACCTTGAGGGTGGTTGTCGTCGTCTTACCAGCCACGGTGTTACCAAGGTACTACCCGCTCGGGAGGCGTGCAATCCAGTCCTGACGGCCGCCGTCGCCGCGCTCGATCTCTGCGACGACCGTCCCGTCGTCCTGAAGCTCGAGCACGACCTCTCCCCGGGGGACCTTGAACGTGAACACCCTCACCGCACGAACCATACAGTGACCGGGGCGGCCACCTTGCGGTGACGGCACCCCGGCTGGTACGCCCGGGCCATGGATCGCATCGTCCACGTTTGCAACGGCGACTCCACCGCCGACACGCTCTCGCTCGCGGACCTGCCTGGCGAGATCGTCGTCTGGGCCGATGCCCTCGATCAAGGCCCCGTGCTCAACGTCCCCGATGCGGAGCACTGGAAGATCCGCGGCGAGTTCTGGGCATCGCGCGGCTATCCCGACGATCCTGCAAAGCTCTCCGCGTGGGATCGCGGCGTCGACGAGGCGGCGGCGACCGAGGAGATGATCCTGTGGTTCGAGCACGACCTCTTCGATCAGCTCGCGCTGATCCGGCTGCTCGCGCGGCTCGCACGCCGCGGGCTGCCGTCCACGCTGACGATCGTCTCGATCGATCGCCACCCCGAGGTCCCGAGCTTCCTCGGCCTCGGCCAGCTCAAGCCCGAGCAGCTCGCCGAGCTGTGGCCGCGCCGCACGCCGCTGTCGCGCGATGCGATCGACGAGGCGATCACGGCGTGGATCGCGGTGACCTCGCCCGATCCGCGCGCGCTGCCATTCCTCAGCCGGCGGATCAAGGCGATGCCGTTCCTCGCCGGCGCGCTCGAGCGTCAGCTCGAAGAGTTTCCCGATCCGACGAGCGGCCTGTCGCGCACCGAGCGCCAGCTGCTCGCGGCCGTCGCGCGTGGCGCGGCGACCGGCGGCGATCTGATGCAGGCGGCTCATGCGATCGATCCGCGCTACCCGCTGACCGATGGCCTGCTCGTGACGACGCTCAAGGAGCTCGGGCGCTGCGGGTTCGTCGACGGTGCGCCGACGTCGGCGCCCGCCCCCGACGCCTTCAAGGACGTCCGCGTCACGATCACCGCCACCGGCCGCCAGGCGCTCGCCGGCGCGCTCGATCGCGTGCACGAGCACGGCATCGACGACTGGCGTGGTGGCGTGCGCCTCCACGGCAAGGGGCCGGTCTGGCGCTGGGACAGCGCGCAGCGCAAGTTGATCGAGCGCTGAACGCTACGGCCTACGCCGGCCGCGCCGGTCGAGCCGGTAGTAGCCAGCGCCGCCGTACGTCGCGCCGCCATAGCTTGCACCGCCGAAGCTGAACGGATCGCCGTAGCCATCGCCGCCGTAGGCGCTGCCCCCGAACGCGTTCGCGGGCGCCGGGATCAACGTCACGATCATCGAGCCATCACTCTCGCGGTGATCGAGCGGCCCGTTCAGCGTGCCCTTGAAGCCGCCCTTGCCGGTCGGCCGGAAGCGCCCGCGCATCTCCTCGGTGCAGTCGCCCCACGGACAGTACAGCTCGCCGGCGAACGCGAACCCGTCGCGCTGATCGAGCGTGATGTGGCCGCGGATCCGCTGCGAGCCGCCGAGCTTCGCGAGCACGAGCTTGTCGCCGACCTTCCTGATGACGCATGGATAGCGCGGGTACTCGTAGCCGGCGTCGTCGATCGAGCACCAGTAGGGACCGGTGACGTCACGTGCGGTCGCCTCGAGCGCCGGCGCCGGCGCGTTCGGATCCGGCTTGCCGCTCCAGCAGGCGAACAGCGCGATGCAAGCGAGGCCGCCGAAACGCGAGATGGCAGGCCGCCTCATCGGGCGAGCCTGCCATGGTGTCGACGGAGCCGCTACGGGTTAGAGGAGGTTGACCGTCGCATAGGTCATGTCACCGTGCGTGTGGCAGCCGAACGTCTTGCCTGCGCCCGGCGCGATGCCGGTGGTGTTGACCTCGTAGGTCGCGCCGGGCTGTCCGGTCACGCCAGGGGTGATGGTCTCGTGCGTCAGGCCACCGCCACCGTGCGTGATGTGCTCGACGGTGTCGGTGTTCATCATCCGGAGCCGGGTACCGCGGCGGATCGTGATCGCCTTGTTGGTAGCAGGGTGGTTGTTGATCGTCGCACCGGTCGCTGCGGCGAGCGTGTACGTGTAGATCGGCGCGATGTTGATCGTCGAGGTCAGGTTCGTCGGGCCGGACGGCGCGGTGACGTCGAGCTTGAGCGTCGCCGCGAGCGCGGTGCCGGTCGCGTCCGACGGGATCGTGACGATGTACTGCGCGGGCGCCATGGCGTTCGCCGCCAGCGTGATCGAGGCGGGACCCGCGACCGTGACCCGGGGGACCGCCGCGCCAGCGGCATCGACCAGCGAGGAGGCGACCGCGACATCGCCGGTGAAGCCATCGACGCTGGTCAGCGTCAGGGTGAACGTCTCGGTCTTGCCGAGCTCGGTCGCCACCGTCATCTTGTCGACCGTCGCGGTGACCCGCGGGTTCAACACGACCTCGGTGCCGCAGGTGGCCGAACAGCCATCGCCGCTCGCGGTGTTGCCATCGTCACAGGCCTCGCCGGAGTCCAGGGCACCGTTGCCGCAGTCGACCCCGCCACCGGTGTCATCGCCACCCCCGCCGACGTCGTCGATCGTGCCTGCACAGGCAGCGGCGAACATCCCCAGAACAGCGGTGATGACGATAGAGTTGCGCATTGTGTTGCACATCTTATCAAAGCGCGTGCCGCACGTAACGCCACGATGTCACTGGGAGAGCCAGCCTCAGTACTGGGGGGCCACCCCCCAAGTGGTGCCAACTGGCCCCGGGGATCTGCGAATTTTCGCTGGCGTGACGGGAGCTTGGTCAGCGCTTGTTCATGAGCTTCTTGGCCCATGACTGCGCCTGCCCGGTCGCCGCGGAGAACCAGCTCGGCCCGGTCGTCCGGGCGGTGATCTTGGCGCCCAGGAAGTACACGGCAGCCGACCACGCCAGTACCAGGGCGTAGACCACGAGGGTCGCACCCGGGATGAATGTCGCGACGATCATCGCGACCGCGGTCACGACCGCGGCGATGATCCCGGCACGCAGGCCGAGGTACCAGGCGGTGAGCGCACCAACAATCAGAGCCGGCAACATGAGCTGACCCTAGCACACGGATTGTCGAGGAGCCGAACCGGCTACTCGAGGCGCTCGCGGCAGGGATAGTCGCAGTTCTTGCGATGCGGGCAGTCGTAGGCGCAGCCGCAAGCGAGCGCGAACAGCGTGAGGATCTCGTCGGCCGGGCCCTCGGGGACGGCCTTGCGCGACGCGCACGCGGTCGTCGTCAGCGCGGCCGGATCGCTCGCATAGGGCGAGTCGATGAAGCCGAGCCGGAACAGCGTGTCGCGCACGATCCGGTGCGGCGTGACCGTGAAGTCGCCGAGGTCGGGATAGCGGATCACGCCGAGCTTGCAGAGCATGTCCATGATCCAGAACAGCTCGGTGCGGAACAGACCACGCCCCAGCGCGGAGTCGAGCGACGCGAACGCCTCGGCGGCGGTCGCGCGGCCCTCGAGCTGCGACGCGAGCTCGGGGACCTCGGCACACCGGCGCGCCGCGAGTGACGCCAGCATCAAGGCACGGGCGTCGACCTGCGCCGGCAGGTTCTCGGGGACGGTGCCCTGATAGAGGTCACCGAGGACGCCAGCCTTGTCGAGCGCGGCAAATGCCGTGACCACCGCGACCCGATCGCGATCGAGCCGGAACGCGAGCGCCGCGGCGACCGCGACCCGGTAGACGACCTCGTCGGCACTCTCGACCCAGGACTCGGCATCGAGGCCGAAGTCGCTCGGCTGATAGGCCTGCGACGGTCGCTTGACCTCGCTCCACCACGACGCGATGCGCGACGTGGTCTCGCCGAGGACCTCGTCGGTGAAGCCCTGCGCGAACCGCGAGGTGGGGACGACCCGGTCGCGGTTACGCGGCTGCGGTACGCCCTCGGTGGTGAGGTGGCGGAGCGGCGCGGGTAGCGGCGAGCTGGCGGGCGCAGCGGCGGAGACCGGGATCGACGACTCGGGTGCGGTGGCCTCGGGCGGCGCGGCCTCGTCGTCGCCGAGGCTCGGGATCGCGGGCGCAGGCTCGGGCTTGTCCTCGGCGAGAAACTCGTCGGCATCGAGCGCGGTGCCGAGCTGCATGTAGCGCTCGGAGCGCGGACCGGAGGCGACCGCGATGCCGAGCGTGCGGAGCAGGCCGGTGCCGATCGCGATCTGCAGCCAGGTCTCGAGCGCAGGGCGCGAGGGTACGAGGCCGCGGTAGGCGGCGGACGCGAGGTGCTTGTAGATCTCGTCCTTGTGATAGGCGCGCTGCGCGACGAGCTCGAGCACGGTCTTGCCGAGGAGCGGGTTGAGCTGCCACACCCGATCGAGGATCGCGAACGCGGTCTCGTCCTCGCCGTTCGCCGCGCCGAGCGCCTGCATGAACGCCGATGGCGTGACGGTCGCGCCGCCGACGCCGAGGAAGCGCAGCAGCACGAGCGGACGATCGCGATCCCACAGCTTCGCGACGCGCAGGCGCGCGCGGAAGTCCTTGAACGGTTCGCCCTTCGCGGGCGTCTCCTTGCACACGCGCACCAGCGCGACGAGCGCGCCACGCGCATCCTGGCCGATGGGGGGAAGCTCGACGACCTGTGGCATGGAAGCCAGAGGTTACACCGCGCGCAGCACCGTTGCCGGTCGGCGGGAGGCGTGTTGGACTGGCACGGTGAATCTCGGGCGATTGCTGATGCACGTCGCGTGGACGTTCGCCTGTCCGGGCGCCGGGCAAGGCGTCGTCGGGAAGCGCGGACTGACGATCGCGTGGGCGGTCGCCGGCGTCGCCACGCTCCTCGCCTTCACGTGGATCGTGTGGGCCCTCCATGCCGCGGTCGTGGTGCGGCTCGCGAGCGCGGGCGATGCGTTCGGGCGGCTGCGCAAGCGGCCGGCGGGCGCGGCCGAGCATCCGAACCTGCCGCTGCTCGCGAGCGCGATCGGCGTCCTTGGATTTCTCTATCTCCAGTTCGCGACCGACCGCCTGCGGATCCCGGCGAGCTCGATGATGCCGACCATCGCGATCGACGATCAGGTCTACGTCGACAAGGTCACGAAGTTCTGGAGCCCGCCGCGGCGCGGCGAGGTGATCGTGTTCGCGCAGCCCTGCCAGCCGGCGATCTCGTACATCAAGCGGGTGATCGCGGTCGGCGACGACACCGTCGAGGTTCGCTGCAACCAGGTCTACGTCAACGGCAAGCCCGTGCCGACGACGCTGGTCGAGCGCGCGTGCACGTATGTCGACACCACCGGTGACGACCGCCCGCACACGACGACGTGCAGCCGGTATCGCGAGACGCTCGATGGCCACACCTACGACACGTTTCACGACGGCGAGCGCGGCGAGCGCGACGCCGCGAAGGATCGCGCCCTTGGCGACCGCAAGGACTTCCCGTCGACCGATCGGATCGTCCGCACCTGCGGCGGCCAGATCGAGACCGGCGGCTCGCGGCGCCAGCCCCAGCCGGTCGGCGAGATCGTCGAGACCCGGCCCGGCGCGCGCGCCTGCGAGCCGCAGCTCCACCTCGTGGTGCCGCCGGGGACGCTGTTCGTGATGGGCGACAACCGATCGAATTCGAATGACTCGCGCTACTGGGGCGTCGTGCCGCTCGATCACGTGATCGGGCGCGCGATCGGCGTCGTGCTGCCGATCGCGCACACGGCGTCGCTCCGTTAGCGCCGGCGGAGCTCGAGCTTGGTCGGCTTGTCCTTCGTGATCGCGATCGCCTGACGCTGCGTGATCGCGCCGTGGTCGAGCGCCTTCGGCGGCTCGGTGCCCCAGCTGCGGATCACCGTGACGTCGCTCTCGAGCACGCGGTTGCCTGACTTGCCGCCGCGGTAGAACGCGCGGATCTTGCCGCCAGCAGCGACGAGGTGGACGTCGCTGATAAAGCCCCCCGCACTCGCCCAGTCGGGATGCTGTTCGGGGCTCCCCGCCGCGCTCAGCGAGACCATGCTGAGGCGCATCCCGCTCGCATCACCGGGATAGGAGAGTGCGAGGTGATAGCCGTTCCCGTTATCGACGGCGGCGAGCAGCGCCCACGGCACCGCGACCTCGCGGGCGGGACCCGGCACGCCCGCCGCATCGAGCTCGACGAGATACGTGTGGGCGGCGGTCGGATCGGCGCGCTCGACCTCCTGGAAGAACACCGCGAAGCCATCCACCGTCGCGGTGATCGCGACGGCGAACGGGTCGTCGCGACGCGTGCCCGGCCGTGCAACTGCGACGGGCTCGCCGCGCACATCCGCTTCGATCACGTGGATGCGAAACGGATCGCGGGCGGCCGACGTCGCGAGCGCGACGATCACCCTGCCATGGCCGGCGGCGAGCGCACCCTCGACCGCGCCGGTGTACAGCGTCGCGGACTTGCCGCCTGCGACGAGCTGCGCGGTCGCCCGCTTGCCGAACGTCGTCGTGAGCTGGATCGGCTTGCCGTCGGGATCGAGGACGATCCGATCCCCGGCATCGGCGGCCGAGGACGTGAGGGCGACGAGAACGATCTCGAGGACGAGGGCAATCGCAAGGCGAGGCATCACCCTCCACGTGCGGCGAGCCGCCGATTTCGTGACCGAGAATCGACACGATCGCGCGACACGATCGGGCGGCGCGGCCCTCGCCCATCCGCCAGGTGGCCGAGAACGCTGCGCTACAGCGCCCGCGACCACACGATGTGGTGATCGTCGAAGGCGTGGAACCAGTCCCCGCCCCACTCCCAGCCCAGCTCGTCGAAGACCGCGACCACTGGCCCGGGGCGCACGATCATGCCCGGGCGGATCACCTGGCGATCGGCGAACGCGCGGCCCGCATCAGGGACGATTCGCGCCGGCTTGCGCCACGGATTCTCGACGGGGTTGAGATCGATCGCGCGCCCGAGCGCATGCTGGGACAGCAGCTTCATGCCAGCGACGAACCGGAAGTTGAACGCGGACGAGTTGTCGGCCGACATCGACGCATCGTCGGAGGCTGCGAAGTCATCGACGAGGCGCAGGCTGCGGATCGGGAACCCGAGCGACCACAGCCGGCGAAACAGCTCGACCGTGCGCGCCGCGAGCTTCGTCGCGACGACGAGCTCGCCCTCGGCGACGCCGCCGTCGAACGTGACATGCGCGAGCCGCACGTACGCAAGATCATCCCAGCGCGGACACAGCGGCTGCTCGCCGTGCCACGACACGCCATCCATGCGCGCACGCACGGAGGACGGCACCTCCGCGATCTGCGCGGTGAACGGTACGGTCGGCGGCGCGAGCAGCGCGGTCACCGGCGTCTCACATCGATGATGCGGGCGCCGTCGGTGCAGGCACGGGCTCGACCGGCTCGGGCTCGTTGAAGTCGAGCGTGGTCGGCGCCGGCGGCTTCGGCTTCATTGGCACCGGCTTGCGGGCCGGGACCCAGCGCCGCGGCGCGGGCTTCACGGGTGCGGCGGCAGCCGGCTGCGGTGCACCGGGTGTGACCGGCGCGGCGGCGCCCGGAGCGATCGGCGTCACCAGCGCGGCGGCAGGACCCGGCGTCACCGGCGCGGCGGCAGGACCCGGCGTCACCGGCGCGGCGGCGCCGGGCGCGATCGGCGGTGCGATCGGCGGCGACGCGGCGGCAGGCGCAACCGCAGGCATCCGCGACAGCGTCGCCGAGCGGCGCATCGCGAACACCGCGAACGGTGACTGGGGGTGCGCGGTCGCGAACCGATCGTATTCGACGCGCGCCTTCGCGTACGCGCCGCTGCGATCGAGCGCGGATGCGAGCTGGAAGCGGACGTCGTCGTGCTGCGCCTCGCTGGCGAGCGCCGGCGTGAGATGCGTGATCGCCTTGTCGAGCTGACCGAGCTTGGCGTACGCGACGCCGAGGTAATACCGGATCGAGGCGGCGCGGGTGCCCGTTGGCTCGCTGACAAGCGCGGCCTCGAGCGGCGCGATCACGTCGGCGTGACGGCCGGCCTTGAACGCGGCCGCGGCGGCCTTGAGCGCGGACTCGACCTCCATGATCTGGGTCTGGAGTGCGCGCGCGGCGAGCACGGCACGTTCGGTGCGTGACAGCGGGAGCTCGCGGAGTACCTCGAGCTTCGCGGTGGCCTCGCTGCGCTTGCCGGCCTCGAGCAACTCGTAGACTTCCCACGCGCGGATGTCGGCCAGCTCGCGCGCGGTGGCCTTGGTGGTTGATTCGTCCGCGCGCCGGACAGCGAGGTCGCGCTCGTGCTGGACGACGGCGAGATCGGAGACCCGACTGCGATACAGCAGGTAAAAGCCCGCGCCGAGCAGCATCGTGAAGATCAGGTAAGCGACAAACGAGTTGAGGTTGAGCGAGCGTGCTCGGCGTCGCTGGACGTCGACGAGGGCGCCGATCGACTCGGCGAGCTGGGTCACCTGCTGCTGCGTCTTGCGACCCTGCGCGGCCTGCTCGTCGAGGCGGCGGCGCAGGCTCACGAGCAGCGCCCAGCCGTCCGCGTCGCCCTGACTCGGGTCCGGACCGGGCTCAGGCTCGGGCTTGGGGAGGGACGCAGCGCTCACGGGTCGTTGTTCCCCCGGATCGGAGAGCAAATCAAGTCGGTTCCACGGGTTGAGGCACCCATCAGTGCCTGGTACAGTCCCCCGGCTCGGGGTTTGCCCTCGGGCGAGGTTCCATGACCCTGCTTTACGACTGGTTGAAGAAGGCGGCGAAGGCCCAGGGCAACAACAAGGCGGTTGTCTATCGCGACAACTACCTGTCGTGGCGTGGCCTCCTCCATCGCGTCGACCGTCGCGCCCAGGAATTCAAGAGCATGGGCATCAAGGAGGGTGCGTGGGTCGGGCTGATGCTCGGCAACGTCCCCGACTTCGTGATCCTCGCACTCGCCTTGTCGAAGCTCGATGCCGCGATTGTCCCGATCGATCCGACGACCGGCGGACGCGAGCTCGAGCTGATCCTCGCCGCTGCGCCCCTTCGCGCCCTTGTCACCCGGCCGCGTGGCAGCGAGGGCAGCATCTCGGCGAACGGCACGAGCGCGCCGGTACCGCCAAGCACGCTGCCCCGCTCGCGCGTGGCACGACCGACAGCACCGCCACCGCGCGAGGCCACTGCCAGCACCGCCGCCCCCGGTGCCGATGCCGCCGAGGTCCGGCGCCGCCTGCAGGGCACGCTGCTGACCTGCAGCGTCTACAAGCGCAACCCGCCGGATCACGGCATCGAGCCGATCGCGGTGCTCTTCACCGCCGACTCGCTCGGCGATCCCAAGGGCGTGCTGCGCACCGACAAGAACACCGTCGCCGCGGTCGATCACGTGATCGCCTCGTTCGCGATGACCGAGAAGACCAAGGTGCTGGTGTCGGTGCCGCTGTTCCACGCGTATGGCTGGGACATCGGCTTTCTGCCGACGCTCAAGCTCGGCTCGACGATGTTCCTCGAGGAGGAGATCTCGGCGCGCCGGATCGGCAAGCTGATCCGAGAGCATGACGTCGACGTGTTGCCGGGAACTCCGTCGATGTACGCCGAGCTGTCACGGCTACCGACCGCGAAGAAGCTCGACATCAAGTCGCCGCGTTACATCGCCGCGGGCTCGCGGCTCGACCAGGCCGTCGCCGACGAGTTCTTCGACAAGTACGGGATCCGCGTGCTGTCCTGCTACCACTCGACCGAGGCCGCGACCGTCGCGCTCGAGGACACCGGAAAGTACCCGACCACCGTCGGCAAGCCGATCGATGGCGTCGACCTCAAGATCACCTCACCGGATGGGTCGATCAACAAGCCTGGGTCCCCGTCGAAGGAAGGACTGATCTGGGTGAAGAGCAAGACGCTCTCGCCGAAGTCGATCGGCCCGTTCGACGACGAGAAGGTCGTGACCTCTGCGCGTGCCTCCGGCATGGTCGCGATCGGGTCGATCGACAAGACCGGCTGGCTACGCACCGGCGATCTCGGCAAGCTCGACAAGAACGGCCGCGTCCAGATCACCGGCCGCGAGGACGATGTCGTCAAGGTCGATGGCAAGCGGGTCGCGCTCGGCGAGGTCGAGGGTTGCCTCGAGGCGTTCCCGAAGATCAAGGCCGCGCAGGCGACCGTGATCACCGATCCGATGGCCGGCGCGATGGTCGTGGCGCGTGTCGTGATGAAGACGAAGTGCGGCGCCGAGGAGATCATCGATCACTGCGCGCGCAACCTCGCACCCTACAAGGTCCCGCGTCGCATCGAGTTCTGCGAGACGATCTGACAGCTGCCGCGCGGCGCGCTCAGAACTTGTCCTCGACGCCCGACACCGGCGGGCCGCCGAGCATCACGCCGATCGAGACGCCGAACTCACGGCGATCTATGCCAAGCCCCAGGCCGAGCGCTCGGTCTCCGATCAATTGTGACCTTCGCGGTCGCTCGGCCGGACGGCCTCGCTCCCCTACGGTCAATTGATGACGACGAGCTCGCCTGCGTCGTGCCCGCAGAACCGCGCGTTGAGGTCGTACTTCGTGCCGCAGACCGGACAGATCCGCGCGACGACGCCCGCTGGCTCGGTGTGCCCGCGCTTGCGCGGTCGGGTCGCGTTGTAGACCGGGAACGGCACGAGCTCGTTGCCGTCGTGCGGGCAGCTCCGCAGGCCGGGCTCGTAGGCGCGCCGGCACGCCATGCAGACGAGCCCCGCGCTCCGCGTGCTGCCGCGGATCGGGCCGAGGCCGCCGCCGAGCATCTCCTCGGGTGGGACGAGCCGGCGTGCATCGCGCGTGCAGTACGTCAGCCCGTGATACTCGGTGCGGCACGTCGGGCACACCATCGCGGTCGACGTCGCGATCGCGAGCCCACCACCACCACCGCCGCCGCGCATCATCGCGGGACGCTGACGTGGTCGCGGCGACGGCGGCGTCACCGGCGGGCCTGGCTCGGCACGCGATGGCTCGTTCGCCGGGGTTGCCTGCTGGCGGCTGCGCCGCCTGAGCATCAGCGCCATCGCGACGAGGCCGACGATCACCAGTGCGAGCAGCCCGATCACCGCGATCAGTAACGGCTCGGCGGTCGTCGCACCCAGTTGGGCGACGCTAGTCAACGGAGTGAATCCGGACACGACGGCCTGCTTCTGACGAGGCTAGCAACCGCGTTCAGATCGGTCAACGCGGAAATCTGATCGATGATCCGATCGAGCGCAGCACTTCCACCGCGCGTCTCCGTCGGGTACTACCGCGGCGGATGCCCGACCTGGTGATCGGTGGTGGTCGACGCTCGGGTGCACCGCGCCCGTGGCGTGCGGGCGCGATCGCGATCGCGATGCTCGGTGTGACCGTCGTGGTGGCCTGGTTCATCTACCGGCGCTCTGTCGCGTACGACATGCCGGGCGGCGAGGTCCGAGGCGCGCTGTCATCGACGCAGACCGCTCCCGGTGCGCCAGCTGCCCTGATGTACGGCACCGCGTCCCTGGCCTGGAGCGGTGCGATCCCGGTGCTCCGCGCCCGCGGTGACGCGCATGCGATCGGTGCCGCACACGGACGATTGCTCGCACCCTACCTCGCGCCCGTGGTTCGCGCGGCCTCGCCCTCGATCGGCGGAACGGTCGGAAAAGGCGGCTGGTTTGGCGGGACGACCCACGCGATGCGGCTCGCCTGGCAGTGGCGATTCATCGAAGACGGCCTTGTCGAGCAGGACCGCCGGATGGTCGCCGGCATGACGCGCGGCGCCGGAGCGAGCGGCGTCGACCTCGAATACGACGACCTCGTGCGCGGCCAGGCCGTCGTCGATGTGGGTGCGCCATCGCCCCGAACGGCCGAGGAGCACAGCGTCGCGCGCAGCCTCACCGTGGTTGCCCGCCAGCAGGCGGCGCCCGCCCGCGTGTGGATCGGACGCACCTTCGCCCTGCCCGGCTTCGACGACGGTGGTGAGTCCGCGATCCCGCTGCTGACGATCGCGCACCCCGAAGGCCGGATCGCGTGGGCGGGGGTCGGCTGGCCCGGCGAGCTCGGCGTCGTCACCGGCGTCAACGCCCAGCAGATCGCGGTCATGGTCAACCCGGCACGCACTGCCGACGTCCGCACCACGCGCACTGCGCGACCGGTCGCGCAGCTCGCGCGCACCATCCTCGAGCAGGCCAAGACGCTCGACGAGGCGATCAAGATCATCGAGACCACGCCAACGCTTGGCGCCGCGGTGATCGTCCTGGTCGACGGCACGAGCGGCACGTGGGTGCTGGTCGAGCGGACGCCGGGCAAGGCGATCGTCGAGCGCCACCCGAAGTCGACGGCGTTCGGCGACGTGCTGACCACGAACGCGCTCTCGAGTGATCCGCAGAACGATCGCGCACGGCGCATGCTCCCCACGACGTCGCGCGCCGCGCGAGCGGCCCGGCTCTCCCGCGCGCCGCTCGCGGACGTCAACGCGCTCGTCGCGATCCTGCGCGACCAGCGTGGCGTCGACGATTCGCAGCGGCCGCCCGGACACCGCGGCGTGATCGACGACGGCCGCGCGGTTCACGCAATCATCCTCGATCCCGCGTCACTCGAACTGTGGGTCACTGATCCACGTGCGCACGGCCGAATGCGCGCCTTCGATCTGCGGCACGAGCTCCGTGGCGAGGGCGATCGCCCGGCGCCGCCCGCCGACATCGCCGGCGAGGCGAACGTCGATCTCGATCGCCACGCGATCCTCGCAAGCGCGCGCGCCGACCTGCGCATCGCACGCGGCGCGTTGCGCGACGGCCAGCGCGACCGCGCTGCCGAGGCGTGTGCGCGTGCGCGGGCGCGTGCACCGGGTCTGCCCGAGGCGCTCGAGCTCGATGGCGTCGTCGCGCAGCTCCGCGGCGATCTGGCCCACGCGCGCACGGCGTTTCAGGCGTGGATCGACGGTGGAGCCGACGATCCGAAGGGCGAGGAGCGAGCCCGCGCGCTGCTCGCGCGCTGACGAAACGCTCAGTGCCAGAACATCGCGAGCACGGCGCCCGCAGCGGCCCCGAGCGCGAGGAGCCCGATCACCCACCAGATCCACTTCGTCGACGACGCCGGTTGAAGCTGCTGATACGGCGCGGCCTGCGGGTACGTCATCGGCAGCATCGCGCCGCTTGAATTCGCTGACATCTGTGGCATCGGAGACATCGCCTGCGGCGGGGTCGGCTGCAGTGAACCACGAGGCGGCGTCGGGATCTGACGGGGCCCCGGCGTCGACGGAATCGGCGTGGGCATGTCGCTGGGCATCGGCGGCGGCGCGGTGTTCGGCATCTCGCCACGTCGCGTCTCGAGGAGCTCCGCCGGCGCGACGCGCGGCACCTGGGACTGCGAGGCGCTCGGGCTGAAGCCTGCCTCGGAGACGATCGCTTCCTGCAGCGCATTCGCGAGCTGGGTGACGTCGGCGAACCGGTTGTTCTTGTCCTTCTCGAGACACTTGAGGATCACGCGATCCGCTGCCTGGGGGAGCCCCACCTTGGGATTCGCCGCCGACGGCGCCATCGGCGTGGTCTTGAGTTGCGCGGTGATCAGACCTGCCGGGCCCTTCGCGTCGGGGAACGGCAACCGGCCCGTGATCATCTCGTACGCGACGACGCCGAGCGCGTACACATCGCTGCGGCCATCGAGCGGCTTGCCCATCAGCTGCTCGGGAGACATGTACTCGAGCGTGCCGAGGGTCTGGCCGGTTGCCGTGAGCTGCGGTGACTGCGGATCGATCGTGTCGCCGCGCATTACTTTCGCGATCCCGAAGTCGAGGATCTTCACGAACTCGGGATTGCCAGGCCGGGTCTCGAGGTAGATGTTCTCGGGCTTGAGGTCGCGGTGGATGATGCCCTGCGAGTGCGCCTCGGCGAGCGAGCTGCACATCTCGGTGAGGATCTTGAACACGCGCTTCCAGTCGAGCGGTGCTTCTTCGTGGAAGATCTGGTGGAGGCTCTTGCCCTCGAGCAGCTCCATCGCAATGTAGAGCGTGCCGTCAGGCGTCTGATCGAAGTCGTAGGTCGTGATCGTGTGCGCGTCGCGCAGGTTGCAGAGAACCATGCCCTCGCGACGGAACCGCGCGACGAGGTTGTCGTCCTTCGTCATCTCGGGATGCAGCAGCTTGAGCGCAACCTTGCGACCGGTCGCGAGTTGCACGCCGCGGTACACCGCACCGAATCCGCCCTCGCCGATCTTCGACTCGACCTTGAAGCGATTGTTGAGGACCTGGTTGATGTAGATCTCGTCGCCCTTCGGGCGCCCCTTTGGCGGACGTGGTCCCGGCCGCTGCGGGCTCGGTTGCTGTGCACCGACCGGCTTCGCGCCGGCGGGAGGCGTTACCCTCCGAGGGATGACCGGGCTCGAGCCCCGAACTGGCTGCGCCGCTACCCCACCGTTTCCCGAGCCGGCAGGCGTCCGCGCCACCTGCAACCGGTAACCGCATACGCCGCAGAATCGAGCGTTCTGCTCGAGCTGCGAGTTGCAGGAAGGGCAATTCATCCCACGCGAATTTTCGCAGAAGTTTCACTGCGTCGCACGCACCAATCCCCTGAAAAAACTGCAGCTAGCAAGACAGCGCCACGAGCACGAGCACCACGAGCACGACACCGCCCACGATGGCGGGCACAACCCAGGATGGGCGGGACAGCTCGACGGGAGCGGGCGGCAGCGCCTCGATCTCCTTGTCGTCCCCCACGAACAGCCTGATCCGGGGCCCGCCGGGTCCGAACTCGATGCTGACCGGGATGCCGCGGGCGACCGGCGACTCGGTCACGCGGTGGCCTTCAGCGTAGGTGCCATTCGAGCTGCCGAGATCGACCAGGACCCAGCCCGCATCGACGACCCGGAGCTCGGCGTGCCGCGAGCTGGCGTCGATATCACGATGCGGGTCGAACGAAACTTCGCACTCGGGGTGCCGTCCGAAGCGCACGCGCTTGCCCGCCGGGAATTCCTGGCGTTGACCGCGCCGACTGCCGGCGAGGTGGTCGATGACGACCCTCACGCCGTCATCGTACTGCCACTAACGGCCGCCAAGCCACCAGGCGAGTGCGCACGCGACCATGCCGATGACGACAAACCACGCCATCGACATCGGCCGGCGCAGGCGGCGCCGTGCGGGGCCATCGACCTCGTCGAGGGGAAGTGCGGTACCGCGGGCCACGCGGATGCCGATCCGCGAATGCATCACCGCATGCTGGCCGGTCACCGGGATCGTCGGTGGGATCGACGCCGTCGGGATCCCGATCTTCGCGGCGAGCCGGCGCGCGACGTAGGAGGTCGAGGTCAGCGCCGGATCGCCCTCCTGCTGCGGATCGAACTCGCGAAACCGCGGGAGGTCATCGTCGTCGGCGGGCGGTACGAGGCGCTCGCCATCCACCTGACAGACGATCGCGGTGATGTTGTCGGTGCCGCCCGCGGCACGCGCTGCGGCGACCAGCAGCCGCACGGCCTCGGTCACCGTGTGCGGCTTCGACATCAACAGCGCGAGCGCGGGATCGCCGACCAGACCATGCAGGCCATCGCTGCACAGCAGCACGCGATCACCGCGGCGCAGCTCGATGATCGAGAGCGATGGATCGACATCGGGTCCGACGCCGAGTGCCTGCAGGATCGCGCCCCCGGCGCTTGCGGCTTCGTCCTCGTTGTGGCCGGCGGCGATCAGCGCGGAGTGCAGCGACTGATCGCGGGTGACCTGGATGATCATCTGCGAGCGGAGCACGTAGACGCGCGAATCGCCGACCGTGGCGACGATCAAGCGGTCGGCCACCACGCCGGCTGCCGACAGCGTCGTGCCCATGCCGCGGAGGCCGGGCTCGCGACGCGCCATCGCATGGACGTCGTGGTTCGCAACCCGCACCGCGCGCCGCAGCAAGCGCGCGAAGACCTCGGGATCGCGCGACGCCGGCGTGATCTTCATCTCGCGCCACAACACCTTGGCGGCGAGCTCGGACGCGATCTCACCTCCCTCGACACCGCCCATGCCGTCGCACACCACGAGGAGCGCGCCGCGCTGACCGCGCCCGACCCACTCGACCGAGGGCAGCTCGATCGTCTCGTTGCGATCGAGATCGCCGATCAGGAAGCTGTCCTCGTTGTGCTCGCGCACCTGCCCGACATCGCTGGCGCCAGCGATCACGAGCTCGAGCTCGGCCGGCGCGGCCTTGCCGTCAGTGGACATCGATCACCCGCGCGTCGGCACTCACGTCACCTGCCGAGCTCGATACGTAGCAGCTGATCCCCCATGCGGACGTGGTCGCCGTGCTTGAGCGGCGTCGCGCCTTCGACGCGGACGAACGTACCGTTCGAGCTGCCGAGGTCGGTGATCTGCGCGCGCGTCCCGTTCCACGTCACCGCAGCGTGGCGGCGCGACATGAACGCGTCGTCGCGAAACACGATGTCGCCCTCCTCGCGCCCGAGGACGATCTCCTCGCCGGCGAGGTGACGGACGTCGCGATATCCACCCGACGGCACGATCTGGAACAGCCGGCCCCACGGCTCGCGCGGCGGCGATCCGAACAGCGAGACGCCGTGCCGGGTCAACGGATGGACCTTGGTCTCCTCGGGATCGACGCGCTCGTAGCGCAGGACCTCGCGGCCGACGAGGACCGTCATGCCGTCGACGAGATCGACGGGTGCATCGGTCTTGCGAAACACACCGTTCAGCGTGTCGATCGGCAGGACCTTGACCGAACCGTCGGCGGCGCGCTCGAGCCGCGCGTGCTGGCGTGCAAGGAAGCGATCCTCGTCGAACGCGATGTCCGCACCCGCGCGCCCGATCACGAGATATTCTCCGGTGAGCGGATAGCGCTGGCCATCCGAGCCGTCGCGGTTGACGAGCACCGCGGTGCCCCACGCCGGTCCGGTTTGCGGACGCGGAGCCGAACCGTGTCCGGACGGGCCGCCGTGAAAGTGCACGGCCACTCCGGGAGCTGGGCCAGGGACCAGACCACCGGCCTGGCTCGCCTGGCCGCCCGGCGAGCCGACCGCTAGTTGCCCCGACAGCGCGCGCGCACCGTCGGACGCGAGTGTCACCGCGTGCTGATCGATCGGCGGTTGCTGTCCGGTCAGCGGACGAGCGGGTGGCAAGCTGCCCGGCGATGACGGCGCGCGCGGCCGTGCATTCGCGCCGGGATCGGTCGGCTGCAACGCGGACATATGCAGGCCGCACTGCTGGCAGTACGCGAAACCCAACGGAGTGGGCGTGCCGCAGCGCGGACACGTGATCGAGTTGCCGACCGCCGCACGAACGTTCGGTGGCGTCGCCGTCATCGCCGGGCAGCTTGCCACCCGCTCGTCCGCTGACCGG
>JBKJUF010000315.1:0-2635 GCA_046590445.1 Kofleriaceae bacterium
CCTCAGGGCACCGGCCATCAAGGCCCGCGGCGCAACCGCCAGCGGAGGTGCGATGTGGATCCGCGCGCGCACGTCATCGCGGCCCGCGAGGACCTCGAACTTGTCCCAGTCAGGGCTCTCCGCGAGGGTGAAGATGCGGACATCGAAGCCCGCGTCGAACAACTTCAGGACCTTGGTGACGATGAACGTTTCGGAGAGCCGCGGAAACGTAGGTACGAAGATGCCGATCCGTAAGGGTAGCCTCGCCGTCGCGGTCCCGGTGCCGGTCACGTGTTCGGCCATGTTATGACGTTGCCCGCAGCGATGCTCACGCACTTGTTCGTATATCCGGGCGCGGATCTACCGTCGAGCTTGCCCGAGGGTATCCGTGCATCGCTGCTTCCCGCTGTGCCCGCGGATACGGCGCGTGCCGTGGCGGACGTCCTACGAGACTCCACGACCACGACGATCGCGTGCTGGGATCTGAGGCTCGCGCCGCTACCGTGGCTCCAGCTCGCCCGCTTCGCCTCATCGCTCGACGACGCCTGGCATCCGGGCGCGAGGCTCACAGCCCCCGACGATGATCTGCTGCGCTATGTTCTGCCGCTGTGGGCCCATCGGCCAAGTCCGGTCGCGGAGCTCGCCGGTGCGATCAACTGGCGTCTCGATCTGCGTGCCTGCTTCTTGCGCGCCTCGGTGGTTCGCGAGCTCGGTGGCCTCGATGGTCAGTTCGAAACGCTTGCAGGCGCCGCGCGTGAGCTCGGTTTGCGGATGATCCGGCGTGGCGCGATCTGTCGCCAGCAGCCAGCGCTGTGGGCCGGGCCGACGAGTGCCGCGCCGCCGTCCGCTGCGGATCGGTATCGCCTCGTCGGTCGCGTGTCGGGCAAGAAGTGGCAGGCCTACGCACTCGCGCGCAGCGTGATCGACGGTCAGCCGGTGCGCTCGGAGTGGCGGGCCTGGCGTTCGACCGTGGCTGACGAGCCGACCACGAAGGTCGAGATCGGTGCACTTCATCGCCCGATCGATGATGTCGCGTTGCCCGACCGCGTCTCCGTCACGGTCGTGTTGCCGACCTACGGACGCTATCGCTACCTCGCCGAGGTCCTCGAGGATGTGCGAGCGCAGACGATCCGCCCGACGCAGATCTTGATCTGCGATAACAACGAGCCCGAGGACCGAGACCACAAGCTGTACGAGCGCTACCGCGATCTACCAATCGAGGTCATCTGGGACGAGCACGCTCGCGTCTGCTCGGCGCGCAACGTGTGCCTGCAGCGCGCGACCGGCGACTACATCTGGTTCGTCGATGACGATTCGCGATTCGCGCCGGATAACCTCGAGTCGCACCTGCGCGTGCTCGGGGCGTACGGCGCCGACGTCTCGGTGGGCCCGGCCTACACGCCATGGCGCGCAGAGCTCCACGGCGAGCAACGCGAGGTCGCGTGCACGTTCATGGATTGCGGCACGACGCTCTGCAAGAAGCAGCTGCTCGATACGGTTGGCGGGTTCGACCTGCAGTTCGACGAGCTGTTTTCCGGTGAGGACGGCGAGCTCGGCGTGCGGTTCGTGCGAGCAGGCGGGCTGATGGTGAACAACCCGTTTGCCAAGCGCTTCCACTACCTCGCGCCGGCCGGTGGTTGCCGTCGGAGCAAGAACAACCTACACCGGCGGTCGCGCTGGTCGCTGCTACCGCGTCCGAGCCAGTCGATCTACTACACGGCGCTGCGGCACTTCGAGCGCGGCGTCGGGTGGGACGCGGTGCTGTTCGCGGGTCTGCTCGTGGGCTGGCGTCGTCACGAAAAGGAGCCCGCGACCCTGCGCTGGCGTGCCCGTACCCTGCTCGGGGAGCTTGCCGCGCTGCCGCTCACCGCGTATCGCATGCGCAAGAGCATCAAGAACGGCGAGGCGATGTTTCAGGAAGGTGCCCAGGTTCCGCCGCTGTCGTCCGCTCGCAGCCAGCCACTCGCCATGCGATGAACGTTGACCCGTGCAAGCTGCGCCCGACAAACAACTGACAGTCCGCGACCTTCGCCGCGAGGATCTCGCGATGGTCGCCGATGTCCATCTCGCTGCGTTCGCCGGCAGCGCACTGTCAGCACTCGGCAAAGAAGCCGTTCGTAGAAACTACCTCTGGCTGCTCGAGGGACCGCACGAACGCACCGCGCTCGGTGTCTTCGAGGGGAGTGAGCTGGTCGCGTTTTGTTTCGGCGGCCGCTTCAATGGCGCGTTGACCGGGTTCTTGCACGCGAACCGTGCGTACCTCGCCGTTCGCGTGCTCACTCATCCGTGGCTGGCGTTCGGTCCGCTCTTTCGAGATCGCATCAAGCTTGCGCTCAAGCTCCTCGTGGTCCGTGCGCGACGCGCTCCCTCAGCGCCGCCGCCACCACCGACGCGTCCCGCATTTGGCATTCTCTCGATCGCGGTCGACCCACGACGCCAGGGGGCGGGTGCCGGCAGGCTCCTCATGCTTCGCAACGAGGAGCTCGCACGGGCAGCCGGCTTCGCGTGCATGGAGCTGTGTGTCGCCAGTACGAACGTCAAGGCAATCCAGTTCTACGAGCGCATCGGCTGGCAGAAGTCGCTCGAAGACGGACGCTGGGCCAAACAAGGTGTGATGACGAGGCAGCTGAGTGCATGACGCGCCCGCGCGTATGCA
>JBKJUF010000342.1:0-3306 GCA_046590445.1 Kofleriaceae bacterium
ATGGATCGCGACGCGAACGTTTTCATCATGCGCGAGCAGGTCCGGCACTACAACGGCGCCTACAAGGTCACGCAGGGCCTGCTGCAGCGGTTCTCCGAGCGCCGCATCGTCGACGCGCCGATCGCCGAGATGGGCTTCACCGGCATCGGCATCGGCGCCGCGATGGTCGGGCTGCGTCCGATCATCGAGTTCATGACGTTCAACTTCTCGCTCGTCGCGATCGATCAGATCGTGAACAACGCGGCGAAGATCTTCCAGATGAGCGGCGGGCAGTACAACATCCCGATCGTGTTCCGCGGCCCCGGTGGCCCGGCGGTGCAGGTCGGGTCGCAGCACAGCCAGTCGCTCGAGAGCTACTACGCGCACGTGCCCGGACTGAAGGTCGTGATGCCGTCGACGGCGCGCGACGCCAAGGGCCTGCTCAAGAGCGCGATCCGCGACGACAACCCGGTCGTCTTCATCGAGGGCGAGACGCTCTACAACACGACCTGGGAAGTCCCCGACGGCGACGACGAGCTGATCCCGATCGGGCTCGCGGACGTCAAGCGCGCGGGCTCGGACATCACGCTGATCGCGTGGTCGAAGATGGTGTGGACCTGCCTCGAGGCCGCGAAGCAGCTCGCCGAGGAAGGCATCGAGGCCGAGGTCGTCGATGTCCGCACGCTGCGTCCGCTCGACGTCGAGACCCTCGCGACGAGCGTCAAGAAGACCGGGCGCTGCGTGATCGTCGAGGTCGGCTGGCCGGTGGCCGGGTATGGCGCCGAGGTCGCGTACCAGATGCAGAAGCACTGCATGGACATGCTCGACGCCCCGGTCGAGCGCGTCACCAGCGATGACGTGCCGATGCCGTACGCGAAGAACCTCGAGGACGAGGTCCAGCCGCAGGTCAAGGATGTCATCGAGGCCGTGAAGCGCGCGCTCTATCTCATCTAGGCTCGTCTGACGGAGGAGTACTGCCATGGCTCAGATCATCGGTTTGCCGAAGCTCTCTCCGACGATGGAGGAAGGCGTCCTCGTCCGCTGGACGAAGCAGGAAGGCGACAAGGTCTCGCCCGGTGATCTGATCGCCGAGGTCGAGACCGACAAGGCGAACATGGACTTCAACATCGAGGACGACGGCGTCCTCCTGAAGCTCCTCGTCAAGGAAGGCGACACCGTCAAGCTCGGTGATCCGGTCGCGATCCTCGGCAACGCCGGCGAGGACATCAGCGCGCTCCTCGCCGAGGCGACCTCGGGTGCGGCGCCCGCGACGGGCAAGGCCGCATCCGCGCCGAAGGCCGACGCCGCACCGAAAGCCGACGCCGCACCAAAGGCCGCGCAGAAGCCGGCGCAGGCACCGGCGAAGCCGGCAGCAACGCCGGGCAAGGCCGATGGCGGCGAGCGGCCCGCGATCTCCGCGGCTGGCGCAGAAGACAGCACGAACGCCCCGGCGGCGCGCCGTGGCGTGCAGTCGCCCGAGCAGCGTGCCGCGGATCCCGCGGTCGGCGCACAGGCGGCGCAGCAGGCCAAGGCGGCCCAGGGCGCCGCGAAGGGCGCTCCGGCCCAGGGCGCCGCGAAGGGCGCTCCGGCCAAGCGCGGTCAGCTCCTCGCCTCGCCGCTCGCGAAGACCCTCGCGATCGAGCTCGGCATCGATCTACGCCACATCGAGGGCAGCGGCCCCGGTGGCCGGATCGTCGAGCGCGACGTCCGCGCCGCCTCCGAAGGCCACGCCGATGGCAACGGCCACGCGCGCGCCGAGGGCTCGAACGGCCACGCCGACGAGGACGCGCCAGAATCCGACGCGCCCGCCGAGGCACCTGCGCGCGAGCCCGGTCAGGCGCTCGCGGTGCGCCACGCACGCCAGATCCTGCCCGACAGCGACGCGGACTTCGAGGACGTGCCGGCCTCGAACATGCGCAAGCGGATCGCCGCGCGGCTCACCGAGGCCAAGCGCGACGTCCCGCACTTCTACCTGATGCGTAAGCTCGACGTCGCGGCGCTCCTCGCGTTCCGGGGCCGGCTCAACGATCTGCTCGGCGACCGCGGCAAGGTCAGCGTCAACGATCTGATCGTCAAGGCCGTCGCGCTCGCGCTGCGTCGCGTGCCCGATTGCAACGCGAGCTGGGAAGGCAACGCCATTCGCCGCCACCATCGCGTGCACGTCGGCATCGCCGTCGCGATCGATGATGGCCTCGTCACGCCGGTCGTCCGCGATGCCGATCAGAAGGGCATCGGTGCGATCGCGATCGAGGTCAAGGACCTCGCCGAGCGCGCGAAGAAGCGCGGGCTCAAGAGCCACGAGATCACGGGGTCGACGTTCACGGTCTCGAACCTCGGCATGATGGGTGTCGAGCGGTTCACCGCGATCATCAATCCGCCCGAGGGCGCGATCCTTGCGGTCGGCGCGACCGTCGACGAGCCCGTCATCGTCGGAAGCGAGGTCGTCCCCGGCAAGCGGATGACGGTGACGATGTCATGTGATCACCGGGTGATCGATGGCGCCCTCGGAGCGCGCTGGCTGCAGGCGTTCGCCGAGCTCGTCGAGAAGCCGGAGTCGCTGGCGCTATGACCGACGAAACGACTGACGAGACGCCCGACGAAACGTCTGACGACAAGCCCGCCGACAAGCCCGCCGACAAGCCCGCCGGAAAGGCTGGCCCGTACGACCTCGTCGTGATCGGCTCGGGCCCCGGCGGCTACGTCGCCGCGATCCGCGCGGCGCAGCTCGGCCTCCGGGTTGCCTGCATCGAGCGCGAGAGCCTCGGCGGCATCTGCCTCAACTGGGGCTGCATCCCGACGAAGGCGCTGCTGCGAAGCGCCGAGGTCCTCGAGACGTTTCACCACGCGAAGGACTTCGGGATCATCGTCGGCGACGTCAAGCCGGACTTCGGCGCGATCATCGCGCGCAGCCGCGGCATCGCCGACAAGGTCAGCAAGGGCGTCGCATTCCTGTTCAAGAAGAACAAGATCGACAGCATCGCCGGTACCGCGAGGCTGCTGCCGCGCGCGACCAGCCCGGGCGGCGGGAACTGGCGGACCGCGAGCACCGGCGCGCCGCTGCAGATCGAGGTCGTGGCATCGGACGGCAAGCGCGTGATCGAGGCAAAGCACGTGATCCTCGCGACCGGCGCGCGCGCTCGCTCGCTGCCCGGCATCGAGCTCGATGACAAGCGCATCATCGAGTACCGCAAGGCGATGACGTTGCCCGAGCAGCCGAAGTCGATGGTCGTGCTCGGCGCCGGCGCGATCGGCGTCGAGTTCGCGTCGTTCTATCGCGCGCTCGGCACCGAGGTCACGATCGTCGAGTTCATGCCGCGCCTCGTGCCG
>JBKJUF010000347.1:0-5004 GCA_046590445.1 Kofleriaceae bacterium
CCGAACTTGTCCTTGACCGAGTCTTTGACGTCGATGTTCGTCGGGATCGTGACGTTCTTGTAGTTCGCGACCTCGTAGCGCTGGCTGGGCGCGAGGATGTTGACGATCAGATCCTGCGTGCCCGCGGAGTTCGCCAGCCCGAGCCGGATCGGCAGGGCGAACTCCTCGCTGTCGTAGTGAAAGCGCAGCGGCGAGAGCTCCGCGCGCTTCGCATTCCCCTCCCCGACCCACTTCACCTTCGCGGGATCGACCTTGGCGACAAAGAACTTCATGCCGCCCTCGACGTACGGCCGCAGCAGCGGCTCGGCGCCCGGCGGGATCGTGTACTTCTCCTGACGCAGCCAGGTCTCGAGCCCGGTCGAGTCCTTCGCCGACAGGATCAGCACCTGGTACTCGCCGACCGTGAACTTCGCCTCGATGGTGACGCCGAGGTCCGCGCCGGCCCTCCCCGCGCTGCTCCCCGCCATCGTCATCGGCGGCGGCAACGCGAACTTTTCGGACTCGCGGTAGTCGTCGCGGCCGCACGGGTCCTGCTCCCAGTACTCGACGAGCCGCGGCGCGCCCATCTGCTCGACCTTCGCGAACACGTCCTTGGTCAGCGTCTTGACGTCGGCTTCCTTCAGCACGACGGGCACTGGCACGACCATCGCGAACGCCTCGGGCGGCCCCTTGTAGTTGTTCTGCATCGCCAGCACCGTGCGGGTGCCGCTGCGCATCATCACGACCTGGGTCGCGTCGTTGAACAGCGGCTGGTCTCCGCCCGCCACGTAGAAGCCGCAGAAGGCGTGCGCCGTGACCGGAGCCGCGACGGCGATCGTGATGGCCGCGAGCATGGGAACGAGTTTCATGGCGACAGGATAGACAACCTGCGCGGCGGGTCCTTGGCGGGATTGCGTGATTCTCGCAGCCGGTTCGGGTCAGGAACCTGGGGTTCGCCGGTCGGGCGCGGTACGATGACAGCCGGATGTCCGGGGGCCGGACTTCGCCGCCTTCGTGAGCAAGCCGCACACTCGTCTCGACGACGCCGAACCGGTCACGGGTCGGACGGTGACCCGCGACTTCGTGCCGCCCGTCGAGTTCGATGACTACGTGATCGTCCGCGAGCTCGGGCGCGGCCAGATGGGCCAGGTCTATCTCGCGGAGGATGCGCTGCTCGCGCGGCCGGTCGCGATCAAGTTCATCGCCGGCGTCGATCCGGATCTCGAGGCGCGCCAGCGCTTCCTCCTCGAGGCGCGGGCGGCGGCGCGCATCCAGCATCCGAACGTCGTCGGTGTCTATCGCGTCGGCGAGCTCGGCGATCGGCCGTACATCGTCAGCGAGCTCGTGCGCGGCAAGTCGATCGCGGATCTGCCGCGGCCGATGCCGTGGACGGCCGCACTCGACCTTGCCATCGAGCTCGCGCGTGGGCTCGCCGCCGCCCACCGCCGTGGGGTCATCCACTGCGACATCAAGCCCGCGAACGCGATGCTCACCGACGACGGCGTCGCGAAGCTCGTCGACTTCGGGCTCTCGCGCGTCGTCGCGGAGGGTGGTATCGGCGAGGAGGGCACGACGACCTCGATCGTCGGCACGCCGGATTACCTCGCGCCCGAGGTGTGGGGCGGTCGCGCGCCGAGCCGACGATCCGACGTCTACTCCTTCGGTGGGCTCCTGTTCACGCTGATCGCCGGCGCACCACCGTTCGGCGACGTCGCGCCGAGCCACCTCGCGGCCGCGGTCGTCGGCGGCGTGGCTCCGGACCTCGCGCTGCGCGTCCCCGAGGTCGATGCGCGCCTCGCGCGGGTGATCGCGCGATGCCTCGAGCGCGACCCCGAGCTGCGGTTCGCGAGCGGCGAGGAGCTCCGCGAGGTGCTCGAGCAGCTGCACCCGTCGCGCAGTCACGCGGTGCGACGCGACGAAAATCCCTATCGCGGCCTGCGGACGTTCGAGGCGGCGCATCGTGGCTTGTTCTTCGGCCGCGGCCTCGAGATCGGCGCGCTCGTCGAGCGGCTGCGCAGCGAGGCGATCGTGATCGTCACGGGCGACTCGGGCGTCGGCAAGTCCTCGCTGTGTCGCGCCGGCGTCGTGCCGGCGGTGCTCGACGGCGCGCTCGGCGCGGGCCGCACGTGGGAAGCGCTGACGATGATCCCCGGGCGCCGTCCGCTCTCCGCGCTCGCCTCGGCGGTCGGCGATCTGGGGCTCGCGGCGCGCGTGCTCGCAGATCCCGAGGAGCTGCCGCGCGAGCTGCAGCGCCGCGCGAAGGACCGCGGCGAACACAACGGCATCGTGCTGTTCGTCGATCAGATGGAGGAGCTCGTCACCGTCGGCGATCCGGTCGAGGTCGCCGCGCTCGACGCCGGCCTCGCGCGGATCAGTGAAGGTGTCCCGGGCATCCGGCTGATCACGACGGTGCGCGCGGACTTTCTCTCGCGGATCGCGACGCTGCCGCGCCTCGGGCGCGAGCTGTCACGACTGCTCTACTTCGTGAGCCCGCTGCCGCCCGAGCGGATCCGCGACGTCGTCACCGGTCCCGCGCAGGCCACGGGGGTCGAGTTCGAGTCGCCCGCGCTGGTCAGCTCGCTCGTCGACGCGACTACCGAGGCCGGCAGCGGTGGCCTGCCGCTCCTGTCGTTCGCGCTCGCCGAGCTCTGGGAGCGCCGCGATCGCGATCTGATCACGCAGGCCGCGCTCGACGCGATGGGCGGCGTCGCCGGTGCCCTCGCCCGCCACGGCGACTCGGTGATCGCGAGGATGAGTCCGGCCGAGCGCGCGAATGTCCGGCGCGTGTTGCTGCGCCTCGTGACGGCGGTCGGCACCCGCGTGCGACGCACCGAAGACGAGCTGCGGGTCAGCGAGGGCACGCGCGCCGCGCTCGACGCGCTGGTCGCCGGTCGCTTGCTCGTCGTCCACCACGGCGACGACGGCACGACCTACGAGCTCGCACACGAAGTCCTCGTGCAGGGCTGGGGGACGCTGCGCGAGTGGCTCGACAACGACGCCGAGGATCGTGCACGCCGCGAGCGGATCGCGATTGCCAGCGCCGAGTGGACGAAGCACGGGCGGCGCGGCGATCTGACCTGGCGTGGTCCACGCCTCGCCGAGGCAGCGACGCACGACGTGACCGAGCTGACCGCCGTCGAGCGCGCGTTCATCGCCGCTTCCGTGCGGGGCGCGCGGCGTCGCCGGTGGGTCGCCCGGCTCACGATCGCCAGCGTGCTGTCGCTGCTCGTCGTCGTCTACGCCGTGCAGCGCCACCTCGCAGGGCAGCGGCTCGTGCGCGCGGTTGCTGTCGAGGTCGACGCAGCGCGGAGTGCCCTTGCCGAGGCCCGGCTCGCAGATCGTCAGGCACGCGAGCTCGCGACCACCGCCTACGCGAGGTTCGACGCCGCGGATCCGGCCGCCGAGGCAGCGTGGCGTGACGTGCTCGCCCGGCGCGCGGCTGCAGCGGCGGCGTATCGCAGGGCGGCGGGCCGGCTCGAGGCTGCGCTCGCGAAGGACCCGCTGCGGACAGACGTCCGCGCGGCCTTCGCCGATATCCTCGACGAGCGCGCGCGAGTTGCCGATCAGCTGCACGACGTCGCGCACCGCGACGAGCTCCTCGCGCGGTTGCCCGCGTACGACACCGACGGGAGCCGGCGCGCGCGCTGGGCGCAGCCCGGGCGGCTGATCGTCGAGGGACCACCTGCCGCGCAGATCACGCTCGTCCCCGAGGGCCGCGTGCTCGGCACGGGCCGCAGTGACGTCACGTTGCCGCCCGGGACCTATACGATCGAGCTCACCGCGCCCGGCCACGCGCCGCTGCGGACGGTCACGACCCTCACCCGCGGCGCGTCCACCGAGCTCGCGCTCGCGTTCCCGTTGGGGCCCACGCCCGAGGGTTACATCTTCATCCCCTCCGGAACCTTCCAGTACGGCACGAGCGCCGACGAGATGACGCGCATCGACTTCTTCCAGACCTCGCCGCTCCACCCGCGGTCCACCGACGCGTTCTGGATCGGCCGCACCGAGGTCACGATCGGGGAGTGGCTGGCGTACGTCGACGCGGTTCCCGGTGCGCCGGTTCCGAACATCCCGGCGGCGGCCAGCGGCGCCTACGTCATCGATCGCGATCAGGGCGCGTGGCGGCTCACCTTGCAACCGTCCGCCCAGCGTTACTCGGCGCGCTGGGGCGAGCCGATCATCTATAAGGGCCGCACCAACCTCGCTCGTCACGACTGGCGACGGTTCCCGATCACCGGGATCTCGGCGCGCGAGGTCGAGGGCTATGCCGGCTGGCTCGATCGCACCGGCCGGTTGCCGGGCGCTCGGCTGTGCACCGAGCTCGAGTGGACGCGCGCGGCGCGCGGCGCCGACGGTCGCAACTACCCGCATGGCGATCGCCTCGATCCCGGCGATGCGAGCTTCGACCTCGCCCACGGCCGCGAGCACCTGGGGCCCGACGAGGTCGGCAGTCACCCGCGATCGACGTCGCCGTTCGGCCTGGTCGACACCTCGGGCAACGCGTTCGAATGGACCCGCGGCACCCGCAGCGAGTACATCGCAAGTGGTGGGAGCTACTATCATGACCGCAAGACCGCGAACCTCGCGAACCGCTACGTGCTGACCCCCGACACCCGCGAGGGCACGCTCGGTGCCCGTATGTGCGCGTCGCCGCGGGCGAATTAGCGGACCGCGCCGGCTGTCTGTCGTCGCGCATCCGCGAGACGTCGGCACGCTACCCACGACGTACCGGACTCGCTACCCGATCGATCCCCCAACTGAGACCTCACGTCTTTCAAACATGGTCGACCTCCAAAACCATGACGAGCAAATCTACAGGGTGTCTGGCTGGTGTGACGGGCCTCTTGCTCGTCGGTGCCGTCGCCGGTTGCGCGGATGACGCAGACGTCGGGCTCGGCCACACGACGCAGCACGGCGAGGTCGCCAACGGCGTCAGCCTCAACGGCGTCAGCCTCAACGGCGTCAGCCTCAACGGCGTCAGCCTCAACGGCGTCAGCCTCAACGGCGTCAGCCTCAACGGCACAC
>JBKJUF010000423.1:0-5467 GCA_046590445.1 Kofleriaceae bacterium
CATCGGGCTCGGCGATCGGCGAGTCCTTCTTCGCAGCAGGGTCGTCCTTGCCCTTGCCCTTGCCCTTGCCCTTGGGCGTGTTCTTGGCCTTTGCCTTCTCGGCATCGGCGGCGAGCCGGGCTTCCATGCTCGCGATGCGCTCGAGGACCTCGAGCTCGAGGCGGCGGCGCCAGCGCTCGCGCAGCTCGGCCTCGCTCGCCGCGAGCTCGAGCTTCTTGGGGTCGATCTCGATGTACTCCTCGTTGGTGAAGTCGAGCGGCGCCGCGAGGATCTCGGCGACGAGCTTCTCGACCATTGCGACCCGATTCGCGTACAGCTTCGCGCCGTCGTGCGCGAGGTCGAGCGAGCCCGAGCGCATCTGGTCGTCGAGCTTGTCGGTGTGGCGCGCGAGCGCCTCGTGGTCGGCCTTGAGCAGGAACATCTTGCTGCCGTCGAGCCGCTCGACGTAGGTCTTGAACGCGATCCGCGAGACCCCGTCGTCGACCTTCTTGCGCAGCAGGTGCTCCTGCTCGAGCAGTCGCAGGACGATCTTCGACAGCGCCGCCTCGCGCGGGTCGGGCGGTGGCACCGCGGTCGCGGGCCCGCCAGCAGCCGCGTTGTGGGCGACCATCGGTTCACCGCCCGTCGCCGGCGCGGCCGACATCGGTCCGGTTGGCGTGGTCGGAGGTTCCCCGGACGACGGGGCCTTCGACGAGCACGCGGCCAACGCGATCAGGAGGACTGCAGGAAGGTTACGCAGCACCTGCCGATCCTAGCCCGGTTACCGGCAGTTTCCAGCCCGGCGCCGGGAGTCTCGACGACGCTCCCTGCGCTCCCGCCAGCTTGGCGCGCTACTTCGAGTCCTACTTGGAACGATACGCGAAGTGATGCTGGTGCATCTTGCGCAGGAAACCGTCGTCGAGGCGAATGTCCGAGGCGCTGCCGATCACCGAGTCGAGGCCGCAGTGCGGGCACAGCGCCGTCTGGTTGCCGTCGATCCAGGCCTTGATGTCCTTGGCGGTGAACTTGCGGAAGCAGAAGAAGCACGCGCAACGCTCGCTGGCCTCGAGCTCGACGCGATGCCGCGAGGCATGGACGTGAGCGGCGATGTAGAGATGAGCGTCAGCGGCAGGTACAGCAGCCATGAACGGTAGCCTTTCAACGGGCGCCCCGTCGACGCCATCGTAGCATGGGCAGCGTGACGAACACCGACGGGTTTCGCAGTGGAGATCACGCCTGCTTCGGAGTGAAGCCGCGGCAGATCCGGACCGGCTGTGGTCCGTACTTCGGCAGGGTTGGCTCCTGACACATCACGAAGCCCGAGCCGCGTCCGGTGCGAACGATCCGGACATGGATGCAGCGGTGACACAGGCTCTCGGGGAACGGCAGCTCGTCGGTCACGCCACGACAGTGTCTCACCGCGCCTGTGCCGGCGCACGGAGCCGGCGGTTCTCGGCCTCGAGCTCGGCGATCCGCGCCTGCAGTGCTGCGATCGCGGTCGCCACCTCGCCGGCATCGAGCTTCTGCGGGATGTGCTGCGGGCAGTTGATGTCCCACGCGGTCACCGTGATCACGACCAGCTGCTCGGCACGCGCGCGGCCCGCGGGTAGCGCGAGCCCGACGGCCCGTGGGTCGGTGAGCGCGACGATCTCCGCCGTGCCCCAGACCTTGCCCCGGCGCTTGTGCGCGTAGTCCATGAGGAACAGGCAGACCCGGTTGTTCTCCCCGAGGTTGCCGGTCGAGATGTACTGGCGGTTCCCCACGAGGTCGACAAAGCCGAGCGTGCGGTCGTCGAGCCGCTGGAGGAAGCCTTTGGGCCCGCCCCGGTGCTGGACGTAGGGCTGGCCGTCTGCACTCGCGGTCGCGAGGTACGCGGTGTCGATCTCGGCGAGGAAGCTCGCGAGCTCCTCGGTGACCGCGGACCCGAAACCACCGCTCGCCTCGACCCGGGCGTACGCGGCGCGCGAGCCACGCTCGGCCTGTACCTGCTTGACGGCATCGGAGAACGCGACATCGCTCGAGGGCTTCATGACATCAGGATGGGAGTTCCACTAGTTCGAAACAATGACGTGAATCGGCGTATACTATTCCACTAATAGGAACAATGGATCGCATCGAAGAATGGCGGACCTTCACGGCGGTTGCGGAGCTCCGCAGCTTCTCGCAGGCCGCGCGCCGGTTGCGCCGATCGCCACAGGCCGTGACCCGCGCGGTGGCGGCCATCGAGGCGCGGCTCGCGACCCGACTGCTCCATCGGACGACGCGCTCGGTCTCGCTGACCGCCGACGGCGAGCGCTACCTCGAGCGCGCACGGCGTGCGCTCGTCGAGCTCGACCTCCTCGAGTCGCCCGAGCCCGACGCCGTGCTGCGCGGCACGCTCGCGGTGACCGCGCCGGTCCTGTTCGGTCAGCTCCACCTGCTGCCGGTCGTCGCCGGGTTCCTCGAGCAGCATCGCGAGGCCGCCGTCCGGATCACGCTGCTCGATCGCGTGGTCTCGCTTGCCGAGGAAGCCATCGATGTGGGCATCCGGATCGGTAACCTGCCGGACTCGTCGTTGATCGCCCGCCGCCTCGGTCAGGTACGGACCGTGATCTGCGCGAGCCCCGCGTACCTCGAGCACGCCGGAACACCGCGCAACCCCGAGGCGCTCGCGAAGCACGCATGCATCGCCTTCACGGCCACCAGTCGCGGCGATCGCTGGACGTTTCCGGGAACGCGTCGCGAGCGGAGCATCGCGATCCATGCGCGGCTCGCGGTGAACACCGCGCAGGCCGCGATCGATGCCGCCGTCGCCGGGCACGGGCTCGTGCGCGTGCTGTCGTATCAGGTCGACCGGCTCGTCGCCGAGCGCGCGCTGCGCATCGTCCTGCCCGGCTTCGAGCCGCCGCCGGTCCCCGTCCATCTCGTGCACCTACCCGGCGTGCGCTCGCGGATCGCGACGGTGTTTCTCGAGCGCGCGAGCGCGGAGCTCGCGCATCGCCTCGGTCAGACTTTGCCAGCCATGACGCCGCGTCAGCGGCCACCACAGTAGCCACCGAGAACGCTCCGCCTCGTCGACCAGCCAGTAACGCCCATGAGTGTTACGGGGTTAGCCGCGCCGTCGTCGAGCACCGAACTTGCTCGGGGTGCGGCCATCCACCCATGAAGCGCCTCACGACCTCCACGTTCCTCGCTGTCGCGGCCTTTGCCGCACCTGCCTGCACCGAGCAGGAAGACCTCTACGACGGCGAGACCGTCAAATCCGACGACGACAAGAGCGACTCGAGCGCGCTCGCGGTGTTCGTCGACGCGGAGTGGGACGGCACGCTCGTCACCGACTCGTCGTTCAACGATCGCAACACGATCCAGTCGCAGCTGTTCTACACGGTCGGTCAGCTCAACGGCTTCAACGCCGTGGGCCGCATCGACAAGGCCGAGGTCACGAACATCGTCAAGACCACGGTCAATGGTCGCGTCCAGATCAAGTACCGCGCGAAGCTGCTCGTCGCGTGGGGCAATCGCGCGAACGTCCCGACGTCGATCGAGATGAAGCTGCCCCTCGACGTCTCGAGCACCGGCCAGCAGGCGTTCGCGACCAAGTACAAGGACAACTGCGTCGACTTCAGCGCGCACGATGTCGATGCCGGCTCGATGTTCTATTACTACCGGCCACGCGCGGCGGGCTGCACGATCGCGGCTGCCGACGTCAACACGGTGACCGCGACGTTCTCGCCGAGTCCGATCCAGACGACCGGCAAGTTCCCCGAGTACACGAAGATCTGGGAAGACAACCGCCTCGAGGTCGTCGCGATCTTCGGCAAGAACGAGGACGGCGCCACGACCTCTGCGGATGCCGGCATCGCCGCGTACAACCGGTTCGTCGGCGCGATGCGCAGCGAGCTCGGCAGCCGCAACCTGACGACGATCCCGGCGAGCGTGCCCGCGAGCCCCGGCGTCGCGGCCCCTGATGTCGAGCTCAACGCGACGCTTCCCGATGGCAAGAAGATCCGCGTCGTCGCGCTGCTCACCGACAACGTCCGCGTCGGCCTCTCGCAGCCGGCGTTTCGCGCACGCTACGAGAGCCTGTCGACCCGCGCCGACTACATCATCTACAACGGCCACGCGGGCCTCGGCACGAACGTCCGCGCGATGGCCGCGGCCGGCAAGTGGGTCCAGGGCCAGTACGTCGTCGTCCAGATGAACGGCTGCGACACGTTCGCGTACATCGACGACGCGCTGAACCGCGCGCACCAGTCGATCAACCCGGACGACACGACCGGCTTCAAGTACATCGACATCGTCAACAACGCGATGCCGGCGTTCTTCCACGAGCTGTCGAACACGACGATGGCGATGTTCCGCGGCCTCATCGCGCACGACTCGCCGAAGACCTACGAGCAGATCTTCCGCGGCATCGACACCAGCCAGGTCGTGCTGGTCTCCGGCGAGCAGGACAACGTGTTCACGCCGGGCGGCGGCGGCAACCCGATGACGTGGCCGGGCTTCTCCGAGAGCGGCAGCGTCGCGCGCAACGTCGACAAGCGCTTCGCGACGCCGACGGTCGCCGCCGGCAGCTACGAGTTCGCGATGACCGGCACCAACGACGCTGACCTCTACGTCCGCGTCGGCAACGCGCCGACCACGACCGCGTTCGACTGCCGCCCGTACAAGAACGGCTCCGCCGAGAGCTGCCGGGTCACGCTCACGCAGCCCGCACCGATCCACGTGATGGTGCGCGGCTACTCGACCGCGACCGCGACGTTCACGCTCGTCGGCAAGAAGCTGTAGGAGCCCGTAGGCAAAGCCCTCGGAGAGCGCGAACACGCGAGGTCCGTGGGGCTGCGTCGCGGATGGGCGTCGTGGCTGCGTCTGCCGAAGAACCACCGACGCCTACGCGGACGAGGGCAAGGTACGTGCGGGCGCGGACCTGCCTGCCTAGTTACAGTCGCTGCCCCGACCCCATCCGCTCCGCTGCCGCCCCGGCGGGCCTCGCGTACGTCACGCGATCGCGCCGTCGATTCCGGATCGACAGATCGATACCAAAGGAGCCAACCTACTACCGCTGCTGGCCGCAACCGCAACGGCTACTGAGCCGGACGCCTATAGAAGATGCGGCCGGCGGTGTCGACATTGGCTTCGAGCCCAGATACGCGTCCCGCGAGCGTGACGAGCTCGCGCTTCTGTCGCACGAGCTCGATCAGCTGATCGTTGCGGGTACGCGAAACCTGCAGCTCTTCACGAAGCTTGTCCTCGCCGAGGGTCTCGTAAAGCTCGGGCACAATGACCACGCGACGCGCGGGCCATGCTCCGACTGAGAGGCGCGTGAGAAGAGGCCGCGATCCGGCGACCTCCAGCATGCCGTTCCGCTCCGCCGGCGTGATGAGAAGGGCGCAGTGGATGTTTGTGACGGCGTACAGGTACAGTACGGACCGGGCATTGTGCGTTTGACCGACACACGCGAGATGTGGCTCGAGGGCCGGAGGCTCGCGTCGGAAGACGCGAGCGCGTT
>JBKJUF010000444.1:0-5522 GCA_046590445.1 Kofleriaceae bacterium
CATTCCCTCTTTGATCACGCCTGGGACGAATGTGCGATCTCTCCGACGAGGAATCTCACAAACGATCGAAACCCATCCGGATTTTTAGGCAAATAATCTGACGCAGTAGTGCTAACCGTCCACGACCTCGAGGGTGCCGTCCTTCTGCCTCAGCGCGCCGCGGGCTTGCCGAACAGGTTCTCGTACATCTCCTCGGGCTCGTCGACCTGCATCGGTGTCTTGCACTTCGGACACAGCACGCCCGACGGCAACGCGATCGGCGCATCGCGGCTGCTCAGCTCGACGAGCCGCTGGTCCTCGGCGTTACACGACGGGCAGAGGTACGGCACGAAGATCGACTTCACCTCGGCGTGCGTGCCCATGAAGCTCGAGATCATGCCCATCTGCTGGACCATCACCGGCGAGATCTTCTCGACGACGAGTTGCTGCTTCGCGAGCTCGCAGTCACGCACGAAGTTGCACCACGCCCGCACGCCGAGCGAGTTGATATTCTCGACCGCCGAGAGATCGACCCGCAGTGCGGTGCGCAGCGCGGTCAGCTTCGCGAAGTCCGCAGCCTCGGTCACCTTGCCGAACAGCGCGACCGACGTGCCGCCGTCGCGATACTCGATGTGAGCGGAGAGCGGACCTCCGAGGGATTGCGCGACTTTCGACATGAGCAGAGCTAGGATCGCGTAGGTCCGGACAGCGCACAAGCGCAGCAACGATGAAGTGATCCAGATCAGGCGGTGACGTGGTCGATGATCTCGCGGACGCCCGCGTCGGCCGCAGGCACCGACAGGTTGAAGAACCCGTGCGGGGCATTGGGATAGATCACGAGGCGAGTCGGCAGCCCGAGCGACTCGCGGTGCGCGGCGAGTCGGCGCGCTTGCTCGACAGGAACCAGCCCGTCAGCGTCGCCGTGGAGCAGCAGCGTCGGCATCGCAGGCTGGGCCGCAAACCGCGGCGATCGGCTGATCCACGCGGCGCGATCGGCGGTGCGAAACAGCAGGCGTGGCAAGAGGCCGGCCGGTCCGCGCAGGTGTCCGATCTCGTACAGCCCGAAGGCGCACGCGAGGCTCGCGAGCCGGTCGGTGCGCGCGGCGGCGAGCAAGCCGAGCGACGCGCCGGCCGAGAGCCCGACCATCGAGATGGCTCGCGCCTCGAGCCCGAGCGCCGGGACGCGGCCGGTCCAGAACGCGAGGGCCTCGCTGACGTCCTCGACGGCCTCGTCGAGGCGACCTCCACGGAAGATCAGGCGGTAGTCCACCGCGCACACCGCGATGCCCGCGGTGACGAGCCGCGCCGCGAGGTAGCGCATCGGCTTCATGCGCCGCGAGCCGATCACGAACGCCCCGCCATGCACGAGCACGACGGAGGCACCGATCGGACGCGGCGGCAGATAGATGTCGACGAGCGGCGCGATGCCCGCCCGGGTGTGCGCGCGATAGCGCACCGCAGCCTCGGTGGGCTGGATCGCCGCGATCGCCGGATCGCCACGCAGCGAGTGCAGCGCGCCCACGACCGCACCGTAGCGGAGCGTCATCGCCGGGGCTCCGGCGAGCCGGCGAGCGCGGCGAGCTGCAGCTCGAGGCCGAACTCGAACATCTCGTCGAGGTGGCGCGGTTCGAACCACGCCGACACCGCGCCGACCCGGGTGTACCGCCGGCGGAGCGCGGCGACCCCAGGATCCTTGGGCCCGTGCAGCGTCGCGAGCTCGTTGAGCGCGAAGCCGCTGCAGTACGAGCTGACGACGCGATAGAAGCGCGCGGTGATCCGATCCTCGATGCCCTGGCGACACGCGAGCTCGAAGAGCTCCTCGAGGAAGGCATACGTGCCCTCGCTCGCGAACCGCCGCGTCGCGAGCAGCGGAAACGCCTCCGGATGAGAGTGGGCCAGGCCACGGTAGGCATGGGCGACGTCACGCAGCGCGCCGATCCAGTCGGTGGGCGCCCGGCCGGTGACGACCGTCGCGACGCGCATCATCAACAGATCGACGACGGCGTCGAGCAGCGCCTCCTTGCTCGGGTAGTACCAGTAGATCGCCATCGCCTCGCAGCCGAGGACGCGGCCGAGCTTGCGCGTGCTGAAGTCCGCGAGCCCGTCCTCGTCGATCAGCGCGAGCGCCGCGGTGCGGATCGCGTCGTGCGACAGCCCGGTGGGTGCCACGCGGCGAACCGTCCGGACCTTGCCGGCCGCGCGCTTGCGAGGAGCGGTCTTCGTGCGCGTCTTTGACCTCGCGGTCATCGCGTCACGCCCATCCGCACGAGCTGGCCCGGGCGCGCGCCGGTGAGCTCGCCGTGCTCGGCGATCGCGACGCCCGCGACGAACGTCGCGACGTAGCCCTCGGCGCGTTGCACGAGGCGGCGGCCGCCCGCCGGTAGATCGCGTTGCATCACCGGCCGCGGCAGCGCGACGCGCGCGAGCTCGACGACGTTGAGGTCCGCGCGCATGCCGACCTCGATCGTCCCACGATCGGTGAGGCCGATGAACCGCGCGGTGTCGTGCGCCTGCATCTGGACCACCCGCTCGAGCGGGATGCCGTTCGCGCGATCGCGCGCCCAGTGCGACAGCAGATAGGTCGGCATGCTCGCATCGCAGACGGTGCCGACGTGTGCACCTGCATCGCCGAGACCGACCAGCGCGCGTGGGTGGACGAGCATCTCGCGCACGGCATCGAGGTTTCCGCCGCTGTAGTTGTAGATCGGGAAGTAGAGCAGCGCCTTGCCGTCATCCTCGAGGAGCGCGTCGTAGATCCGCCCGAGCACCGGCTGCCCGGCGCGGCTCGCCTCGGCTGCGAGACAATCGAGGAGCTTCGGCTCGTAATCGGGACGCTCTGCCATCCGGTAGAGCCGCATCGCGACGAGCGAGATGTTCGCGAGGAAGAAATCGGCGAGCGGCGGGATCGGCGTGCCATCGCCCGCGACCTTGTCGGAGGTCTCGGCGAGCATCCGCGCCCGCAGCTCGGGATCGCGCATCCGGGCAACCCGCTCCTCGAGCGCCAGGTGCGCGATCGCCTTGTACGCGGGGAAGCCCATGAATGGATGGAAGGTCGCCTCGAGCCCGAGCAGCACGCCGATGCCCCGCGCGCCGACCTGACAGCGCACGTCGAGGCCGCGCGCCGACGCCTGGTCGACGCGGGCGAGAATTCGCCGCCACTGATCGGGGGCGTGATCGCGCTGCATCGTCGAGATCGACAGCGGCCGGCCGCCACTCGCGGCGGCCATCTGCTCGAGGAGATCGAACTCGGGATCGAAGCGCTCGGGGCCGCGCATCATGTCGAAGTCGCTGACCGCCTGCATCACGCCGTGGCCGAGCCCGGCGAACGCGGCCGCGATCCCGGCGAGCTCGAGGGCATCGACCTCGGAGGCCGGAGTCGCGGCGCCGCGCGCGGTGCGGTGGTTGTCGCTGCGGCCCGTCGAGAAGCCTGCGGCTCCCGCCTCGAGCGCCGCGCGCAGGAGTCCTCGCATCTGCGCGATGTCGTCCTCGGTCGCGGGCTCGCCGGCGACCGCGCGGTCGCCCATCACGTACATCCGCAACGGGTCATGCGGGACCTGCACGAGGAAGTCGATCGCGTGCGGCATCGCGCCGATCACTGCCATGTAGTCCGCGAACGACTCCCAGCCCCACGGGATGCCCTCGGCGAGCGCGGTACCCGGAATGTCCTCGACACCCTCCATCAGCTCGATCAGCGCCGGCTCGCGCCCGGGCCGCACCGGCGCGAAGCCGACGCCGCAGCTCCCCATCACGCACGTGGTGACGCCGTGCAGCGACGACGGCGTCAGCTCCTCGTCCCACGAGACCTGGCCGTCATAGTGGGTATGGATGTCGACGAAGCCCGGCAGCACGTGCGCGCCGCGGGCGTCGAGGATCCGGCGCGCCGGGCCTTCGCAGGCGCCGACCGCGACGATGAGGCCGTCCTGCACGGCGACGTCGCCCTGGTAGGCGGCGCGGCCGGTTCCGTCGACGATCGTCGCGCCGATGATCTTGAGGTCGAACATGTCAGCCTCTCATTTACACTGTAAAGGAGAGGCGATCAAGACTTGTTCGATCGCGGCATGCCGTGTTCGAAGTAGCCATGACCTGGCGCCTCGTGCTCGTGGTTTTGCTCGCGGTTCTGATCGCTCCGGCCGCCCGGGCAGAGGCCGGTGGCTTCGGGATCCCGGACATCGGCGTCCGGCGCACCGCGATGGGCGCGGTGATCGGGCGTCCCGACGAGGGCGCGGCCCTCTACCACAACCCCGCCGGGCTCGTGATGCAGCGGGGCTGGCACGTCTACGTCTCGCTCGGCGTCGCGATGATCCGCAGCGAGTTTCAGCTCCGGCCCTGGGACCAGAGCGATCGATTTCTCGACGCCGCGCCCGGTGCCGACGGCTACTACGCGCCGGTGCGGCCGACGCGTGCGCGCGGCGTGATCCCGATGCTCGCGGTGTCCGGCGAGTTATTGCCCGGCAAGCTCGTGATGGGCGCCGCGGTCTATGTCGGCAACGCGCAGGGCGCGGGCTTCGGCCGCGACGCGATCACCCGCTATCACCTGATCGACGGCTACGTCGTCGCGCCGCAGGCCGTCCTCGCCGCCGCGTACCGGATCCGCGACGGGCTCACGATCGGCGCGTCGGTCGGCGTCCTCCACCTGCGGATCCACGGCCGGCGCGAGGTGTTCCCGATCGTCAAGGGCATGGACGTCAGCGGCATCACCGGGCGTGTTGCCTCACCAGCCGTTGCTACCACGCTGCGTCAGCGGGATCGCACCCGAAGGTCGTCAGTTCATCGTGGCTGCGTTCGGAGTCTCCGCGGTTGCGGTGATGTCCGCCGTGAACACGAGCCTCATCGCCGCAGCTCGGCGCCAGACCTTGACGCGACGTTGAAGGGTGCGGAGGAGCGCAGCCGGGTAGACCTCCGGTTCTTGGACCTGGAGCCGTGCGAGCAGCTCAGTCGCGGTTCGATCGGGCTCGCTGTCCAGCCATCCGACGATGCGAGGCCACACCTGCTCGAACGGATCCTCGCGAGTGCGCCAGTCACGCCGGGGCTTGGCCTCCTTGCGGTGAGTGGGGCGCACTTCTCCGTCGTGCCAGGCCGTAGAGAGGCTCTTGAGGAACTGGTCAAGTTCGCCATCACGATGAGGAACGACGTGCGGCACGGCTCCGGCCGCAAGACCCGCGAGCTGTTGCTGCACTGCCCGGATCTCGTCGAGTAGTCGTAGCGGATCGAGCGTGATCGCGACTGCGCGCAGCCGCTCCTTCATGTCGTCGGGCACCGAGTCCGATTGCAACAGGCGCGCACACGGGGTCTCTGGCGCGTGGTAGCGCTTGCTCACCCGCGCACCCAGGCGCTTCTTCTCGGCCAGCTTGAACGATGGCTGGAAAAAGTTCACGAACAGCCTCGACGATGCGTACAAGCGCGCGAGCGTGTCGGCGGCCGCCATCCCCTCGAGTCGTCGATAGCCGACGAGGCGCCGGACCACGGAGCCGTTCTTCTGTTCGACCCACGCTTGGTCGTTTTTCTTGTAGGGCCGCGCACGCGTGAACTCGATCTTCGCGTCG
>JBKJUF010000517.1:0-8756 GCA_046590445.1 Kofleriaceae bacterium
TCACCGCGTCGCCGACGATCCACGACCGCTGCTCCGCGAACTGATCGGGTAGCGCCGCGCCGCCGCGCAACGTCTCACCACTCGCTGCGGCGCCATCGAGCTCGACGCCCGCGCGCAGCTTGAACGTCACCCGCTCCGCGAGATCGCGGCGGCTCGTCGGGAACGGCGTGAACGACTTCAGCGAGCTCTCGGGCTCGGCGACCGCGGCCGAGAAGGAGGGGCCGGAATTCACTTCCGGCCCCGGGGCGGGATCGGCAGTCTGCGCGACGCTCTTCGTGGGCTTCGTGGATCGGGCGGGCTTTGAGCGCGCGGGCAGCTTGAGCTGCACCGGCAGCTGCTTGACCCGCAGGTCGGCGGGGGCGTCGACGGGAACCACCGATGGCGGCTCGACCGGCGCGACCGGCTCCGCGCTCGCAAGAGCCGGCAGCGCGATGATCGCACCGACGAGCAGCCTCATCGCGTACCTCGATGGCACTTGCTGCAGGTGTCCTCGTAGGTATGGCAAGTCAGGCACGACGACAGCCCGAACCGCGCCTGCTCGGCGTGCCCCCCGAGCCGGAAGTCCGCGATCGGCGTATGCGAGCGCGGCGGCACCGAGTGACAGGCGACGCAGGTCTCGGGCGTGTGACAGCTCGCGCAGCGCTTGCCGTCCGCCTGCGCCTCGCGGCCGTGATCGGAGCGCCACATCAGGTTGTGATCGCGCGGCTTCATCACGAGGTGGCACTGGAAGCAGCTGTCCTCGCGCGCGCCTTGCACCTCGGTATGGCAAAATCGGCAGTTCGAGTCCTTCGCCGCCGCCTGCTCGCCATGATGCTTGCGGAACTGCATCGTGTGATCGATCGGCCGAGCGGCCGACGCCAGGCCGGAGCCGCCACCGACCATGTGATTGCCCGGCGGCGAACCCGACGCGATCTGGGTGTGGCAGATGCCGCAGTTGCCCATCCGCACGCGATCGGGGCTGCGCGCGCTGTCCTCGTGACATTGCGCGCACTGCACCATCGGCGGCACGGACATGTCCTCGCGGGTCGCCGCGACGTCGACGTTGGCGTGACACGTCGTGCACTTCACGGGCGCGCCGTTCTTGTCCGTCTCGTGCGTCGCGTGGGCGAACTTGAGGTCGCCCGTGATGAACCGCCGGCCGCGCGCGAGCTCGACGTTGCGCTGCGGGTGACAGCCGGAGCACGTCTCCATCGCGAGCGTCGACTTCACCTTGTCGTTGCCCTCGTGGCAGCGCGCGCAGGCCTTGTGGCCGGGCACCATCGGATCGCGCGACTTGCCGGAAGAGGAGATCGGTCGCTCGTGGCAGTCCGCACAGCCGATATGCGCGCCGGTCGCGCGCTCCATCTCGGTCTTGTCGAGGTGCAGGCGATGCGAGAACGCCGACGCGAGCGCCTGCGTGGTGCCGCGCCCCGGATAACTCTGAAGTGGCGAGCTCCCCTTGATGAACGGGTCCACGGCCTCGTGGCAGACCTGGCAGAGCTTGCCCGGCGGCTTGCCGAACTCGGCCTTGTGACAATCGTCGCACGGGGCGTGCTGGTTCGTGCCTGGTCGCGCGGCCCGGCCTTCCTTCACGGCGCGCGCGTCATGACAGTCGACACAGCCGAGCCCCCGGCCCTGCCATCCGCGAATCTCGGGCTTGTTGCCGGTGTGCAGGCCGTGCGGAAACCGATCGGTATCCACCGCGATCGATGCCCGGCTCGTGCGCGCGCCGGAACGCGTGATCGCCGAGGGTGTGGTGCTGCGTGACGAGCTGCACCCAACCACGATCCCCATCGTGATCGCGAGCGAAATGATCGCCACCCGCATCATGGCGCGACCCTACACGAGATCACGGATCGTTTCTGATAAGGTGCAGCGCAAATGTCGGGGCGGAACGAACGATGACGACGGCATCCTCCACGGGTGATGCGGCGGTCACCGGCGCCGCGTACACGTCCTTCCTCTCGCAGCTCCCGTTCTTCGGGGGCGTACCGGCCGAGGATCTGGCGGCGTTCGCGAACAGCGTGCTCGTCCGTAATTACCCGCCGAACACCGATATCGTCATCCAGCGCCAGTATGGCCACTCGATGTTCGTGCTGATGAACGGCGCGGTCTACGTCCACGCCGTGGGACCCGACGACGTCTCGCTCCGGCTGGGCCAGCTCTACCGTCCGGGCGACTTCTTCGGCGAGGCCGCGCTGCTCGGGCGCGGCGAGCGCACCGCGACCGTGACGTCGGAGACCGAGGTCACGCTGCTCGAGATCGAGAAGCACCGCTTCGATCTGCTGACCCGCCGCCACAAGTCGATCCGCGAGCACCTCGAGGGCGTCTATCACGCACGCGCGATCGCGACATACATGCGGATGCACCGCTACATCAGCCTGCTCGACGACGCCACGCGCGCCGAGCTCGGCCGCGGTGCGAAGCTCAAGCTCTACCAGAAGGGCGACACCCTGCAGAAGAAGGGCGACCCGGCGGACTCGATCCTCGTGATCAAGGACGGCGTCGTCAAGGCGACCCGGATCAAGGACGGAAGCGTCTCGATCCTCGCGTACTTCAACACCCACGACGTCGTCGGCGTCGCCGATGGCGCGACCCGCGACTTCAACCTCGAGGCGGTCGGCCAGGCCGAGGTGATCCACCTGCCGCGCGGTCAGTTCTCGATGATGATGATGAAGCAGCCGGACGTCGCCCGGCACTTCGGCAAGGACGACATGCACCGGCGCGCCGCGATGGCGGACGTCGGCGGCACCGTGATGGCGGCCGCGCAGGCGTTTTTGTCCGCGGGTGTCGAGGTCGAGTCGCTGCTCGTCATCAACCTCGACCGCTGCGTGCGGTGCGGCAACTGCGTCCGTGCCTGCCACGCACGCCACACCTATACCCGCCTCGATCGTCGCGGCCCGATCTTCAAGCGCCGCGCGCAGATCGACAAGCGCCGGCACGAGCACATCATGCTGCCGTCGAGCTGCCGGCACTGCCGCGATCCCGAGTGCATGATCGGCTGCCCGACCGGCGCGATCCAGCGATTCGCCGACGGAGATGTCGACATCAACGATAACTGCATCGGCTGCGAGAACTGCGCGCGCAAGTGCCCCTACGGCAACATCACGATGCGACCACTCGAGGAGAACGAGCGGCCGAGCCCGGAGATCACGAAGCGCGCGATCAAGTGCAACCTGTGCCGCGGTTACGAGTACTCGAACTGTGTCCACGAGTGCCCGCGCGGAGCGATCCTCCGCGTCGATCCGCTGCGCTACTTCGAAGAGCTCGCGCTCGTCATGGAGGCCGAGCAGCGCGACGCGATCGAGTGGTCGCGCGGGCAAGCCAAGCAGCTCGGCCTGCTCGGCACCAAGCAGCAGATCCGTCAGCGCTCGACGTGGTTCATCCCGGCGAGCTTCGCGTTCGGCATTCTCGCGATCGCCGCGATCGTCGCGGTCAGCGTGCTGTCGGGAGCGCCGCTCCGCGGCAGCTCGGCAGTCGGGCTGCCGCTCGGAATCGCGTCTGCCGTGTGCCTGCTCGCGGCGGGCTCGCAGGGCATTCGCAAGCGCATGCGCAACAGCACGTGGGTCGGTGGTCTCGAGGCGTGGACGCAGTTCCACATGGTCCTCGGCGCGGTCGGCTTTTTCGCCGCCGTCGCGCATGCCGGCTTCCAGGTCACCGGCGTGTTCACGACGCTGCTCCTCCTCGTGTTCGCCTTCGAGGTCGCGACCGGGATCACCGGCCAGATCATCTACGCCACCGTCCCGACCGCCCTGACCCGACTCGAGCGCCACGGTCTGGCGAGGCTCGTCGAGGATCTCTACGACGAGGAAGGCACGCTCGAGCGGACGATCACCGAGCTCGTGCTCACCGTCCCGGCGAAGGCGTGGCGGTTGCTGCGCCAGCGCGTCGAGGCGACCGCCGGGAACCTCCACGATCGCATGGTCGCGACCTACGATCCGATCGCGGCCGTCACCGCGGCGAAGCAGAAGCTCGCATCCATGCTCGAGACTGTCCAGGGTGACGCTCGGCTCGGCCACGATGACCGCAACACGGTCGAGCGCGTGCTCGAGAGCCGCTGCCGGCTGATCGACGTCCGCGCGCAGCTCCTGCTGCACCGCCGGCTCAAGCGCTGGCTGATCGCACACGTCGCGACGGCGACCGCGCTGGTCGTGCTCGTCGCGTTCCACGTCGTCACCGCCCTCACGTTGGTGCCCTGAGGAGCTGACGCACGATGCCGCTGCGCCTGTCTTTCGATTCCGGGCCGCTCGCCGGGATCCACATCGTGACCTCGGCGCAGCAGATCCGCCTCGGTCGCGACCCGGCGCAGAACGACATCCTGCTGACGAACCCGAAGGTCTCGCGCCGGCACGCGATGATCGAGCGATCGGTGCGTGGCGGGTACTCGCTCGAGGTGATGGGAACCGGCCCGACCAAGCTGAACGGCGACCCGATCTCGTCGGTCGGCGGCCGCTCGACGGTGCACGCGCTGTCGACGGGCGACCGCCTCGATTTCGGCGGCATCGAGGTCGTGGTCTCGGAGGCCCAGGCAAAGCTTGTCGCGGTCTCGGGCTCTGCAGCCGGCCGCGAGATCGCGATCGACGGTCCCGCGCGGATCGGCAGCGGCCGCGACTGCGACTTCGTGCTCTCCGACCCCGGCGTCGCCGAGGAGCACCTGATCATCTCGTCCACGCCCCTCGGGTTCCGTGCCGAGGCCCGGGCCCCGGTGATGTTCAATGGTTCTCCGGCCGACAGCCGCGTGCTGTCGCACGGTGACGAGCTCGTGCTCGGCACCACGATCGTCCGCTTTGCGGTCAACGCGCGCGACGAGGTCGGGGTCGAGTCGGGGCGCGCGAGCGCGACCATGATCGCCACGGTCACGAACGCGGTGGGCGAGCTCGTGTTCATCTCGGGCGCCGCCAAGGGCGACCGGATCCCGCTCGGCGACAACCAGATCATCCTCGGCACCCGCGGCGACTGCACGTTCGTGCTCTCCGACCTGCTCGCGAGCCCGCTGCACTGCGCGATCTCGAAGGCCGGCGACCAGTTCGTGGCGACCGATCTCGGTTCCGACAGCGGCACGTACATCAACGGCGAGCGGATCTTCCAGGGCACCGCGCTCAAGCCCGGTGATCTCGTCGCGGTCGGCGCGCACGTCGTCGAGGCCCGCCTGATCGGCGGCGTCACGATCGCGAACAAGGGCAACACGATCTTCACGACGATGACGCCCGGCGGGATCCTCGATCAGGGCCCGCAGCCGCGGTTCGTGATCGACGGCCGGGTCTTCAAGTCACGCAAGATCGTGCTCGGCCGCGCACCGAGCTGTGACGTGATCGTCGAGGGCCCGGCGGTCTCGCGAGAGCACTGCGCCGTGGTGTGGGAGGACGGCTTCGTCGTCCGCGATACCTCGGCAGCGGGAACCTACGTCGATGACAAGCGCGTGGTGCAACAGCTGCTGCCGCCGAGCGGCGTGCTCCGCGTCGTCGACACGCTGTTCCGCGTCACCGTGCGCGGCGAGGTCTGCACCATCGAGCGGGCGGATGCTGCGCTTGCCCAGGCCGCCGTTGACGTGGCGCGCGCGCATGCCGGGGCGCACCTGTCGATGCTGTCGCGCGCGATCAACGTCGCCGACGTCGACCGCGTCTCGGGACACCGCGCTGGTTCCGGCGAGGGCATGCGGACGATCTTCCGCATGGATGCCGGCGCGCTCGAACAGGAGATCGCGACCCGCAAGAAGGAGATGCGCCGCAATGCGCCGGCGTGGCGACCGTCGAGCGATCTCGCGCGCGATGGAGCGCTGCGCGGCGCCGTCGTGCTGTCGGTGCTCGCCGCGCTCGCGCTGTGCGGTGGCGCGGTCGTGCTCGGGCGCGGCAAGGCGCTCGTCAACCATCCGCTGTCGCCGGCGCACTCGAGCACGGCCTTCGTCGAGAAGGCCCAGGGCGCGACGGTGTGCGCCGCGTGTCACAGCGCCGGCATGCAGGTCGCGAGCGCGAGCTGCGTGTCGTGTCATCCCAAATTCGAGGCGCGCAAGGACCACGCGAGCATCGACTGCGGCGGGTGTCACCGCGAGCACGAGGGCGGCAACAAGGATCGCTCGCTCGGCGCGCTGGCGTCGTGCACCGCGAGCTGTCACGCCGGTCAGCACGCGAAGGACTTCGCCCCCGGCGCGAACGTCCCCTTCAAGCTCGCCGCCGGGCCGCTGCCCGGCAAGCTCGACGCCGTCGCGCTCCACGCCGCGCACTCGCGCGTCACGCTGAAGGGAATCGAGAGCGGCATCCCGTGCACCGCGTGTCACGCCACGCTGCAGGGCACGGAATACATCGAGGGCAAGCCCGGCCTCGCGTGCTTCCGCTGCCACGATGGCGGCGCGCAGGCGATGCAGACGGGCTGCGAGCAGTGCCACGCGCGCGAGCACGCCGAGACGATGGTCCGCCTCGAACCCGGCAGCGCGGGCCTTCACCAGGAGATGTCGACGCCGACGCCGGTCGCCGCGCTCGGCTGGGCGACCGGGCTCGCGTTCGTCGCCGGCGCGCCGAGCCTGTTGTTCGGCACCTGGATCCGGATCCGCCGCCGCCGCTCGCAGAGCGCGATCGTCGACGAGATGAAGGCGCACCCGGCCGAGGTCGTGAAGCGTCTCGTGCACTCGATCAACGACAGCAAGTGCGTCGGCTGCAACATGTGCGTACAAGCGTGCCCGGCGAGCGTGCTCGAGCTCGTCGATCACAAGTCGCGCGTCGTCAACTTTGACTCGTGCATCCAGTGCAAGAAGTGCGAGTACGCGTGCGCGTTCGATGCGCTGCGCATGCACGACGCCGACAAGCCACCGCCGATGATCCCGATGCCGTCGATCGACGCGTTCCACGAGACGCCGGTCGCCGGGATGTTCCTCGTCGGCCAGGCGTCGGGGACGCCGCAGGTCAAGAACGCCTCGAACCTCGGCCGTGCCGCGGTCCAGCGCATCGTCCAGCAGGGCTATCGCGCCGGCAGCGCGCGCCACATGGGCTACGACGTCGACGTCGTGATTTGCGGCAGCGGGCCGGCGGGCCTGTCCGCCGCGATCACCTGCGCCGAGCTCGGGCTGTCGTACGTCGTGCTCGAGAAGGAGCGCGAGTTCGCGTGGACGGTCCGCAACTACTATCACAAGGGCAAGGAGGTCATGGCCGAGCCCCAGGACGTCAGCCTCGAGGCCACGCTGCCGCACTGGGATACCCGGCGCGAGGATCTGCTCTCCGCCTGGCAGGAGCTCGTGGTGCAGCACCGCATCGACATCCGCTACCAGCACGCGGTGCTCGACGTGAAGAAGGAAGGCGAGCGCTTCATCGTCCACCTCGGTGATGCGAAGGGCACGCCGATGGGCCAGGTCACCGGCGCGCGCGTCGTGCTCGCGATCGGCACGCTCGGCAACCCGCGCAAGCTCGGATGCCCCGGTGACGAGCTCGAGAAGGTGAAGAACTCGCTCGTCGATCCCGAGGCGTGGAACCACCAGCGGATCCTCGTCGTCGGTGGCTCGGACTCCGCGGTCGAGGTCGTGCTCGCGCTGTGCGCACCGGAGCGCCACAACCAGGTGTGGTTCTCGACGCGCGGCGCGAAGCTCGAGGGCATCAAGCCAAAGAACCGCAAGCTGATCGAGGAAGCGCTCGCGGCGGGCCGCTTCCAGATCAAGTACGCGACCGCGGTCGCCGACGTGACCCCGACGGGGGTCGGCCTGACGTTCAAGGAAGATGGCCGGCGCGAAGACATCCCGAACGACGTCGTGTTCGCGATGATCGGTGGCAACTCGCCGCAGAAGTGGCTGCAGCAGATCGGCATCCCGTACGTCGACAAGCCGCATAGCTGGTCGCCGCCGCGCACCGATCACCTGTCTGCGAAGACCGCCGAGGGCTTGATCTCGGTGCAGCGCCTGATGCGCCGCCCGATCCCGACCGGCCTGCCCCGTCACTGAGGTAACGTTCGCGGCGATGTCGCGCGTCACGCTCAAGGCCGCCTACGATCTCGTCCTGCTCCCCGGAGATGGCATCGGCGCCGAGGTCATGGCCGAGGCGCGTCAGCTCGTCGAGCTCGTCGGGCAGTGCACCGGCGCGGGCTTCGCGATCGACGAGATCCCCTGCGGTGGCCGGTATTACCTCGAGCACGGGTCACGCGACTGGCCGGAGGATGCCGAGGCGCGGTGCCGCGCCGCCGACGCGATCTTGCTCGGCGCGGTCGGCTGGAACGGTCCGGACGGCCAGCCGGTGACGATGACCGACGACGACGGCGTCCCGAAGATGGCCGGCTGGTCACCGGTGATCGGCAACCGCATCAACCTCGATCTCTACGCGAACATCCGGCCGGTCCGCTGCCTTCCGGGGACCCGGCACGGCCTGTCGGGCAAGTTCCGCGAAGTGTGGACGCCCGAGACAGTCGACATGGTGATCATCCGGGAGAACACCGAGGGCCTCTACTCGGGGATCGGCGAGCGAACCGCGGACCGCGCGACCGATCTGCGGGTGATCACGCGACGCGCCTCCGCGCGCGTGATCCGCGCGGCGTTCGAGCTCAGCCGGCAGCGCGGCAAGGGCGCGCCCGCCGACGGCAAGCTCCGTGTCACCTGCATCGTCAAGCACAACGTCCTGCAAGGGTGTCGGCTCTTCCTCGACGTGTTTCGCGAGGTCGCGAAAGACTATCCGGAGATCGATCCGGACGTCGCGATCGTCGATTCGTTCGCGATGTTCGTGCTGACCCAGCCCGAGCGCTACGACGTCTGCGTGACCACGAACATGTTCGGCGACATCCTGACCGATCTCGCGTCGGTGCTGCAG
>JBKJUF010000744.1:0-5648 GCA_046590445.1 Kofleriaceae bacterium
TCCGCGAGCAGCGCGCGCTCGCGGACCACGGCGCGGCGTGGTCGGGTCTCGCGGGCCTCGCCACGCGCTGCACGTTCGACCGCGGCTTCGTCGAAGCGGCAGAGATCGAGGTCACGACATTCCTCGACCATGCCGACGAGATCCGCGATCGCGCGCCGCTGTTCCGGGCACTCACCGCGACCGGGCTCTCCGGCCACCGCGACGAGACGACGGACGGGATCCGGCGTGGCCCCGACGCGCTGCCGCTCCTCGCGCGGCTGATCGCGCATCCCGGCTTCCGCGAGCTGCACGGTCTCGACATTCGCGATCCCTACGTCCGCATCCAGAACACACCAGACGATCCGCTCGAGCGCGGCATCAGCCACGAGTGGCTCGGCGATGACGTCGTCGCGCTGCTCGCCTCGACCGGGGCGCTCGCCGGCCTGCGCGCGTTCGGCCTGCGCGATGGTCTGACGCGCCGCTGGGAGCCGCTGATCGAGACGCGCGCGTTCGCGCACCTCGAGCGGCTGTGGCTCGGCGACGGCATGACCAACGTGCTGGTCCAGCCGCTGCTCGAGCAGCTCGCGGTCATCACCGACCTCGAGGTCGCGACGTTCCCGCACGTCGGTCACATGTTCCCGTTCCTGTCGCCGACCCTGCGTGCCCTGCGCTTGAACGGAATCGACGACGCCACGCTGACGGCGCTCGCCGCGAGCCCCTGCGCGCCCGGGCTCGAGCGGCTGTCGCTTCATGACGGCGAGATCATCGACGCCGCGAGTCGGTTCGCCCGCTTCCCGCGCCTCCGCAGCCTCGATTTCTCGAGCTTCTCGATCGGCCAGCCCGGCGGATCGATGCCGGAGACCCGGCGAGCGGCACTGGCGGCGCTCGGGGCCGCTCCACCGCCGATGCTGCGCGAGCTGTCCGGCATCACGGCCTTCGATCCGCCGTCGCTGCGTGTCCTGATCGACGCGCTCGGGCCGCAGCTCGAGCGGCTCGATCTCCGGATGTTCGAAGCCCGGCCAGCGCTCGAGGCGGAGCTCGCGGTGCTGATGGCCGGCGAGCTCGTCATCCGCGCGTGGACGAAGCACGCACCGCTCCTGCACGTCGGCCCACCGCGCTCGGTGGGTCATCCCATCGTGGATCTGCGCGGATGAGTGATCGCGAGCGCGCCGCGTTGCTCGCCGCCTGCATCGCGTCACCCGACGACGACGCGCCGCGGCTGGTCTGGGCCGATGCGATCGGTGGCGAGCGGGGCGAGCTCGTCGTGATCCAGTGCGACCTCGCACGCGGCGGGTTGTCGCCGGCCGAGACCGCCGCACGGGGGCGACGTCAGCGCGAGCTGCTCGCTACGCACGGCCCGGCATGGTCCGGGCTGGGCGGCGTCGCAACGCGCTGCACGTTCGATCGTGGCTTCGTCGATGCCGCCGAGATCCCGTTGACCGCTTTCCTCGACCACGCCGACCCGATCCGCGCCGCGGCGCCGCTACTGCGCGCGCTGACCGCAACGGGCCTCGGCGCAACTCGTGACGACACCGGCGATGGCGTTTTGCACGGACCGGACGCGCTCGCGTTGCTCGCCCGGCTGTTCGCACACCCCGCGTACCGCGAGCTCGAGGGACTCGCGATCCGCGACGCCTCCGTGACCATCACGGTCGATTCCGAGCACGAGCCGCTGACCTGGATCAGGCACGGTCCCGCGATCCTCGCGCTCATTAGCGAGACCCGCGCACTTTCGGGTCTGCGCGCGTTCGCGATGAGCGGCAATGGTGCGCACATCTGGGGGCCACTCGTCGAGACCGGCGCGTTGACCCACCTCGAGCGGCTCTGGATCGGAGAGTACGTCCGCAACGAGGCGATGTCGCAGATCCTCGGCAGCGTCGAGCGGCTCCTCGATCTCGAGGTCGACACCTACTACGAGCGTCTCGAGCTCTTGATCCCGGTATTGCCGCGGACGCTGCGCGCGCTGCGCGTGAGCGGCATTGACGATGCCAAGCTCGCGAAGCTCGCGGCGAGCCCGATCGCTGGGGACCTCGAATGGCTGTGGCTCGACAAGGGCGACATCCGCCGCGACGGCGGGCTGTTCGCGAGCTTCTCGCGCCTGCGCGGGCTCGTGCTCACCGACATCGGGATCGGGCTCGCCGGCTATTCGGACACCAAGCACGCGACGCTTCGAAGGCTCGTCGCGCAGTTTCCGCCGTCCGTGCGCGAGCTGCGCGGCGTGCCGCTCGCGGACGAGGAGTCGGTACGGATCATCGTCGACGCGCTCGGTCCGCAACTTCACCTGCTCGATCTCGATGGCTACCCGGCCATCGCGATGGCGGACGAGATCGAGCCGCGCGTCGCGGGCCAGCTCGTCGTGGGTCCCTGGTACGCGCTCGACCCGCTGCTCCACGTCGGTCCTTCGCGCTCGCCGAGCCACCCGATCGTGAGCCTGCGATGATACCGGGATCGAGCTCGTGCTCCTCGGGCGAGGGCGAGGGCGACGTCAGGTTCGAGTGATGCCGGCGCGTGCGAGCGCGTGCGCCTCCGGATCGCAGAGCGCCGCGGCGACCTGCGGGATGTCCGCGATGGTCGCGAGCCGGAGTTCGCACGTCGCGAACCCCGCCGTGACGAGGCGCGCCGCGACCGCCGGCGGCAGCCAGTAGCGTGGCGCGGTCGCGTCGAGCTCGCCGCGCCTCGGCGTGGCGACGCGCGCGGCGGTCGCGTCGATCGTGATCGGTTGATCGGGCAGGGCGGTCCGCGCCCGCAGCGAGCCATCGACGCACGCGTTCGCGAGGCACATCGCGCGCAGCGCGTCTCCGACGATCGCGCGGTCGAAGGCAGGTTCATGGGGGGCGCCGTCACCGAGCGCGAGCGCGAGCCACGGATCCGGATCGAACGGGTCAGCGAGGCAGTGCACCGAGCGCCGCGCGCACCAGTCCTGCCAGCCCGCGCGGGTCGCTGCCTCGACGAACGCCGGCGGCAACGCCACATCCCAGGGCACCTCGCCGGCATGCGCGCGGACCACGGCTCGCACGCCGAACCGCCGCGCGATCGCCTGGCCGACCTGCGCGAGCCACGGCGCGGCGTAGATCGCGTCGTCGTGATCGGCCTCGGGGTACGCGAACTCGGGCCACACGTGGACGCCGAGCCAGCCGGCGATGCACTCGTCGAGGTGGAGCGGAAGCAGCGCGTCGCGAGCCGGCGCGAAGTGACAGAGCTCGTGGAGCATCGGCGCCGGCAGGTAGCGATCGATCGTCGCGAGCGCGTCGAGGCCGAGCGCGGCGCCGCGGCGCGCGAAGTGCGCGAGGTCGGCGGGGTAGCCATAGAGCAGCGGCATCAGCCGCCCGTAGTGGGTGCGCGCGTGCAGCGCGGCGAACGTCGGTGATGCCGCGCGGAAGCCCGCCGCCGACGCCGCACCGAGCGCGCGCTCCGGCGAGACGTCGCAGGCCTCGAGCAACGCGAACAGCCGGTCGAGCGCGGCCGTCAGGCGCGGCAACCGCGACCACTCGAGCGTCACGTGCAAGAGGCTCGTGCGATCGGCCTGCTGCGCCGCGCGCTGGGCCGGCATCGCGATCGTGTAGTGCGCGGCGAGGGCGGCCACGCGCGCCTCGGCACCATCGGCCCGCTCGCGCGCGATCGCGTGGGCCAGCATCGTGCGCAGCGACCCCGGGAACGCCAGCTCTCCATCGAGCGCGGCTTCGAGCCGCGTGGCCTCGTCGTGCGCGGCGGCCGTGAGCCCAGTTGCCGCCTCGAAGATCGCGCGCGCGCCGCGGCCCACGCGTGGTCGCCTGCCGATCACGACGATGCCGTCGGGCGCCGCGTCCTGCCGGTGCTCGACGATGTCGACGAGCCCGGCCGCCGCGAGCCAACCGCGGAGCTGCGCGGTGTCGTGGACGTCACCACCGTCGGTATAGACCGCCATGTTGAGCGCGAACATCAGGCCCTCGAGGGGGCCTCCGCGATCGGGCTCGACGCGCAGATCCTTGACGATCACCTGACCGCCTGGAGCGACGGCGGCGGCGGCGACCGCGCAGAGCTCGGCGCATACCGCCGGCGGGTGGAGGTGCAGCACGTTCGCGAGCAGCACCGCCGCGTGGCCATCGCCGAGCGCGACCGTGCGCGCGTCCCCGTCGACATATGTCACTCGATCGCCGAACCGCGCGAGCGCGTGGCGGGCGAGCGCGATCACCGCAGCGTCGTCGACGAGCGTCGCGGTCGCACCCGGGTGCGCGTCGAGGACCGCGGCCGTGTACGTGCCCGCGCCGCCGCCGATGTCGAGCAGCGAGCCGTCGTCGACGATCGGCGCCAGCTCGCGCGCCGCCGCGGCACCCGCGCGGCCGAGGTGCTCGTGATAGCGCAGCGCCGCGTCGCCACCTTCACTCGCGAGCGGTGTGTTCGTGCGGATCACGTCGGCGAGTACCCCCCAGCCCGCGCGCGGCACCGCGGGCCGCGGCGGGATCGCGACCGCCCGCACGCGGTCGCCCTCGCGCACCAGCGCGCCGATCGCGACGAGCACGTCGACGAGCGCGCGCAGCCGATGCGTGCCCCGCGCGACGTCGATCGCCGCGGCCAGCTCGCCGATCGTCCGCGGTATGGTCCGGGAAATAATCAGCGCCTCGAAGACGCCGAGCTCGCACGCTGCCGCGATCGCTGCATCGCGGAGGAACGCGCCACCGGTGGCGAGGGCGACGCCGAAGACGTCCACTTGGCCGAGCCACTCAGTTGAGATAGATCTTGTCGCCGACCACGCGGACCTCACCCTTGGCGTCGACCTTGACGTCGTGTTCGCCACTGACGTGCACCTCGCCGCCGGCGAGCTCGAGCTGCTCGGTCGCCTTGATGTCGATCCGCTTGGCCTCGATCTCGACCGCCTCGCTCGCCTTCAGCGACAGCCGCACGCTCTCCATCTGCAGCACGGGCCCTTGCTCGGTCAGCCGGATCCGCAGCTCGAGCATGCCGCTCTCGTTCCGGATCTCGACGAGCTGGTCGGTTCCCGCCTCGCTGACGGTCAGCTTGCGGCCATCCCGCAGATAGACCTCGCGCTCGTCGTGCCCCGTCTCCTCGGCTCCGGTCTCGTGGAGCTTTTCCTTCGGAGATCCCGACATGAATCGAGGCTATCACATGGTACGTGATCGGCTGTGATCAGCCTCAGGCAGCTATGAGCGCGGATCTGCTGATCTGTCCTGGCTGTCGCACGTACGCGCCCGACGCGAACGGCGGGGTCCGGATCGACGTCCGGTCGCTCGAGCCGCAGGGCGACGTGCTCGGGTGCACGTGCGGTCGGCGCTACCCGGTGATCGACGGTGTCCCGATCGTGCTCGCCGATCCGGACAGCTTCTTCCGAACCGAGATCGCGACGCTCGTCGAGCGTGACCTCGCGGTCGACGTCGCCGCGCTACTGGTCGCCGCCGGCCCCGACGACGCGCCGTACCCGCGGCTGCTCGAGCACCTCTCGATCTACCTCGACGCCCTGTGGGGCGACCGCGCCGAGCCGCGCCCCGGTGGGCCGGGTGCCGGGTTCGCGGCTGCCGCCGTGGTCGAGCGGATCCGCGAGCGCGCCAGTCACCGCGTCGGCGTCGCGGTCGAGCTCGGCTGCAGCACCGGCCGGATCGTCGCGGAGCTCGCGGCCGGCGCCGATCGCGTCGTCGGCGTCGATCTGCATTTCGGCACGCTGCGGCGCGCGCGCC
>JBKJUF010000762.1:0-17882 GCA_046590445.1 Kofleriaceae bacterium
GCGCGCGCGCGGCGATCGCGGGCATCTCGATCACGCCCACCGGCGGTTCCACCGGCGACCCCTCTGGCGGTGCGGACTCGTTCGCGAGCGCGAGGCTGCGCTCCTCGATGCGCCCCGATGCTGGCGGATCGATCGTCGGCATCGAGAGGTCGCGTGGATCATCGCGATACACGAGCGCCACCGCGGCGACCATCGCGAGCATCCCGAGCTTCATCGCGATCCCGCCCGCGGCCGAGGCTGCGACGCTGCCGTCGAGCTTGGCGCGCACGCGCAGCAGCGCGACGGGGGGTGGCGTGAGGCCTTCGCGCGCTGCGTCGAGGAGCGTGCGCGCCGCGGGTCCGAGCTCGTGCGTCATGGCGTCACCTGCGCACGCACGGCGAGCTCGAAGGCGTGGCGAGCCAGCCGGAGGCGCGAGTACGCGGTGTTGAGGTTGATGTCGAGCATGCGCGCGACCTCCGGAACCGAGAGCTGCTCGAGCTCGACGAGCGCGAACACGGTGCGCTTGTCGTCGTCGAGCGACTTCAGGATCCCGAGGACCGTCGTCGCAGCCTGCGCGCGCGACATCGCCGCGAACGGATCGGCCGTGCTGTCGTGCTCGTCGACGAGGAGCTCGGCGCGATCGGCACCACCGCGCCGACGATGCGTGCTCGCGACTCGACGGGCGATCGCGAACAGCCACGTCGTGATCGCGGCGCGGCCTTCCCACTCCGGGAGCCGGCGGTGCACGACGACGAACACGTCCTGCACGGCATCCTCGATCTGCGCGCCGGAGACGCCGAACGTGCGGAGGATCCGCCACACGAACGCCGCGTGCGCGCCGTACACCTCGTCAAACGAGGGCACGGCCGGCGCGTCCACCGGTGTGGTTGCGCGCTCGAGGGCGTGGGCGGCTGACATCTGCCCGGTTGGTGCCGGCAGCACCGCCGATCCGTCACGCGCTATTGCCATCCGACCTCGAAGCCAAGGGCACACCGCGCGATCGCCGGCGAAGGCTGATAGATCTCGCCACCTTCCGCGAGCACGAAGCGCGGCCGCGCGAACGCGATGCCGACCTCGAACGTGCCGAGCAGGCGCACTCTCGGACTGATCGGCCAGGCCACCGCGAAGCCGGTCGTGGCCGCCGCCCAGCGCGCCGCGCCCATGCGCGGATCGGCGAGCGCCACGCCGCGCCCGGTCATCGTCCCGAGCTCGCCACCGATCCACGCGCGCAGCGGCATCGTCGCCGACGCCCAGCCGGCGCGCAGCGCGACGACATCGAGGCCGACCTCGAAGCGGCGGGGTGCGCCGTCGACGAGATCCGAGGGGCGGGTCGCCCAGCGCGCGATCGCGAGCTCGCCGAACAGATCGTGACGCCGCACGAAGCCGCCGAGCTCGCCGCCGACGCCGACCCGCGGCATCGCGCCGACACCGCTCAGCGCCATCGCACGCATCCCACCGCCCCAGCGCTCGGTCGCGCGGTGACGTTCCACCGGGATCGAGATCCCGCGGAACGTTGCGATCGGAAGTGGCGCCGGCTCGACGGGACGCCATTCGCTCGCGAGCCGCGCGACCACCACGGCGACGGCGTCGGCCAGGTCCTCACAGCGCGCGCTCGTCAGCGTGCGGATCTGGTTCCGGCCACGGGTGTCGACGCGGGTGTCGACGCGAGCGACAAAGCGAGTATTGACGCGAGCGACGAAGCGGTCGCCGTCGCGCGAGATCGCGACCTCGATCCCGCGGAGCTCCAGCGCGCGCCCGAGCCGGCGCTCGATCCGGGCACGGACGTCGTCGCCATCCGGGCACGTCGCCGGCGCGTTCCACACGAACCCTGGTTCGGCAGCTGCCGGTGCGGAGATCGCGAGCACGCACGCGACCCAGCCAGCGAATGTACGCGTACTCACGATGGACGGACACGCACGGGCCGTGCCCATTGCAACCGTGCGGGATGTCGCGGACTGAGGGGTTACTGAGGTCGACTGTCGCCAACGAAGGCAGCTCGGCTGCCAACACCGTTACGGCCGCCGCGGGTGCCGGCGGCAAGTCGCGCGAAACGATCAGCGTCGCGTCAGCCGGAAGTCGTCGAACAGGGCGTCGCCGGTCGTGCTGAGCGCCATCCCGACGCTGATCGCGGTCGCGTCATCGGGCACCGCGGGGGTGTTCCACACGACCTCGGTCCAGATCGTGGTCTTGCGCATGCCCCCGCCGAACGACCACGACACCCACTCGCCGAGCCGCGTCCGGTAGTACCCGATCGGGAAAGCGTCGGCCGTGCCTCGGAACCGCGCCGTGAACTTGAACTTCTCACCGGCAACCGCGGGGATCGCGCACGTCCCCATGTCCTGTCCCGACAGCAAGCGGGCCTTCACCGGCTCGGCGGCCGCGCTGACGTGCTGCGCGTAGGTCCCGTCGTAAACATCCGCACTGCGCGTCCAGGCTTCGCCGCCGCTCGCGCCAAAGCGCCAGCAGTGGGGGGCCGCCGCCGGGTCGCTCCACATCTCGAGCGACGAATTCGCGACCAGCTGATCGCGCTCGAGGGCGCGGACCGGGGCCGGGCCGGCCACCGTGGGCTTGGTCTCGCCGTGAACGATCTGGTCGACCGTCGCGACCAGCGTCTTGCGCTCGACGAGCCAGGCGGCGAGCTGGTCGAGCACCGCCGGCGAGACCGCGTTCGTCGCGCAACCGTCGCAGACGTTGTGAAACACGAGCAGGACCCAGCCGCCGCCGTTGCGCTCGACGGTCGTGACGTACTGCTGGATCGTCGCGAGGGTTGTCTCCGGGACGATCGACGGCGGCGTCGCGATCTCGAACGTCCGCGCCGGCACGACGCTCTCCTTCACCGGACAGTCGACGCACGTCATCGGATTGCGCAGCCCACCGACACCACGCGCGCTGTTGTACTGACACTCGCGCGCGATCCGCTGGAGCTCCGGCGTCGACGCGCCGAACGGATACGCGAATGACTCGGCGGCGAACCCGAGCTCGCGCAGCGCGACGCGCGCATCGCAGAGCTCCCGCGTGGCCTCGTCGACTGGCAGCTCGGGCAGGTTTCGGTGCGTGAACGTGTGCGCCCCGATCTCGTGCCCCGCGCTCGCGAGTGCCTCGAGGTCATCCGTCGACATGTAGCCCTCGCGTCCGAGGCGCGACAGGATCACGTAGAACGTGCCCTTCAGACCATGCGCATCGAGGATGTCGGCGCCTCGCACGTGGGTGGCGAACCCGTCGTCGAACGTCAGCGAGACCACGGTCTCGCCCGGCGGCACGACCATCTCCGCCCGAGGCGGTTCGACAAACGGCGCCTCCGATGCAGCTTCTCCGCAACCGGCCACCATCACCGTCACGAGTAGGCCGAGGCGTGTCTGCACGCCGGCAAGCTACTCGATGCAGACCCTCACTCCGCGCTTCATCAGCTGACAGCTTCTCGTCGCGATTCGCGACCACAAACGCGCGTTTCGGTGGCTACGCGAGCAGCCACCTCGATCGCGCCGACGCTCGACTTCGGATTGTCCGGACGTTCCGAAGACGTGGATGCGAGCTGCGCCGGACAGTCGCGACCGTCATGGGCTCTCACCCGCTGACAGCGAGGCTTTGCCGCGCGTCCTGACGCGTTGCAGATCGACGCACGTGCGTTCCAGGTGCAGTACTCTCGTCGCGTGCGGTTCGGCGCGTCGGTCAATCTCGTTTCGGCTGCGGCGTCCACGCTCGGATGTCGCGCGCTGCCGCCACCGCCGATGATCGCGATGCACGGCGATACGTCGGCGCAGCAGCAGGATGCGATCGTCGCGACCCTCGTCGTCGCGTCTTTGTCCACGTCGGCGATACCGGCAATGCCATCTCGGCGCACCTGTCCGTGTGCGATCCGCTGACGAACGACGACGACAACACAGGCATCGGCGCACTGTCGATCGGCGACTCCCACCGCTTCGAGTAGCGGATCGCGTGTCGTCAACTCCGAGGCCGCGACGCGCGTTTGTGGCAGGTCGTGCGATCGAAAACCCTGGGCCGGGTCCTCATTGGGCAACGTAGAGGACCGAGCCGAGGCCGGAGAAGTACAAGCGGCCGCAGTTGTCGGTCAGGAACGGCGTGTCGGCGCCGGCGGGCACGTCAACCAGCGGGATCGCCGGACCGAACGGCGCCGAGAGGTTGGGGCGATCGGCGTAATGCACGACTTCGGGGGACCCCAGCGGGCCGCTGACCGCCATGAAGACCATCCTGAGCCCGTCGGGGCTGAGGTTCGGCGACGCTGCCGTCCCACCGGGCACCCGGTAGCGATGGTCGACGATCTCGGTCCAGATTCCGTTCGAACCCTCGTCGAGCTCGCGGATCTCGGTGGTCGTGGCGTAGAGCACCCGACGCGGGCGTCCTGCGCGCATCGGCGTGCTCACCACCTCGATGGTTTCCGAATGCGAAGAGACGTTTACCGATCGCGTCCATCCATCGGAACCATCGGGCGTGTACACGGCGATCTTCCACATCGAAGAGCTAGCGTCCAGGTACGCCGTCCAGAGCTGATCGCCTTCAGGAGACAACTTGGGAAGGGAGAACCCGCTGTTGAATGGGGGCGTCAGCACCGAAGGTGTGAGCAAGTCCGAGTCGATCGCCCCGTGCCTGATCTCGTTCGTCACCGGGCCGGCAGTCACGACGCAGGTCGCGATGGCTACGCCGGTCATCGGGCTCGTCGTGTAGCTGCGGCAGTTGCCGCGTGGCACGATCTGGTGAAACTGCGCAGCGAACGTCGGCGGCTCCCCGCTTCCGGCTGGGGGGCACGCGTAGGGCGCATCCGGCGGAGCGTCGAACTGCCGAGCGTCGATTGGCGGCGCCTCGGTCGTGTCTTGCAATCCGAACACCTGATTGCACCCGGCCAAGAAGATCAGGAGGACGCGGTTCACGAGCTTTCCATCCTACGCAGCTTGGTCCCGTACGTACAGCGTGAGTCGCTACGGCAGATCGCCAGAACACACTCGCGCGCGATCCGCTCGAGCTCTGGTCGACGCGCCGAACGGAGACGCGAACGACCCGGCGGAAAACGGCGCCTCCGATGCAGATTCTCCGCAACCGGGCGTGTCTGCACGGTCATCGGTGACGCGGTTGCGAGTCGCACCTCGCGTGCGCGATGTCGCGGCCCGATATGTAAGGATGCCGGCGATGGATGTCTCGAAGGTGCTCGGTCTCTCGATCCTGACGGCGTGCCATGCGGCCACAACGCCTAGCTGGGTCGCCGCGAACGCGGTGTGCTGGTCGCGGCAGATCGCGGGGGCAGGAGAGACGGGCATGGCGTTCGGATCTCGTGGTGAGCTCACGATCGCGGCGACGTTCGAGGCGTCGATCGATGTCGGCGATGGCTCGATCGCGAGCACCGGCGGACGAGACCCGATCGTCGCGCGCTACGATCGCGTTGGCGCACTCGTGTGGCGGCGGACGATCGGCGGAATCGCCGACGAGTTCGTCGGTGCGCTCGCGGTCGATCGGGGCGGTGATGTCTTCGTGACGGGCTCGATCGGGCGTCCACCCGACACCGATGCGCTGCTGCCCGGCTGTTTCATCGCGAAGCTTCGGGGCGAGACCGGCGAGCCAATATGGTCGAAGACGATCAGCGGCACGGGTCAACAGCTGTGTCGGGCGCTCGCGGTTAACGACGCGGGCTACCTGTTCATTGCCGGTGCGTTCGCAGGTCGCGTCGAGCTCGGTGCTGGCCTCGCGAGCCGCGGCAAGAACGACATCTGGCTCACCGCATTCGCGAGCGCCGATGGCGCGGCGCGCTGGACCAGACAGATCGGCGGCGTCGGCAACGAGATCGTGCGCGCACTCGCCGTGGACCCGCATGGTGACGTGGTGCTCGGCGGTCAGTTCTCCGGTGAGGTCGCACCCGTGGATGGCGTCATCGATCTCGGCACCGGCCCGCTGAGCAGCGCCGGCGACTTCGATGGGCTCGTTGCGAAGTACTCGATGCGAGGTGATCCGCTCTGGGCGCACGGCTTCGGCGACGTCGGCTTCGATGTCGTGAAGTCGGTCGTGCTCGATCGCGATGGCAGCGTCGTGCTCTCGGGAGCGTGGATGCGGCCGCAGGACTTTACCGGCAAGATTCCGATCCTGACCGGCGTCATGGATGGTCTGCTCGCGCGCTACGATCGGAATGGCGCGCTCCTGTGGCAGCACGTCTTCACCGGTGGTGGCTCGCAGGCGCACGATGTGGCGATCGACGACCGGTCGCGGATCTGGGTCTCGGGCCACTTCAAGGGCCGCGTCGAGGTCGGCGGGAGGACGCTGGAGAGCCCCGAGAAGTCCGCCGCGTACGTCGCCGCCTTTGCTCCCCAGGGTGCAACGGTGCTCGCGCACCTGAGCGGCGCGCCGCATGGACGGTACGGCTATGCGATCGCGAGTGGGGCCGATGGTGCGATCGCGGTCGCGGTCAATTTCAGCGGTGCGACCGAGTTCTGCGGCCGCGACATCGCAAACCGAACCAAGGCCGGCACGCTGATCGGCGTGATGACACCGGCCGTGCCGTAGTCGCCGCGCGATTCCGCCGACCGTGCAGCGGATACGAGCAATATGCGCGTGTGGCAACGATCCTGATCGTCGCCTACATCCAGCTACGGCAGCTCGGCGGCCAACACCGTCACGACCGCCTCGGGTGCCTCGATGTGCAGCCAGTGATCGGCATCGATGTGGTGAACGTGGACATGCGGCGGCGCAGCGTCGAGGCGCGCGCGGGCGGCAGCGTCGACCGTGCTCGAGCGGTCCGCGAGCACGACCTCGAGGTCCCCGTGCGCCGGATCGAACGCCGAATCCCACAGCTCGGTCGCGAAGTAGTCCGCGAGCAACGCGCGCAGCTGCGCCGGATCGAGCCGCATCACGAGCGCGCCGCTCGCGCCGCTCGCAGCAGGCACGATGTTCATGCCGAGCCACTGCGCGAGCCGCAACGGGTTTCCAGCGGCGGCGACCGCGTCCACGAAGTCGTCGCGCCTGGCCCACGTGCGCGGCAGCCGCTCGAGCAACTCGAGCACGCGCATCGCGGAGCCGTGCTCGGCGTCGAGTGCCGCGTCGCGTGCTCCCGGGTTCGCGTCGAAGACCCAGGTCTGGCGGATGCTCGGGACGAGCGGCCGCGTCGCGAGCACGACCTTGCCGCCGAAGCTGTGACCCGCGATCGCGGCGACGCCGCGCACCTCCGCGATCAACGCACGCAGATCATCGGCCGCGGCGGCGAGCGTGTGCGGCGGCTCACCGGGCTCCGATCGCCCATGGCCGCGCAGATCGACGAGCACGACGCCCCACTCCGGCCGCAGGTCGGTGAGCTTGCGCGCGATCACACGCCAGTTGCTGCCGGCTCCGTAGATGCCGTGCGTCATCAGCAGCCAGCGCTCGGGCTCGCGATCACCGCGGGAGATCCGTTCGTGATGCAGCTGCGCCGGCACGCCGGCAGTGTGCCATGGTCCTCGCGTGGAGACCGCTCTCGCACAGCTCGCGGACGCCGGCTTCGATCTCGCGCACACGTTCGATGCGCCTGCGATCGCGCACGAGCCGGGGCTCGCGATCCTCGGCGGCCCCGAGCGCCTCGGCATCCTGATCGGCAACACGCGCGCACTGTGGCCACCGTTCACGAGCGCGCTGCGCGATCCGTCACTCGCGCGCGAAGCTCACCCGCTCGAGCGCTACACCGAGCGTGCGATCGACGCGGCGTTTTCCGGCGCGCGCATCTACCACGGCCATCGCATGTATGGCGCGGCGTATCTGCCGCTGCAGCACCTCGCGGTCGTCACCGGGCTCGGCGCCCTCGCACCCAGCCGCCTCGTCATCCATCCCGTGTACGGCCCGTGGTTCGCGCTGCGCGCGGTCGTCATCATCGACGGTGTACCGCCAACGCGCGTGCCAATCGCACAACCGTGTCGGTGTGCAGCCGCTTGCACAGGAGCGCTCGACGCGGCGCTCGCGAATCCTTCGAGCGGGCCCGCGTGGGTCGCGGTGCGCGATGGGTGCGGCCTGCGAGCTTCGCGATATTCCGACGACCAGATCCGCTTTCACTACGCCAACGTCTGGAAGCCTTCGGAGTGATGCCCCCCCAGCGTGGGGGGAAGCAACCCGCTTTTCAGGCCTCGCCGCGCGCGACTACATCGGGTTAGCCACGGCCTCGCGCTTGCAAACCTTCCCTGGCAGATGCAGTACATCCTCGCAGCGCTGGTCGCGGGCTGCGGGTTTTCCGCCGCGCCCGGGGCGGAGGATGGCGAGGGGGTCGACGCGAGCTCGACGGTCCAGCCCGACGCCAACCCCGTGGTCACCCGGCGCTGTCAGGATCCCTCGACGCGGCTCTGCGTCGACTTCGAGGAGATGTCGCCGCTGCGCGACGAGCGCGGCTCGGCGATCGATGCGGTCGCGATCGAGCCCGCGCCGCGGCTGGCCGAGCAAGCTGGCGCGTTCTCGCCGAGCTCGACGCTGCACGTCGCCGAGGTCACCGCCCTCGACATCTCGCCGCGCCTCACGATCGAGCTGTGGGCGCGCCCCGCTCAGGTCTCGGCGTCATGGCTGCTCGACAACGCCACCCAATACAACGTGCAAGTCGACGACAACGGGCGCGTGCAGTGCGAGATGGCGAGCGAGAAGGTCGTCAGCGTGACCTCGCTCGTCGCGGGCTCGTGGCACCACGTCGCATGCACGTACGATGGGGGATTGCTTCGCGTCTACATCGACGGAGCGCTCCGCGGCTGCAAGGGCTCGGGCAAGCCAATCGCGGTCGGCGGCAAGCTCGGGACCGCGATCGGCGCCCGGCTGCAGGCCGGACCCGCGTTCGACAATCGGTTCCTGGGCGCCCTCGATGACGTCCACGTCTACGCGCGCGCATTGTCGGCACCGGAGATCTGCGCGCTGGGTGCAACCGGGCCATGTACCGCCAGCTGTTTCTCCGGCGGTCAAGGCGGGTAGAGATCCCCCGTCGATCGCTCCGTAGGTGCGTGCGGCTGCGGTACTCTGATAGGCCGTGCGGCTCGACGCATTTCACCCGATCGTCGCGGGCTGGTTCCGCGAACGGTTCGGTGAGCCCACCGAGCCGCAGCGTGTCGCGTGGCCGTTCATCGCGGCCGGCGAGGACGTCCTGATCGCCGCGCCGACCGGCTCTGGCAAGACGCTCGCCGCCTTCCTCGCGGCGATGGACGCGCTGGTCCGCCGCGGGCTCGAGGCACCGCTGCCCGATCAGACCGCGATCCTCTACATCTCACCGCTCAAGGCACTGTCGAACGACGTCCACCGCAACCTCGAGGCGCCGCTGGCCGAGCTCGCGACGTACGCGGCGGCACGCGGCGTGGCGTTCCCCGCGATCCGGGTCGCGACCCGCACCGGCGACACCCCGACGAGCGAGCGCGCGAAGATGGCGAAGCGCCCGCCGCACATCCTGGTGACGACGCCGGAGTCGCTCTACATCCTGCTGACCTCCGAGAAGGGGCGTGCGGGGCTCGGCGAGCTACGCACGGTGATCGTCGACGAGATCCACGCGGTCGCGGGCGACAAGCGTGGTGCCCACCTCGCGATCTCGCTCGAGCGCCTCGATCGGCTCGTGACGCAGACCGCCGGGCGCGTGCCGGTTCGGATCGGGCTATCGGCGACCCAGCGGCCGATCGAACGGATCGCGCGGTTGCTCGTCGGCACGCGTCGCGCGTTGCCGCACATCGTCGATAGCGGCCATCGCAGAGAGCTCGATCTCGCCATCGAGATCACCGACGACGAGCTCGGCGCGATCGCGTCGAACGAGCAGCTCGGCCGGGTCTACGACCGGATCGCCGCGCTGGTCGCGCAGCATCGCTCGACGATCCTGTTCGTCAACACGCGCCGCCTGGTCGAGCGTGCGGCGGCCGCCCTCGAGCAGCGGCTCGGGGAGGAGCACGTCGTCGCGCACCACGGCTCGATGTCGCGCGCGCTGCGGCTCGCCGCCGAGGAGAAGCTCAAGTACGGCCGGGTCAAGTGCGCGGTCGCGACCGCCTCGCTCGAGCTCGGCATCGACGTCGGCGCGGTCGATCTCGTGATCCAGCTCGGCTCGCCGCGCGCGATCGCGACCTTGATCCAGCGTGTCGGCCGGTCCGGCCACCACCTCGGCGGCACGCCGAAGGGTCGGCTGTTCGCGCTGACCCGCGATCAGCTCGTCGAGTGCGCGGCGCTCGTGCGCGGCGTCAAGCGCGGCAACCTCGACGAGATCCACTTGCGCGACGCACCGCTCGACATCCTCGCGCAGCAGATCGTCGCCGCGTGTGCCACAGAGGACTTCGACGAGGACGAGCTCGCGGCGCTGGTACGCGGCGCCGCACCGTACGCCGCGCTGACCGACGAGCGCTTCGAGCAGATCCTGACGATGCTCTCCGAGGGCGTGTCGGATCGCCGCGGCCGCAACGGTGGCGCGCACGTCCACCGCGATCGCGTGCACCGCAAGCTCAAGGGGCGCCGTGGCGCGCGGCTCGCCGCGATCACCTCGGGCGGTGCGATTCCGGACAACAACAACTACACCGTCGTGCAGTGGCCCGAGGAGACGCCGGTTGGCACCGTCGACGAGGACTTCGCGATCGACAGCTCGGCCGGCGACATCTTCCAGCTCGGCAACACCGCGTGGCGGATCCGCCGCATCGAGGCCGGCAAGGTGCTGGTCGAGGACGCGAAGGGCATGCCGCCGACGATCCCGTTCTGGTTCGGCGAGGCGCCGGCGCGCACCCGCGAGCTGTCGGACGAGGTCAGCTCGCTACGCGGTGACATCGACCGCCGGATCTGTGCCGGCGAGGATCGCGAGCTGATCGCGGCGTGGGTCGCGGTCGATGCGAGCATGACGCTGCGCGCCGCGCAGCAGCTCGTCGCGTATCTGGCTGCGGCGCGCTCCGCGCTCGGCGCCCTGCCCCGCCAGGATCTGCTGATCGCCGAGCGGTTCTTCGACGAGGCCGGCGGCATGCAGCTCGTCCTCCACTCGCCGCTCGGCGGCCGCATCAACCGCGCGTGGGGGCTCGCGCTGCGCAAGAAGTTCTGCGTGTCGTTCGACTTCGAGCTCCAGGCCTCGGCGACCGACGATGGGATCGTGATCTCGCTCGGCCAGCCGCACAGCTTTGCGCTCGAGACCGTGTTCGGCTTCGTGACCTCGCACGGGGCACGCGACACGCTGATCCAGGCACTGCTCGATCGGCCGATGTTCGAGATCCGGTGGCGCTGGAACGTGACCCGCTCGTTGACCGTGCTGCGCCGCCGCAACGGCAAGCGCGTGCCACCGCACCTGATCAAGATGCGCGCCGCGGACACGCTGTCGGTGGTGTTCCCGGCGGCGCAGGCGTGTCCCGAGAACCTGCCGGGGAGCCGGCCAGGGATGCCATGCAATCGCGCGATCCCGGATCACCCGCTCGTGTTCGAGACGATCCGCGACTGTCTCGTCGAGGCGATGGATCTCGAGGGGCTGCTCGGTATGCTCGAGCGGCTCGAGCGTGGGGAGATCCAGGTGATGGCGTGTGACACCGTGGAGCCGAGCCCGCTGTCGCACGAGCTGATCAACGCGAACCCGTACGCCTTCCTCGACGACGCGCCGCTCGAGGAGCGTCGCACCCGCGCGGTGACGATGCGCCGCGGCCTCCCGGCGTCCACCCAGAACGACGTGATCGGCACGCTCGACGACGGCGCGATCGCGCTGGTCAGCGAGGAGGTCGCGCCGATCGTCCGTGATGCCGACGAGCTGCACGACGCGCTGCTCGCGCTGTGGCTCGTGCCCGAGGCGACCGGCGCCGCGCTGGCCCCGTCGGCGCGCGACTGGTTCACCGCACTCGCCTCGACTGGCCGCGCGTGCCAGTTGCGGCATGGATCGCACGTCGCGTGGGTCGCCACCGAGCGGCTCGGCGCCGTGCGCGCGGTGCTCGGCCAGGGCGACGGCCAGAGCGTCACCTGCGTGCCGATGATCGAGACGCCCGCGTGGGCGAAGGTGCCCGAGCGCGACGACGCGATCGCGCGGATCGTCAGCGCACACCTCGATCACCGCGGGCCGGTCACCGCGCAGCTGCTGACCGACGAGCTCGGGTTGCCGGTCGCCGACGTGATCGGCGCGCTGCTCGGGCTCGAGGCCGACGGCGCGATCCTGCGCGGGACGTTCACGTCGAGTGCGCCAGCGGTGCAGCGTGGCCCGATCACGGCGCGCGAAGGCCGCGAGGCCGCGGGAGATTCGCAGGCGCTGCAGGCACTCGAGTGGTGCAACCGCCGCGTGCTCGCCCGCATCCACCGGCTCACGCTCGCGAAGCTCCGCAAGGAGATCGAGCCGGTCGGCGCCGCCGCGCTGATGCGCTTTCTCCTGCGCTGGCAGCGCGTCGCGCGCAACACGCAGCTGATCGGCGCCGATGGCCTGGGCCGGATCGTCGAGCAACTGCAGGGCTTCGAGACCGCCGCCGGCGCGTGGGAGCGCGAGGTCCTGCCGGCGCGGCTGTGCGCGTACGACGCGAGCTGGCTCGATCAGATGTGCCTTGCCGGTCAGGTCGTGTGGTGCCGGCTCTCGCCGCGCAAGGCCGCGGCCGAGACCGTCGAGCCAGCGCCCGAGCATGACGAACTCGGCGAGCCCGAGGTCGCGGTTCTTCCCGCTCGCCAGCGTCCGCCGGCCCGCTCCATATCGGGCCCCGTGAAGCCGGCGCCGAGCCCGCACGATCTGTACGGCGAGCCCTATGATCTGGCAGAGGCCGGCGCCGAGGCCGCGCGGATCATGGGCGCGGATCGTTCGCAGATCGCGGCGGCCGCAGCCGCGGCGATCGCGGGCAAGGTCCAGCGAACCGAAGCGCAGGTGATCACCTCGCTCGTCACCGCGACTGCGATGCTCCGCGAGAGCCGTCACGACGTCGGAGCAGCGCCGGCATCGGTTGCACCTGGCGCACCTGGCGCACCTGGCCTCGACGATGCTGCCTACGAGGCGATGATCGCGAGCACCGCCGCGCCGAGCCGCGTGTTCCGGCGCGGTGCGACGCCGCCGATCACGCCATCGGTCGGGACCAAGCACGCCGTCATCGATGTGCCGCTGCCACCGCCGCCGCCGAGGCCCGCGATCACGACTCGCAGCGCACCGTCGCGATCGGCGCCGCTCGCGCTGATGCTCCGCCGCGATGTCACCTGGCTGCGCGGCGCTGCGGCGATCGGCCAGGGCGAGCCCGCTCCACTCGGCGCGGCCGCGCTGCGCGTGCGCGATCACCTCGCGCAGGTCGGCGCGTCGTTCTTGCCGGACCTCGTCGCCAGCATGGACGTGCCACCGGACGAGATCGAGGACGCGCTGTGGGAGCTCGTGGGTGCGGGTCTGGCCACCGCCGACGGCTTCGCGAGCCTGCGCGTGCTCGTCGACCGCCGGCGCGGCGAGGTGCGGAGCCTGTTCGATCGCAACGCATCGGTGCCAGCCGCGCAGCCGACCGTCCGCAAGTGGCAGGACGCGATCCGCAAGGCACGCACGCGCGATCGCGAGCGGCCAAGTCACGCGATGCGCTCGTTGCCGACGGCGGCCGGACGGTGGTCGCTGCTGCCCGCGAGCGTGCCCGAGAGCGTCGATGCCGAGGCGTCGGCTCGCCAGCTGCTGCACCGTTACGGCGTGGTGTTTCGCGATCTGGTCGCGCGCGAGTCGAGCCTGCCGCCGTGGCGTGATCTGCTCGTCGCGCTGCGCCGCCTCGAGGCCCGCGGCGAGATCCGTGGTGGTCGGTTCGTGACGGGCTTTGTCGGCGAGCAGTTCGCGGTCCCCGAGGCCCTCGACGAGCTGCGCGCGGTACGGCACCCCGGCGCCGGCGCAGACGTCTGCCGGATCGCGGCGACCGATCCGCTCAACCTCGTCGGCATTCTGTCGCCGGGGCCGCGTGTGCCGGCGATCGTCGGGAATGCCGTGCTCTACCTCGATGGCCAGGCCGTCGCGTCCGTCGAGGCGGGCGCGCTCGTGCTGCGAGCCGCGCTGCCGCCCGGGGCACGCATCGACGATGATCTGACGTACCACGCGCCGCCGAGGCCCTCGCAGCCCGCGCCGCAGGTAGCGCTGCCACTGTGACGCGATTGCTGTCGCGGATCAGCACGATCGTCACGCTCGCGCGGAGCTGGCAGGGCGTCGTGATCCTGATGTTTGTGGGGACCCAGCTCTGGCTCCCGCTGCACTACTACACGGTGCGCCGCGATCCGCATGACGAACGGTTCGCGTGGCGGATGTTCTCGCCGATGCGGATGACAAGCTGCACGCCGCAGCTCACCGTCAACGACGCGCCGTTCGCGCTCGGCGGTGCCTTCCACGAGGCGTGGATCGAGATCGCCTCGCGCGGCCGGTTCATGGTGATCGAGGAGATGGCGGCGAAGCTCTGCAAGGACCATCCGGGCTCGTCGGTGCGCGTGAAGCTCGCCTGCACGTACATCGACGGCGATGAGCGCAGGTATGGCGGCTACGACATGTGCAAGGTCCCCCGCCTCTAGGTCCGCGATGGCGAAGAAGCGCAAATCCAACCGCCGTCACGGGCCGCCGCCCGCTCCGAAGCCAGTGCCACCGACGGCAACGCCGACGCCGGCAACGCCGACGCCGGCAACGCCGCCGCCGACGCCGACGCCCGCGCCGGTGTCCTCGAGCCCGGTCGATTCGACGACCACGACGCTCGGGCCGCCGCGCGAGCCGGTGTTCTGGTTCGGCTTCGAGGTCGCGTGGGCCAAGCTCGCCGTCGCGCGCTTCGCGATCTTCGCGCTGCTCGCGATCGATGCCTTCCTCGCGATCCGGCATGCGCCGCGCTACGGCGCCGGCGACTTCAACGTCGGTCAGCTCGGCTTCCTCGGTGACCTCGGGCCCGGCCGCGTCGGGTACGGCGTGGGCCAGCTCGCACTGACCTACCTGTTCGCGATGATCGCCTGCGGCGTCGGGACGCGTATCCTCGTCCCGCTCGGCGCCGCGATCTATGCGTGGCTGTACTTCGGCAGCCAGCTCGATTCGTACCAGCACCACTACCTCGTCTCGCTCGTCCTCGTGATCGCGAGCTTCGTACCGTGGCAGCGTCCGGCCGGCACCGACCCCGCCACGCCGGTGCGCACGTGGGCACTTCGCCTGCTGCTGGTGCAGCTCGCGATCGTCTACGAGTGGGCCGCGTTCTCGAAGCTCGATGACGCCTGGTTCGACGGCAGCACGCTCGCCATGCAGATGACCGGCAAGGTCGGCGCGCTGATCACCAGCACGATCGGTATGAAGGTCGCGGCCATCCTCGTGATCGGCGTCGAGCTCGTGCTCGGCGCGACGGTATGGTCGCGGCGGACGTGGCAGATCGCCCTGCCGCTCGGCCTCGCCTTCCACGTCTCGATCGCCGCGACCGGCCTCGAGATCGGGCTGTTCGCGTTCCTGATGATCGGCTTCTACGTGCTCCTGGTGCCCGACCGGATCTGGGTGGCGCTCCTCCGCGGCATCCATGCCGGGCTCGACCGGTTCGCCGCGCCGAGCTGGCTGGCGTGGGAGGTCGGGCTCGTCGCCGCGATCGCGGTCGCTCGGTTCGTGCGCATCGAGCATGCGTTCGTCGTCGCGATCGCGGCGTCCGCGGTACCGCTCGTGGTGGCGATCCACGCGCTCGTGCGCGGCCGCGGCCCGGCGATGCTCGTGGGGATCGCGCAGGTGGTCGCGATCGCGCTCTGGCTGGTCCTCGATCGCACCAGTGACGTCGCGGTCGACTACTACAGATTCTGGGGCGGCTCGCAGCGCCGGCTCGGCAACGTCGAGGTCGCGGAGCGCGCGTACCGCCGACTGGTCGCGATCGCACCCGATCAAGAGGTCGGCCACTACCAGCTCGGCCGCATCTTGCTGCAGCAGAACCGCGTCGACGAGGGGCTCGCCGAGCTCCACGCGGCGCAGCGCCTCGAGCCGATGCGCGCCCGTGCGTACATCGCCGAGGCCCGGCACCTACAGCAGCAGGGCAAGACCGCCGAGGCGATCGAGAAGGCGAAGCAGGCGACGTTCGCCGAGCCCAGTCACCCGGACGCACGGACGCTGCTAGACAACCTCAGCGGATCCGGCGGCGGCAGGCCTCCCACCGACGACGCCGAATGATGCCTGCCGTCACCCACGACTCGACCCGCTCGATTCCGAGCCCGCGCGACCGCAAGGCGCGCGCTGCGAAGATCCTGCAGATCCTCGACGAGCTGATCCCCGCGCCTGCGATCCCGCTCGATCACGGCGATCCGTTTCAGCTGCTCGTCGCGGTGATGCTGTCTGCGCAGTGCACCGACGCGCGCGTCAACCTGGTGACGCCGGCGCTGTTCGCGCGCGCACCGGACGCGCACGCGATGGCCGCGCTCGACGCGCGCGAGATCTATCCGTTCGTGAAGTCCTGCGGCTTCGCGTCCAAGGCCACGAACATCGCGGCGATGAGCCGCGCGCTGGTCGCCGAGCACGGTGGCGAGGTGCCGCGCGACATGGCCGCCCTCGAGCGCCTCCCCGGCGTCGGCCACAAGACCGCGAGCGTCGTGATGGTGCAGGCCTTCGACGAGCCCGCATTCCCGGTCGACACTCACATCCATCGGCTCGCCGGTCGCTGGCAGCTCTCGCGTGCCCGCAACGTCTTGGAGGTCGAGCGTGATCTCATGGCGCTGTTCCCGCGCGACCGCTGGACGACGTTGCACCTCCAGCTCATCTACTTCGGCCGCACCCACTGCCCGGCGAAGGGGCACGTGCCGGCGAGCTGTCCGATCTGCAGCTGGGCGATGTCGAAGGCGCGCGCCGAGCGCGAGATGCGTCAGGGGTTGAGCAAGCCGGTCGTCAAGCGGCGCAAGCCCAGGCTGGCAAAGCCGAAACCGGCAAGGCGTGCCGCTTCGCGCCGCTCGCGCTGAGCGGAGGTTTCGGCAACCCTCGGCAATCGCGAGCGCGCGAGCAACTGCGGTCGCGCCGCGGCGCTCCAGCTGCCATGCGCCGTCTCGCCGTGATCGCCGTGCTCGTCATTGCCAGCTGTGCTCCGCACGGGATCCCGGTCGACACGTCGATCGAGGCAACCTTCCCGAAGCCGGTTCCGGCGAGCCGCACCCTCGACGCGTTGCGGGTCGTCACGTTCAACATTCACAAGGAGCCCGCGAGCGCGATCGCGCATGCCCTCGCGACCGATCGCCAGCTGCGCGATGCCGACGTGATCGTGCTGCAGGAGGTCGAGCGCATCGAGCGACCGGGGACGCCATGGTGCAGCGCGGCGTGCGGCATCGGCAAGACGCTCGGCTATCACGCGGTGTTCGCCGCCGGCCACGCGATCCCGGAGGGCAGCCACGGCGTGGCCATTTTGTCGCGCGCACCGATCACTTCGGCGCGCGTCATCCCGCTGCCGTACTTCGACGTCCACGCGAACAGCGGTCGCCGCGTCGCGCTCGCCGCCACGCTCGATGTCGCCGGCGACCCAGTGACGGTCTATGCCGTGCACCTCGATAACCGCGTCAACGTCCGCGATCGCCGCGCGCAGCTGATCCCCGTGCTCGCGCACGCCTACCACGCGACCACGCCAGTGATCATCGCGGGCGACTTCAACACCAGCCCGTTCACCTGGATCGCCCACGTGATCCCGATCCTGACCACGACGCAGGACAATCGCCTCGAGGAGCTCGTCCGCGCGTTCGGCTTCGACACGCCGGTCACCGGCAGCGGCCCCACGCACCGCGCGCTCGCGATGCGACTCGATGCGATCTACACGCGCGGCTTCGACACCACGAAGTTCGCGGTCAGCGACGCGGATAACGTGTCCGACCACCTCGCGCTGTGGGCGGATCTCGACGTGCGATAGGACCAGCTGGCGGTGTTGCTCGCGAACCATTGCCGCTGCGAGGACGCGGTCCGCAAAAAGATCCACGCGCTAAGTACACGTCCCCGCAAGTTGGTGATCAGGAAGGCGGGAGAGCTTTCTCGATCGATTTCGATCAGTTAGCTGTGGTCGAGTTTCGTCGTCAGAGGGACGTGATCCGAT
>JBKJUF010000715.1:0-16930 GCA_046590445.1 Kofleriaceae bacterium
ACCACGCCGCGCCGTGGTCCGCGAGCAGCGCGCGCTCGCGGCGCCGGCGGACCGCGACCTTGGCCGGCGTCAGCCCGCCGCGTGCGAGGTCGCACTGGATGACGACGAGCTCGCCGCGCTCGCCTCCGACGGCGTCCGCCCAGACCAGCCGCTGCGCGTCGTCGTCGGGCGAGGCCACGCAGGCCGCGAGCAACGCGGCGTGTGGGTGCGCGATTTGCTCGGCCACCACACGAGCATCACCCAGATCCGCGGCACATGCCTTAGACTCGGTGGTCATGGCGCGCGTCTTCCTCGTGAACCCGCCATCGCCCGAGCCGGTGCGGACGCCGCTGCTGTCGTTCTGTCACCTCGCGGCATCGCTGCGCGCCGGTGGCCACGAGGTCGCGCTGCTCGATGCGTCGGCGCCGAATGCGCCGCACGATCATGTCGCGATCGCCGAGCGGATCGCCGCGTTCGCGCCCGATCTGGTCGGGCTTCACCTCAAGACCCTGCACGTCCAGCCCGCCTACGCGCTCGCCGCCGCGCTCGCGTCGCGCTTCGTGCTCGTCGCCGGCGGACCGCACGCGACGATCGTGCCCGCCGAGCCGCTCGCGCATGGCTTTCGCTGGGTGATCCGCGGTGAGGGCGAGGAGGCGCTCGTCGAGCTCGCCGACGTCATCGACGGCAAGCGCGTCGCCGCCAACATCGGTGGGCTGTCGTGGATCGAGCGCGGGTTGCCGCGCCACAACCCGACGCGGCCGTTTCTCGGCGAGCTCGATCGCCTCGCGCCGCCGCTGTCCGCGCTCGATCTGTTCGATCCTGCCTGGTACGGCGCGGCGCCCCGGCTCGGCGGCGTGTTGCCGCCTGCAGGCATCCTGTCGAGCCGTGGCTGTCCCGCCGCCTGCACGTTCTGCTCGAACGACGTCACCGGCCGCAAGTTTCGCTATCGCAGCGCCGGCTCGGTCGCGGCCGAGATCGCGATGCTGCGCGAGCAGCACGGGCTCGTCGGCTTCTCGTTCTTCGACGACTCGTTCGCGGTCGGGCGCCGCCGTGTTCGCGAGCTGTGCGATGCGATCCTCGCGATCGGCGCGCCGGTGTGGTGGACCTGCACCGCGCACCCGGCGCACCTCGATCGCGAGGTCGTCGCCGACATGCAGCGCGCGGGCTGCGCGGGCATCGACATCGGCATGGAGAGCGCGGATCCCGGGATGCTGCTGCGGATCGGCAAGGGCGTGACGGTCGAACGCGTGCTCGACGTGCTCGGTTGGTGCCGTGACCTCGGCGTGCACACGGTGGTCAACCTCATGTTCGGGTGGCCCGACGAGACGGATGCCGAGCTCGACGCGACGATCGGCTTCCTCGAGCGCGCCGCGCCGATCGCCGGTGGCTTCAACGCGCGGGGTGTGGTCGTGCCCTACCCCGGCACCCAGATCTACGACCGGAACCACGCCCGGTTCGGTTTCACGGGCTGGTGGCTGCGCGAGCCACCGCTCGCGTACACGGTGTTCCCGACGAGCTGGGACGAGGCCGAGATCCGCCGCGCGTACGCGGACGACCCCGCGCTCGACCGCAATTTCTTCCAGCATCCGCCGCACCGGGTCGAGCGGATCCGCGACGCCCTCGCACGCAAGGCCGACCTGACGGCGGCGATCCAGCGCCGGCGGACCCACGGTGCGGAGGCCGTGGCGTCGCGGACGATCGGCGTCCCGGCCGCCGGTGCGCGCTGACTCAGCCCGCGAGCAGCTGGCGAAGTGCCCAGGTCCGCGGCACGCGTGCGCCGGTGATCCGGCGGCGCCGATCACGGGCCAGCGCGCGCAGCAGCGTGCGTGCATCGGCGGCCTTGCGGTCGGGCTTCGGCCAAGCGGCGAGCGCGGCGAGCTGGCGCGCCGGGAGCCCGGCCTCGCGGGCGTCCGCGATCAGCCGATCCCAGGACCGTTCGCGATAAAATGGCGCACGCGCGAGCTCGACCAGGCGGCTCCTCGTCGACGCTGTCAGCATCGGTGCGCGGGCGATGCCGTCGCGCAGGTTGACGAGCGCGTCGCTCGTGGCCCGGTAACCATATTCGGCAGGCAGGTGCGCGACCGCGACCTCATCGTCGGCGACGAGGATGCCGCGTGCGAAGTCACGATAAATGCCACCGACGCCGATCATGCCGAACGGCGCGAGCTCGGCGGCGCGCAGCGCGCCCATGCTCGACGCGCCCCACACCGCGATACCCCGCTCGAGCGCCAGCAGGATCTCCTTGTGCCAGACCGCGGCCATCCGCTCGAAGTAGCCGTCGATGATCGCGATCCGCAAGAGCCCGCGCCGGCGGATCAAGGTCAGCAGATCACCCACGGCGATCGGCGGCAGCACGGCCGCGGCGGGCAACAGTCGCGCGACCTCGACGGCCGGCAGCGTCGGCCCGACGAACACCAGCGTGCTCGCGGCGCTCATCCCATCGCCTCGATGTCGACCGCGCGCCCTGGCGCGATCACCTTGACGACCGGGACGCGCAGCTCGGGATGCGTGAGGTCGACTGCGATCACCGGGCCCGCGATCCGTTCGACCAGCAACTCGAGCGCGTGACCAAGGCTCGTGGGCGTCGCGCGCGGCAGATCGTCGAACGATGCCGGCTCCTCGCACGGCCCGGCGAGCCGGGCCCAGAGATCCGCGAGCAGCTCGGGATCGGTGGCACGTGCATAGTCGAAGCCGAAGAAGTCGTCGCGCGCCCCGGCGATGTACGTCAGCCGCGTCTGCGCGGCCTCGGTGATCGCGCGTGCGATCGCGATCTCGGGGACGAGGTGCGCGCCGAACCCCTGGTAGAAGCCGAGCGTGCGCCACGCCGGCTCGCGCGGATCCTCCATGATCGCGCAGCCGATCACTGGCACCCCGGTGTCGCTCGCGAGGTCCCACACGAATACCCGCGCGCCGGTCGCGGTGATCTGATCGATCAGTGCCTGGCACATCGGATCGTCGATCGTGTCGAGCACGATCCGGCGATCGCCGCCGGCCCGCCGCCACGCGGCCTCGGCATCGCGCTCGATCACCTCGGCGAGCCCGTGCACGATCGCCTCGACGAGTACGTTGCCCGAGGCGAGGCCATTCGACGAGATGTCGAACACCGGCGGGCGCGTGAACGTGGTGTCGAGCGTCACGGCCTGCAGCGGCACGAGCACCGGCTCGTCGCGCAGCAGATCCACACCCTCGACCCAACGCCACGTCGCATCGAGATCGAGCCGGCCGCGCGGCCGTGGTAGCTTGCGAACGTCGACGGCGCGCGCGCGGAGCTTGCGATAGCTGCCGCGCACGACCGGCAGCGCGACATGCTCGGCCGTCCAGGTCTCGAGGCTCTCCATCAGCGCCGAGACCCGCGCCGCGCCGGCCGTGATGCCCTTGCCCTGCTGGGTCGACAGCGACAAGCCCATCGGCCGGATCGCCGCGAACACCGGGATCCCGAGGGTGTCGAGCCCGGTCAGCTCCGCGATCCGGGTGATACCGGCCTTGCGACGGGCCGGCGCAAACCGAGTCCACGTCGCGTCGAGGCTCGCTGCGCGGTGCGTGCCGTCACGTAACGTCGCCGAGGCTTCGAGCTCGCGACCACTGAAGCGAAGCGACATCCGCGCGCGAGCATACCTGCTACGATCGATGCCCGTGCGCGTCCCACGTCATCGTCTCGGTCTTCGATTCTTCGCGATCACCCCGGTCGTCCTGAGCCTCGGGCTCGGCGGCTGCAAGGCCGGCGGCAGTTACCAGGCCGTCGATCGCCAGGCTGGCGACGTCGACCGCGGCGAGACCAACGGGCGCATGTTCGACTTCGTCTCGAACAAGCCCGAAGGCGACGACTGGCAGATCCGGATCCGCGACTCGTCGATGTGGACGAGCTTCGCGAGCGGCGAGGACGAGAAGGACTACGGCACCGTCAACCTCGACCGTCGCGAGACCCGCAAGGTCTGGGAGCTGATCGACCTCCTCGAGCTGCCCGACCGCAAGAAGGGCAAGAAGGACGAGGACGAGGGCTACGTCATGCTGCGGTTGCGCGAGCCCGGCGGCGATGAGGGCCACGACCTGATCACCGTCTTCGTGTCGCGCGCGACCGAGAACCAGGACGTCCTCGATCTCGGCGCGTACCTCCAGAAGCTCGTGAAGAAGTATCACAAGACCGAAGCGGACTTTTAGCGCTCGTCCCGAGAGGGCTCACTCGTTGTCGCGGTTGATCACGATCGGGTCGCGGGGATCGATGCCGTTGTAGCTCGGATCGGCGCTGGTGCAGGCTGCGGTCACGATCGTGTAGACCTGATTGCCGTCGACGAGGGCGTCGTCGATGCCGGTGACCGTGATCTGCTGGAGCGTCGCGAAGTTCGCCGGCGTGAACATCAGCGCCTGCGGGCTGACCACGCCCTCGGTCGTATCCGAGCTCGACACCGTGCAGGTCACGTCTGCGATCGGCTGGGTGTTGAGGCGCATGCGGATCCTCGTGAAGCCGCCGTTCTCGGTCGTGAACAGCTTCTTGCGCGCCTGGACGAACACGCCCGGGGTCTCGTTGTCGACGGTGGTGACCGTGACGTCCGGCGGGTTCAGGCCCGCATAGCCGGCGTCCGTGCTCGACGCCACGCCGGTGACGATCGAGAAGACCTGATTCCCGTCGGCGACGAGATCATCGACGCTGTTCACGGTCACGAGCTGCGGCGTCGCGAAGTTGGCCGGCGTGAACGTCAGCGAGGCTGGTGAGACCGTGCCCTCCGTGGTGTCACTGCTGGTGAGCGTGATCGTCACGTCCGCAAGTGGCTGGCTCGTCAGCCGGACCTCGAACGTATCGAAGTCGCCTGCGAACTCCGAGAGCAGCAGCTCGACGGGATCGATGATGAAGCCCGGCGTGTCGTCATCCATGTTGGTGACCGTCACGTCATTGGCATCGAGCCCGTTGTACGTGGTGTCCGCGCTCGCGGCGGGTCCGAGGATCACGAGGTACGGCTGATTACCGTCGGCCACGGCATCGTCGACGCCGGTCACGGTGACCGTCTGCGGCACGTTATAGTTGCCTGCCGTGAAGGTCAGCGACGCCGGAATCACCGTGCCCTCCGTTGCATCGCCGGTGGACACCGCGATCGTGACGTCCGCGGTCGGCTGCGAGAGCAACACCACGGTGAACACGTCGCTGCCAGCGGCGGCCTCGTTCGTGACGAGCCCCGACGCTGGCTCGACGCGGATCCCCGCGCTGTCGTTGTCGAGGTTCGTGACGCTGACGTCCGGCGGATCGATGTTCGCGTAGCTCGAGTCGGTGCTCACCGCCGCTCCGAGCAGGATCGTGTAAGGCTGGTTGCCGTCGGCGATCGCGTCGTCGACGCCCGTCACCGTGACCGTTTGCGGTGCGTTGTAGTTCGCCGGCGTGAAGACGAGCGTGGTGGTCGACGTCGTGCCCTCGGTCGGCCGCGACGAGGCGACCGAGATCGCGACATCCGAGGTCGGCTGCGAGCTCAGCACCACGTTGAACGTCGCCGTTCCGGGCGCGGTCTCGCTGGTGATCAGGCCCGACGTCGGCGACACCTGGATGGCCGCCGCGTCGTTGTCGACGTTGGTCGCCGTCACGTTGGCGCCATCGAGGTTGTTGTAGGCGGGGTCGGTGCTCGTCGCCGGCTCGGTGACGATCGTGTAGAGCTGGTTGCCATCGGCGATCGCGTCATCGACGCCGGTCACCGTGACCTGCTGCGGCGCGTTGAAGTTCGCGGGTGTGAACACGAGCTGCGCCGGCGACACCGTGCCCTCGGTGAGATCCGACGACGTCAGGGCGATCGTGACGTTGGCGGTGGGTTCGGACAGCAGGCGGATCGAGAAGGTCGCGGTCCCGCCGGAAGCCTCGCCCGTCGTGATCGCAGTCTCGGAGACGACGATGCCAGCGGTGTCGTTGTCGAGGTTCGTGATGGTGACGTCCGCCGCGTTCATGCCGAGATAGCCGGGATCGAGGCTCGTCGCAGGCTCGGTCACGATCGTGTAGACTTGGTTGCCATCGACGATCGCGTCGTTGAGGCCGGTGACCGTCACGGTCTGCGGCGCGTTGTAGTTCACAGGAGTGAATACGAGCTCGGCGGGCGAGACCGTGCCTTCGGTCGTATCGGACGACGTCAGCGGAATCGTGACGTTCGCGATCGGCTGCGACTGCAAGACGACCGTGAACTGCACGGTGCCGCCACCTTCCGTGGTCTGCAGGTTCGCGACGGCAGTCACGACGATACCGGCGCTGTCGTTATCGAGGTTCGTCAGCGCGACGTCGGAGGGATCGAGCCCGTTGTAGCCCGCGTCGACGCTGACCGCGGGGGACAGCACGACGTTATATGGCTGGTTGCCGTCGGCGAGCGCGTCGTCGACGCCGGTCACAGTCACGATCTGTGGTGCGTTCCAGTCGACGGTCGTGAACGTGAGGGTCGCCGGCGTGGCGGTGCCCTCGTCGGGCGCGTCGGAACCAACCGCGAACGTCACCGTCGCCGTCGGCTGGGCATTGAGCCGTACGGTGAACGTCGCGGTGCCGCCGGCTTCCGTGGTCTGCAGTGGCACCGTCGCCGGCGTCACCGTGAAGCCCGCGGTGTCGTTGTCGACATTCGTCGCCGCGACGTCGGCGGCATCACGGCCGAAATAGCCGGCGTCGCTGCTGGCGGCGGGCGCGGTCACGATCGTGTAGCTCTGCGAGCCATCGGCGAGGTCATCGTTGACGCCGGTGACGGTGACGGTCTGCGGGGCGTCCCAGTTCGCGGACGTGAACGTGAGCGTGGCGGGTGACGCGGCGCCTTCGCCGGGGTCGCTCGAGCTCACCGCGATCGTGACGTTCGCGATCGGCTCGGTGGTGAGCACCACGGTGAACGTCGCGCTGGTGCCATCCTCGCTCGTGACCAGCGGGGTCGTCGACGGCGTGACGACAATGCCGGGCGTGTCGTTGTCGATGTTCGTCACGGCCACGTTGTCTGCGTCGAAGCCATTGTATGTGGCGTCGGTGCTGGTCGCGACGCCAACGCTGATCGTGTACGGCTGCGGGCCATCACCGAGGTCGTCGTTGACGCCGGTGACGGTCACGGCCTGTGGCGCATCGTAGTTCACCGGCGTGAACACGAGCTGCGCCGGCGAGACGGTACCCTCGGTCGGGTCGAGGCTCGAGATCGGGATCGTGACGTTCGCGCTCGGCCGGGTGTCGAGCTTCATCGTGAACGTCGCCGTGCTGCCGGACTCGGTCGTCATCAGACCGGAGGTTGGCGTGACGGTGGCGCCGGGGTCATCGTCGTCCTGGTTCGTCGCCATGACGTCGGCCGTGCCGGCGACGCCGCCATCGACGTGCACCATGTACGGCTGATCGCCATCGGCGACCTCGTCGTCATCGACCCCGGTGAGGGTCACGGTGACTGGAATATCGAAGTTGTCCGGCGTCAGCGTGATCGTCGCCGGTGAAACCGTGCCCTCGGTGATCCGTGAGCTCGTGAGGGTGATCGTGGTGTCCTCGAACGGTCGGCTGTCGAGCGCGACCGTGAAGGAAGCGGTGCCACCGGCCTCCGTGGTCACCAGTCCAGAACCTGGCGACACCACGAGCGCCGCGAGTGAAGCGCCCTTCAGATTATCGCCGCACGTCGCGACGAGCATGGTCATCAGGACGGCAGCGCATACACGAACCGCAGAGAGCACAGTCATCGTGCTAACCGTACTAACAAGCCGGACGACGGGTCCAGCGCTCACAGCGTGACCGGAACCACAACAAGATGCCTGAGCGTGGTCTCACGCGCCGTCACCTTCGGCCGCGCGCTCGAGCATCCCAAACCATGCGGCTCGTCGTACCAGTCGGCGGTCCCAGAGCTGATCGGGCTCGGGCACGTACGTGTCGGTCGGGTACGAGGTCGGGGTGAAGACTTCGGCGGCGGACAGGCGCGTCATGAGTCCGCCATCATTGCCGATCGATCTGACCGCGATCATCGTCGGGCCTACTTCCGACATAACCGCCTGGTCACATGACGGGACAACGCTTAGCATCCGCGTGACGTGAAGCTCGCGCTCGTCGATCCGTACTCGCTCGAGGCCGAGCGCATCTGGCGCGATCTCGAGGTGGCCTCGCCGCCCTCGTACTTCCTGTCGTGGGGATGGATCGAGAGCTGGCTGGCGACGTTGCCGCGCGACCAGACGCCTCCGATGGCGGTCATCGATGCCGGCGGCGCGCCGATCGCCGCCTGCTTCCTCGGCCACCAGCTCGTGCTCCGACACGGCGTGATGCCGAGCCGCGCGCGCTACCTCAACGTCACCGGGACGCAGCGCTTCGACGAGCTCTGGATCGAATACAACGGGCTCGTTGGCGCGAATCTGTCGCTCAGCGAGCTCCTCGCGCTCTTGCCATGGGGCTGGGACGAGCTCTACCTGCCGGCGCTGCACGCCGGTGCGTTCGGTGACCTCGAGCAGGCCGGCGACGTGCGCGTGCGGATCGATCGCCAGGTGCCGTCGTACTTTGTCGATCTCGAGCGTGCGCGGCCCAAAGGTTATCTCGCGATGCTGTCGAGCCAGACCCGCAGCCAGGTCCGGCGCGCGCAGCGCGAGGCCGGCACGTGTGTCGTGCAGATCGCGCGCGATCCGAGCGAGGCGATCGATATCTACAGCGAGCTCGTCGCGCTGCACGGCGCCCAGTGGCGCGCGAAGGGCAAGCCTGGCGCATTCGCGGATCCGTGGTTCGACCGGTTTCATCGCCGGCTGATCACGCAGCGCTTCGCACACGGCGAGATCCAGCTCCTCCGCGTGCGCGGCGACCAGGCCGGGACGATCGGTTGCCTCTACAACCACGTCTATCGCGGACGCGTGCTGCAATATCAGAGCGGCGTCGCCGCGTTCGACAACGCGCACCTCAAGCCCGGCTTCGTGTGCCACGCCGCGGCGATCGAGCACGCGCTCGCACACGGGCTCGCGATCTACGACTTCCTCGGCGGCGACATGCGCTACAAGAAGCAGCTCTCGACCGACCAGACCACGCTGACCTGGGCGCGCGTGCAGCGCCGGCGCCTGCGGTTCCTGCTCGAGGATCGCTTGCGAGCGTGGCGGAACAAGCGCGCCACGGCCGTCACGTCGCCGACCGATCCTGTGGTGCCACCCGCAGCTTCGTGATCGTCCGAGCGGGCCGCAACAGAGCGGCGCTACGTGTCGTCGGTGAACACGATGCCGTGCTGGTCCATCCGCAAGTGACCGATCGATTGGATCACGCCCTTCTGCGCACCGGACAGCAAGCGCTCCGCGACACCGTCGGGCATCGAGCTGCACGCGACCACGACCAGCACGAAGACCGTGTGGCCGAGCCGCACGGTGTCGCCGGACCGGCACACCAGCATTCTCGACGTGAGGCGACGGTGTTGGGCTCGGTCGCGCGCTCGGTACGCGCTACGATGCAGCGTGGCCTTCGATCCATACGGCTCCGCGCTCGCGCGGGTGTTCTACCCGGCCTGGGAGCGGATCCGCGGACGGCCCACGTTCGAGCTGCTGGCGCTGCTGCATCGAACCGAGCGCGCGAGCCTCGACGAGCTCGCCGCGATGCGGACCGGCTTCTTGCGGCGGCTGGTGCGCCACGCATACCTCCACACCGCGCACTACCGCCGCCTGCTCGACGATGGCGGCATCGACCCGGACTCGATCCGGTCGCTCGGCGATCTCGCCCGGATCCCGGTGCTCGGGCGCGAGGTCGCGCAGACGACCGTCGAGGCCCGGACCGCGTCACATCCGGCGATCGCCGTGTCGAAGATGACGAGCGGGTCGACAGGTCAGCCGCTCGAGGTCCGGTTCGGCGCGGAGTCGCGGTACTGGCGCGACGCTACCCGGTGGCGTGGTTTCGGCTGGGGCGGCTACAAGATGGGCGACAAGGCGATGCACCTGTGGGGCGTCCCCGCGATCGCACCGAGTCGCTTCGAGCGCGCGAAGCTCGCGATCGATCACCAGCTGCGGCGCGATATCTATGTCAACTGCATGGTGCGCTCGCCGGAGAACCTCCTCGAGATGGTGAAGACGATCGTCCGCCAGAAGCCGCAGGTGATCGCGGGTTACGCCCAGGCGATCGCGGACCTCGCGCGGTTCGTGAACGCCGAGGGGTTGCGCACGTGGGACACGATTCCCGTGATCTACGGCGCGGAGCGGTTGTGGCCACACGATCGCGAGGATGTCGCGCAGGCTTTCGGACCGGCGGTGTTCGAGACCTATGGCTGCCGCGAGTTCATGCTGATGGGCTCGGAGTGCGAGGTCCACGACGGCCTGCACGAGTCGGTCGAGAACCTCGTCGTCGAGCTCCTCGTGCGCGAGGCCGATGGGTCGATGCGTGCGGCGCGCCCCGGCGAGCAAGGCGAGGTCGCGATCACCGATCTCCACAACCTCGCGTGCCCGTTCATCCGCTACCTCACCGGCGACCTCGCGCTCGCGCGCACGCCGGCGCCCTGCCCGTGCGGCCGCACGCTGCCGCGGTTCGGCCCGGTCGAGGGTCGGGTCACGGACACGATGCGCGATGCCGACGGCAACCCCGTCGAGGGGATCTTGTTCAACATCCTGTTCCTCAACATGGCGAAGCACACCAAGCAGTTCCAGGTCGTGCAGCGTGCGGATCGCCGCCTCGTCCTCAAGATCGTTCCGGTCGGCGATCACCTGCCGGCCGACGCCGAGCGCGTGATCCGCGAGTTCGTCGGCAAGCACCTGCGCGGCGTGCCGCTGGAGATCGAGATCGTGCCGGACATCCCGCTGAGCCGCGCCGGCAAGCTTCGCCGCGTGATCGTCGAACCCAACTGACGGTCACCGATCCGTGGTCGAAGGGATCGGCGTCGGTTCCGGAGCCCCGAAGCTCGACGTTCCAGGTCGCCGGCGATCCAGATCCGACGACGTTCGCGAAGGTCACCGGGACCCAGCAGACGATGGCGTTCTCGATCGAGACGCTGCGCTGGTGGAGTAGGATCGCGGATGGTGGCCGTGCCGGAGAGCGAGCACAGCGAGTTGTCAGTGCGCACGCTTGGCGTCGGCGCGCTGCTCGGCATCGTGTTCGCGGGCGCCGCGGTGTATGCGGGCACCAAGACCGGCTTCGTCGATGGCGGAAACATCCCGGCAGCTCTGATCGCGTTCGCGATGCTGACCGCGATCACGCGGACGCGCGCGCGGTCTCAGGACGGCAACATCGTGCAGACCGTCTCGAGCTCGGCTGCGATGATGGCGATCACAGGCGGCCTGGTCGGCCCGATCGCGGCGATGTCACTCGACGGCACCGCGCCCGCACCGGTGGGCGTCGTCGTGTGGGGCGTCGCCGTCGGCGCGCTCGGCTCGCTGATGGCGATCCCGCTCCGCGCGGCGTTCATCGTTCGTGGCACGCTGCCGTTCCCGAGCGGCGCCGCGACCGCCGAGATCCTCAACAACGTTTACTCCGGTGCCGCGGCGGCCGGTGGCCGCATCCGCATGCTCGCGCTCGGCGCGATCGTCGCGGCGGCCATCGCGTTCGCTCGCTCGTTCGCCGGCTGGATCCCCGAGCTCACCGTGATCCCGCTGACCATCGGGGCCATCCCGGCCGCCGCGATCTATGTGGGCATCGGCTGGAGCCCACTCCTCGTCGGTATCGGGTACATCGTCGGCGCTCGGATCTCGATCGCCCTGGTGCTCGGCAGCGCCATCGCGTGGGTCGCGATCGCACCGCAGGTCGTCGCGGCCGGGATCGCGGCGCCCGACTACGTCGCTCTCCTGACCTGGCTGCTCTGGCCAGGCGCCGGGCTGATGGTCGGTGGCACCGTCGGTGGCGCTGTCTCGGCGTGGCGCGGGTTACGCGCGGGGTTGCGCGAGGTCCGCGCGTCGCACGAGGCATTGCACGAAGGACTGCACGAGGGATCGCACGAGGGAACCAACTTCCGGACCACGCGCGGTCACGTGCTCGCGATGGTGATCGCGGCGCTCGCGATCGTCGTGCTCGGCGCGCTCGTGTTCGAGGTCCATCCCGCGGTCACCATGCTCGGGCTCGCCCTGTCGATCGTGCTGTGCGCGGCGGCGGCCCGCGCGATGGGCGAGACCGACAACACGCCGGCCGGCCCGCTCGGCGGGGTCGCGCAGATCGTCGTCGGTGTGGCCGCGCCCGGCGGGATCGCGGCGCCGCTGTCCGCCGGCGGCGTCGTCAACGGCACGCTGATGCACTCCGCGATGCTGCTGCAGAACTGGAAGACCGGCGCGCTCGTCGGCAGCCGGCCGCGGCCGCAGCTCGGCGCCCAGCTCGTCGGCGTGGTCGTCGGCGGGATTACATGCGCGCTCGCGTTCGAGCTGATCCGCGGCAGCTACGGCCTCGGTAACGACGTGATGCCCGCGCCCGCTGCGACGTCGTGGAAGGCGACCGCGGACCTCGTGCAGCACGGCGTGTCCGCGCTTCCCGCCGGAGCTCCGCTCGCCGCCGCGATCGCGTTCGTCGCCGGCATCGCGCTCGCCGTTGCAGGCTCGACCCGCTGGCTCGCCTGGGCGCCCTCGCCCGTCGCACTCGGCATGGCGTTCATCCTGCCGCCATATCTCTCGCTCACCATCGCGATCGGCGGCCTCGCGCTGTGGCTCGTCGAGCGGCGGCACCGGGCATGGGCGTCGACGCACGGGATCGCGTTCGTCTCCGGACTGATCGCCGGGGAGGCCCTCGCCGGGCTCGCGATCGCCGCGCTGATCATCGCCGGGATCTCCGGCGGCGGACACTGACGCCGGACGTCACGAGGCGCGGCGTGACGTTCTTGCCGGCTCTGCGCGTCCGCGCACGGCGCGTCCGGATCCCACGTTCGTCTCACCGTGTGTTGATGAAGTGCGGATGGACGACGACCATCCACATCGCTAGGGTGAAGTCGTGCCTTCCAGACGCGTATTGATTGTCGACGACGATGATGACGTGCGCGCCGCGACCCAGGACGCGATGGAACGTCGGGGCTACGAGGTCGTCGCCGTCGGCAGTGGCGCCGAAGCCCTCGCGTTCCTCGCGCGCGACACGCCGCAGATCTTGCTGCTCGACCTGCACATGTACGACATGAACGGCTGGGAAGTGCTCGGCGCGATCCGCAACGATCCGAGATACGCGAGCGTCGAGGTCGTGGTCGTGACCGGCTCGAGCGCGGCAGTCTCGGCGCCCGTCCGCGTGCTTCGCAAGCCGTTCAAGATCGAGGCGCTGATGCAGCTGCTCGACGTCCGCGCGACCGCCATCGCGTCCTGAACGACTGTCGCCCAGAAGTTTGCGTCACTTGACCCACTCGTTCGCCTGCTCTCTGGTTCAGCCTGAAGCCGGGGCTCTACCAGGACGACATATCGCCGGCCAGATCGACACGGCGGGGACGTTTTGTTTATCCCGCACTTTTCGCTGACCTGCGCGAGGCTTTGAGGCATTGAGGCTCGGTGAGCGCACCCGCCCGGGCTGGATGGGCCGGATCGCTCACCGGCTACCCGTTGATCGCGCGTGATGGCGTACTTGCAGGCTGGCCCGATGCTTGGATGACGAAGGCCGACGACGAACCCCGCATCGGATCGGCCCGCGCCGATCCCAGAGGTAGCCAATGACTGGATCGGTCCTGCTGGTTGATGACGACGAAGACACCCGTACCTTGCTCTGCGAGGCGCTGCGCCGCCGCGGATTCAACGTCGACGCCGTCGCATCGGGCCACGCCTGTCTCGAGAAGGTCCGCGATGCCGCGGTCGATCTCGTGATCACCGACGTTCAGATGCCCGGGATGACCGGCATCGCGTTGTGTACCGAGCTCCACGAGCGCCACCCCGACGTGCTGTCGATCGTGCTGACCGGGGTTGGCGATCTCGAGACCGCGATCGCCGCGATCCGCGCGGGTGCCCATGACTTTTTGACCAAGCCGGTCAAGGTCGACGCGCTCGAGATCGCGACGCGGCGCGCCCTCGAGCACCTCTCGGTCAAGCGCGAGGTTCGCCGGCTGCGCGCGGCCGTCGACCAGCATGCACCGATCCCCGGCATCGCCGGCGCGAGCGCGGTGCTGCGCGAGACGACGCAGCTCGTCCGCCGGGTCGCCGGCAGCGATGCGACGGTCCTGATCACCGGCGAGAGCGGCACCGGCAAGGAGCTGGTCGCCCGTGCACTTCACGACCTGTCACCTCGCCGTGGCGAGCCGTTCGTCGCGATCAACTGCGGCGCGATGCCGGCCCCGCTCCTCGAGAGCGAGCTGTTCGGCCATGTCCGCGGTGCGTTCACCGATGCCAAGACCTCGCGTCCTGGGCTGTTCCTGCAGGCCGGCGCCGGGACGATCTTCCTCGACGAGGTGGGCGAGATGCCCCTCGAGATGCAGGTCAAGCTGCTGCGCGTCCTCCAGGAGCGTACGGTGCGACCGGTCGGCGGCGACGAGGAGGTCCCGTTCCACGCCCGCGTCGTGACCGCGACCAACCGCGATCTCGCGACCGAGGTCGAGGAGCTGCGGTTCCGCGAGGACCTGTTCTACCGCGTCAACGTCGTCGCGATCCCGGTCCCGCCGCTTCGCGACCGTAGCGGTGACATCCCGCTCCTCGCGCGACACATGCTCGAGCGGATCGCTGCGCGCACGAACAAGCCGGTGATCGAGCTGAGCCCCGAGGCCGCGCGCAAGCTCACCGACTACAACTGGCCGGGCAACGTGCGCGAGCTCGAGAATTGTATCGAGCGCTCGGTCGCGATCTGCGGCCGCGGGCCGATCACCGTCGAGCACCTGCCGACCAAGGTCCAGCAGTACCAGTCGGCTCGCATCGAGCTCGCCTCCACGAATGCCGCCGAGATGATCACGCTCGACGAGATGGAGCGCCGCTACGTGCGGCAGGTCCTCGAGAGCCTCGGCGGTAACAAGACTCACGCAGCGCGCGTGCTCGGCATCGATCGCCGCTCGCTGTACCGGCGCCTCGAGGCACCGCCGCCGACGACCGGCACGCCGTGCTGAACGGGCTGTCGATCCTGATCCTCGAGGACGACCGCGACACCCTCGAGATGTTCGCGGCGTCGCTGTCGAAGCTCGGCGCCGACGTCAAGACGGCGATGAGCGCCGAGGCTGCGCTCACGATCCTCGAGAGCTGGCACCCGAACGCGATCCTCTGCGATCTCCACCTGCCCCACATCGACGGCTACGGCTTCCTGGAGCGTGTTCGAGCGATCCCGAGCCTCGCGGACATCCCGTTGATCGCGATCAGCGCGAGCCATCCCGAGCTCGAGCGCGAGCGATCGCTCGAGGCCGGCTTCGCGGGTCACCTGACGAAGCCGAGCAAGCTGAGCGAGATCATCGGCGCCGTCACGCGGATCGTCGCGCGCTGATCGGACGGCGATCACGCCGACGCGCGATCAGAACGACGAGAGCCACACGCGCAGCATGGGCTCGCTGCTCGACTACTTGGCCAGCCCGGTGCGGCCGGTGAGGCTGCCGATCGTGACGACCAGCTCGTGCGGCTCGATCGGCTTTGCCATGTGCACCTGATAACCCGCGAGCAGCGCGCGCGTGCGATCCTCGGAGCGTGCGAAGGCGGTGAGCGCGATCGCCGGAGTCTTGCCACCTTCGTCGAGGGTCCGCTCGCGAACCGCGCGCATGAACTGATACCCGTCTCCGCTGGGCATGCCGATGTCGCTGACGATGACGTCGGGTCGCGTTGTCGCAAAGACCGCGAGCGCTTCCTCGGCGGAGCTCGCGGTGATGACCGTGGCCTTCGCCTCGACGAGCACGCACCTCACAAGCTCGCGCGCGTCCTCCTCGTCGTCGACCACCAGCACGGTGACGCCGTCGAGCCGGATCTCGACCTGCGCAGTCGTACGCGTTCGTGCGGTCGGATGCTGGCCGGTGTCCTCGCGCACGGCGCGCAGCGGCAGGCTCACCACGAACGTCGAGCCATTGTTGACGCCACCACTGTCCGCGCTCACGGTGCCGCCGTGCAGCTCGACGAGCTGCTTGACGATCGCGAGCCCGAGCCCGAGCCCGCCCTGCTTGCGCGTGGTCGACGAATCCGCCTGTCGGAACCGCTCGAAGATGTGCGGCAAGAAGTCGGGGCTGATGCCAATGCCCGAGTCGGCGACCGTGATGTCGACGTGGGAGTTGACGCGTGCGAGCAGGACGTCGACGCGCCCGCCCTTCGGCGTGAACTTCACGGCATTGGACAACAAATTCCAGATCACCTGCTGGAGGCGATGCGGATCACCGAACACGGGACCGACGAGCGGATCGAGCGTGGTCCGGAGCTTGATCGATCGGGCATTGGCAGAGGGGCGCACCGAATCGACCGCAGCCTCGACGATCGCGCACAGATCGACACGCTGGACGTCCAGGCGGATCTTGCCGGAGACGATGCGGTTCATGTCGAGCAGGTCCTCGATCAGCTGGGCCTGCGCCCGCGCGTTACGCGCGATCGTCTCGAGGCCGCGGCGGGTCTCGACGTCGGGCGTCGTTCGACCGAGCAACAGCTCGGACCAGCCGAGCACGGCGTTGAGTGGCGTCCGTAGCTCGTGCGACAGCGTCGCGAGGAACTCGTCCTTGATCAGGCTGACGCGTTCGAGCTCGCCGCGTGCCGCGCGCTCGGCATCGAGCAGCAGCTGGCGCTCCTCGGCGGAGCGCCTGGCTTCCTCGTAGAGTCGCGCGTTATCGATCGCGATCGCGGCCTGCGCGGCGATCCCGACGACCAGGCGCTCGGTGCGTTCGCTGAACACGCCGATTTCGGGGTGTCCGAAGAATAGCCCACCGATCACGTCGCCCGATCGCGTCGCGACCGGCACCGCGAGGTAGCTGCACACCGGTAGGTGCCCGGGCGGCATGCCGTGGTGCGGGCCCATCGAGCCGTAACGCGGATCCTTCATGACATTCGCGATCCGGACCACGCCCTCGTTTTGGAAGGTCGGCCCGAACAGCGCGGTCGCGCGCGGTTGACCGAACTTCTCGAACGCCTCGCGCGGCGCGCCTGACAGCGTGAACAACGTCAGCATGCCACCTGCAGGGCCTTTCACCGTGTAGAAGAACGCGCCGAACTGCGC
>JBKJUF010000058.1:0-8655 GCA_046590445.1 Kofleriaceae bacterium
CTGGCGATCGAGACCTGGCGGGGCCCGAGATGGAGCGAGCCAGCGGAGCGGGGCCCGGGATGGAGCGAGCCAGCGGAGCGGGGCCCGGGATGGAGCGAGCCAGCGGATGCTGGCGAGCGGGGCTTAACGGTCACGGCGGGTTCCGAAGTAGGAACGAATGCCGCGGGTGCCCCCAGGATCGACTGAGAAGGGAGCTGGATCGTGGGAGCGAGGTCTGGCGGCCTGTGCCGTCAGCGGTCGGTCCTACGAGCTCGATGGTTCACCAGGCTTCCCTGGTGCCTTCCGAGCCCCGCTGCTTACGTTTCGATCCTGCTTCGCCTCCTGATGTGCCGTGATCCTGAGTTCCGACTACCAGCGGTAGTGGGCGAACGCCTTGTTGGCGTCGGCCATCTTGTGGACGTCTTCGCGCTTCTTGACGGCGTTACCGCGGTTCTGCGCGGCGTCGACGATCTCGTTTGCGAGGCGATCCATCATCGTCTTCTCGTTGCGGTCGCGGGCGTACTCGACGAGCCAGCGCATCCCGAGGGCCAGCGACCGGTCCGGGCGGACATCGACCGGCACCTGGTACGTCGAGCCACCGACGCGGCGGCTCTTGACCTCGACGCGCGGACGAACGTTCGACAGCGCGCGGTCCCACACCTTCAACGGGTCGTCCTTCGCACGCTCGGCAACCATGTCGAACGCCTTGTAGACGATTCCTTCGGCGACGGCCTTCTTGCCATCGCGCATCACGACGTTGACGAACTTCGTCAGTCGGCGGCGCTGATCGACAGGCGCGTCGGTGTACTTCGGGTCGGGGAGGACCTGACGCTTGGAAACTTCACCTTTACGAGGCATCTGATTTTCTCCGCGACTGCTTACTTGGGACGCTTCGCGCCGTACTTGCTGCGCGACTGCTTGCGGTTCTGGACACCGGTGGTGTCGAGGGTGCCGCGGATGATGTGATAACGCACGCCCGGCAGATCCTTGACGCGACCGCCGCGGATGAGCACGACCGAGTGCTCCTGCAGGTTATGTCCCTCGCCCGGGATGTACGACGTCACTTCCATCGCGTTCGTCAGTCGAACACGAGCGACCTTGCGGAGCGCCGAGTTCGGCTTCTTCGGCGTGGTCGTGTAGACACGGGTGCAAACGCCACGCTTCTGCGGGCACTGCTTCAGGGCAGGAGAAGCACTCTTCGTGCGAATCTTCTGGCGACCCTTGCGAACGAGCTGATTGATAGTCGGCATCTGGCAATCCTGGGCGGGCGTAACGGAGCGCGAATCTTATGGATCGGCGACCTCATGTCAAGGCCAACCCGGTCGGGCCGTTGGATACCCCGCCACCCCTTCAGAGTCGAGGAGTCCGGTCGACTACCAACCTCGATGAGGTCAGCTCGCACCGTCCGGCTGGCAATTGTTCTGACCGCGCTCGCGCCGGCGGCCCGTGCCGACGGCTGGCTGGTCGCCGAGACACCGGCCGCGATGGCGGTCTCGGACGCCCAGCAGGGCGTGTTCCGACCCGGCGTGATGCCCGCGGTCGGCCTCTACGCGGATAACGGCTGGCTCGCGACAGGCGTCCGGCTCCGCATGGGGCTGCTCCGCAACGGCCCGGCGCCCGGCGAGCACCTGCAAGATCCCGGACTTGGCGGCCTGACGACCGCGAGCCTCGCGCTCCGCGTGCATCGTGGCGGCGCCTGGATCGAGGCGGTGGCGGGTGGTGGGCTCACTGGCATGGACCTCCTCCCCGCCCTCGAGCTCGGCGCCGGGTGGAGCTACCCGATGGACAGCCTCGACATCGGGCCGAGCGCCCGCATCGTTCGTGTCGTCAGCCAGGACTCGATGGATAGCCTCGGCAGCGCGGATCTGCTCGTCGTCGGCATCGACGTCAAGTTCGGTCGCGATCACCGGCGCGCCCTCCCCCGCTCGATCGCCACGATCGCGCCGGTCGCGACGATCCTGACAGCGGTCAAGCTCGCATCCGCGCCGCTCTCGATCGACCGCGACGTCGACATCGTGATCGAGCGCGAGGCGAGCTGCGCGCGCGAGCTCGACGGCTGCCCGATCGCCGACGCGATCACGATCATCGATGACCGGATCATCCTCGACGAGCGCGTGCTGTTCGACCTCGACCGCGCGCGCGTCCGCACGCGTGGCAAGCTGATCGTCCGGGCGATCGCCGAGCTGTGGGCCGCGCATCCCGAGTGGAAGCGCATCACGATCGAGGGCCACGCCGACGCGCGCGGCAGCGACGACTACAACCTCGGACTCAGCCAGCTCCGCGCCGACCGCGTGCGGGCGGTGCTGATCGAAGGCGGCGCCGGCGCAGACCGCGTCGATGCGATCGGACATGGCCGCGCACGGCCGCGCGACACCGGCTCGTCGGAGCCCGCTCACCAGCGCAACCGTCGCGTCGAGTTCGTCATCGACCGCCAGACCACCGGAGGTACGCCGTGATTCGCATCAGCCTGCTCGTGACCGCTACGCTCCTCGCCGGTGGTTGTCTCGATTCGATCGTGAGCGATCCGTGCGAGGCCGGTTACTCGCTCGTCGACGGCGTCTGCGTCGGCGATCCGACGACCGCGGGCCCGATGACGCCCGCGCGCGGCGACCGCGCCGACGCGCCCGGTTCGCCGTTGACGCCATCGACCGACACCCCGAAAGCACCCGAGGGTCTCAACCCCGATGTGTGCTCGCTCGCGACGCTGTCCTGCAACGGCGCGTGCATCGATGCGGAGACGAACCCTGAGCACTGCGGGACGTGCGACCACGCGTGCGCGAGCGGCAGCTGCACCGCCGGCATCTGCGACTGATGGCCGCCTGAGCTGCGCTTGGAGCTGCGCCAAAGAGCTGCGCCTGGAGCTGTGATCAACGGATCTGCTTCGCCATGTACGCCGCCCACTTCTTGACGTGGGGGTTCTTCTCGTTCGCCGCGGCGTGGCGGAGGTACGGCGCCGACGCGCGGCCGATCGTCTTGCGCAGGAAGACTTGCGCGCGCTTGTTCGTGCGCACGCTACCGAGCATGCGGATGATGTTGCGGTTGAGCGTCGCGTTGCGCCTGTAGCCGGCGTTCTTCGTGATCGCGTCGCGGTAGTGATCCATCGCGACCGACCACCAGCGTTGATCGAAGTAGAGGTTACCGAGGAGGAATGGCACGTACGCGCTGTTCGGCGTCTTCTTCCAGATCGCGCGCAGGCTCGCGAGTGCGAGATCGCGCTTGCCGTCCTGGATCAGCTTGACCGCCTCGCGGATCGTGGTCGCCATCGCGGGCGCGACCGGCGTGCGCTTCTCGACGTCCGCGGTGCTCTTCGGTGCGTCCTCGGCCTCGTCGTCGAACTCGGGCTTGGTCGGATCCTCGGGCGCCGGATTCGTCGCGGCAACCGGATCGGGCGTCATCTCGATCTCGCCGTCGCTCGGACCGGTTGCCGACCCCACACCCGAACCGGTGTGAGTGCCATCAGCAACGTCGATCGGCAGCAAGTCCGCACTGCCGCTACCGGCGCCCAGGTCGGCAGCGCTGCCGAACCCGACCGGGTCCGCGCCGGTTCCGACGACCGCCGCGTCGACGGCCGCGTCGACCGCCGCATCGACCGACCCCATCGCGATCGCGCTGCCGTTCCAGATCCCCGTCGGCAGTGGGTCGGTCACCCCGGCGTCACTCGCCGGCACGGGCCCGGTCGCGAGCTGCTCGCTACCGCTCGCCGCGCCGATGCCTGCGGAAGGGTCATGCTCGTCGCCGTGCGTCGCGCCGCGATCCTTGTGGCGCTGGATGTACCAGGCCGCGGTGGCACCGCCCACGAGCACCATCAGCGCGAGCACGACCCCGGCGCGGCTCCCGCTCCGGCGGATCGCGGTGCTCTTGTTGTTGCTCGGGTTGCGCGCGTTGACGTCGACGATCGTCGACGCGATCCGGTGCACGTCGGAGCGCCGCGACGACGGCGAGACCGTCACGCCGTCGGGGGCGACCCGCGCGCCGGCCATCCCATCGATCGCGGCGGCGAGCTCGATCGCGCTCTGGTAGCGATCGTCCGGATCCTTCGCCATCGCGGTCTCGATCACGTCCTGGATGCCCGCGGGCAGCACGACCGTGTGGTCCGAGAAGGTGGCGACGCGATCCGCGAGCTTCGGGATCGGCGCGGCGCGATGCATGCCGAGCAGCGCGAGCGTGTCGTCGGCCTGGAACGGACGCTCGCCCGCGATCATCTCGAACAGCACGACGCCGACGGCGTAGACGTCGGTGCGCGCGTCGATCGTACCGCCGCCGACGGTCTGCTCGGGCGCCATATAGTTCGGCGTACCGACGACGACATTGGTCTGGGTCGCATCGCGGCCGACGGCGCCGCGTAGCCGCGCGAGCCCGAAATCGAGGATCCGGACGTGCTCGCCGGTCCCGATCTCCTCGCTGATCATGATGTTCGCCGGCTTGACGTCGCGGTGGACGATCTCCTGCGCGTGCGCGTGCGCGAGCCCGGCCGCGATCTGGCGGGCGATGCCGAGCGCACGCGTGGGCTGGAGCGGTCCGAGATCGAGTACCGAGCGCAGCGTCTGCCCGCCGACCTACTCCATCACGAGGTAGGGCGAACCCTGCCAGACGCCGAAGTCGACGACCGACACGCAGTTGGGGTGCGCGAGCTTCGACATCACCCGGGTCTCGCGCTCGAACCGCGCGAGGAACTCGGCGTCCTGCGCGAACGACGCGTGGAGGAACTTGATCGCGACGAGCTTGCCGACCGGGATGCGCTCGGCCTTGAACACGACGCCCATCGACCCCGACGCCATCGCGCCGAGGATCTTGTAGCGATTGTCGACCAGCGCGCCGATCAGATCGTCGGCTGAGTCCCTGGCACCCTCGGTGAACATGACCGGCGTCGAGCGTAGCACGCGCGGGATGGGGCCCTCAGTGCGTCCACTTCTCTTCGCGGCGATGCTCGCTGTCCTCGTATTCGTGCGCCATCACGAAGTGATAGGCGACCTCACGCGCCTTCTCGTTCTCGACGACACACTCGAACAGCCACTCGCCATCGGCCTCGGTCGGCTCGACCTGGACGTAGGCGATCTCGGCGGGAAACACGAGGAGCTCGCCGACAAGGTCTTTCGCGCGCCCGAGCTGCACGACGTGTGTCTGGTCGTCCTCGGTGATCAGCGTCCAGTGGAAGTCCTCGTGGTCGAGCAGGACAACCTCGGGCGTGCCGGCGCGCAGGATGCAGTTCGCGTGACCCGCGAGCCAGGTCCAGAACTTGTCGAAGCTGAGTGTCGTGGCGACCGCAGCCAATCTCTTACTCTTACCCGTCGAGCCCATACGCCGACTTATAGCCGCAGCGCGCTCGCCAGCCAACCACCGAAGCGCGATCCCTAACAACGGCCTCCCAGGGACATCCCAGCGGAGGTTGCCGACGCCACCGGGGCGATCCGCACCGACTCTGGTGATGGCGAGTCGAACACCCACAAGACGGATACGCCGCTAGAACCGGCCGCCGAGCGTGATCCCGGCGCCGCTCGTGGTCACCGCGGGCGTGACGCGGACCTCGCTCTCCGACGGTGAGTCGAACCAGTAGAGGACTGCCGCAGCAGAACCGAGCAGCACGGTCGCGCTGCCGACAACCCACGCGCCGGTCACCAGCTGATCGCGCTTCTCGCGGAGGTCGCGGTATTCGGCGGCGTCGCTCGCGGTCTGATCGCCGGTCTTCTCGAACGCCTCGAGCTTGTCGGAAGCCCGGCCATCCTCGACAACCGCACCGAGCACGGAGGTGGCCGTCAGCAACGCGAACACGCCAGCCGCACCTGCGACCCAGGGCACCATCTTGCGGCGCGTGGTCTTCTCGAGCGGCTCGTCGAGCGTGAGGATCTCGCCACGGGTGACCCGGAGCTCGCGGGCGATCGGCTCGCGACCGGATCGCAGGATCGTGACGACGTGTCGACCAGCTGGCAGCTCGAGCTCGGCGACCGGGCCGGTGGTGCGCGGCCGACCATCGACGCTGATCCGCGCGCCGCGCTCGGTGCGGACGGTGACCTGCGCGGGCCGCGGCTGCAGCGTGATGTTTGCCGTCGCCTTGTCGCCGGCCACCACGCGCTGCGAGATGTCCGCGGGCAGGTAGCCCTCGGCCTCGACGTGAATCTTGTGCGGACCGGGCGTGACGTCGATCCGCTCGAAGGCCGGCACCGGCTTGCCGTCGAGGAGCGTGATGACCTTCACGGCATTCTCTTCGGGCAAATCCGCGATCTCGCGCATCGTCTCGCCACTCTTGGCCTCGGAGCCAAGCTCGGGGTTGATGACGATCGTCGTGCGCTCGACGGCGGCAACCGTGACGGTCTTCGCGCCGGCCGCGGTCAGCTTCTCGACCTCGCGCTCCATGCTCTCGAGGCTGTCGACCGCATCGCCGACGCGGGCTCCCGACTTCACGTTCTCGAGATACAGCTTGTAGAGCTCGACGGCACGCTTCGCGAGCTCGAGGCGGCGGTCGACGCGGAACTGCCGGCGATATGCCTGCGCCGCCGAGAACGCGATCTCGGGGAGCGGCAGGATCTTCATCGCCTCCTCGAAGTGCTCGGCCGCCGCCGCGAAGCTCTGCGCCTTGTAGGCCTTCTCGCCGATCCGGAAGTGCTTCTCGGCGGCGCTCCGCGTCGCTGCGTCCTGAGCCGCCGCCGTGGTTGCCAATAGGAGAGAGAGCCCGCCGAGCAGCGCGAGCGTCAGGATCAGGCGGCTCATCGCATGCCCTCCATGACGGTCTCATCAGCGTCGTGCGCGCAGTCGAGGTCGCGCGACGAGCACTGCTGGTAGATCCGGACGGTCGCAATGCCGTTGTCGCGGTCGACGGTGATCAGATCATCGAGGCCATTGCCGTCGACATCGCCGCTCCGCAACTCGCGGGCACTCTCGATCTTGTGCAGGAACCGCTCGCCCGTCGGCTTGCCGCTCTCGACGTCGACCACGAAGACCCGCGTGCCGCTCGCACTCGTGCACAGCGCGAGTAGCTCGCTCGCGAACGAGGACGAGGTGTCGAAGCGGCTGACCCGACGAACCCGTGCCGTGGTCGCCGCCGTGCACTCGGTCTTGCCAAGCTCGGTGAGCGAGAGCCGCGCGCCGGGATCAAAGCAGCCCGACGGCATACCGGTCTGCTGATTGACCGCGCACAGGAGGAGGCGGGACGGCTCGACCAGCGTCGGGAACAGCGAGATCGCGAGCATCGGCTGACCATCGACGGTCAGCACCTCGACGCCGCGAAACTCCGAGGACTTGGGAATCTCGGTCTGCGGTGGCCATGCTGTTGCCATGATGCTGACGCTGTCACCGTGGGGGTCGAACGTGATGACCTGAGCGTCCCCCCCGCCGGTCTGGCCAACCGCGATCACTCGATCGTGACCATCGAAGGCGGGCCACGACACGTACCGCGCACCATCGATGCAGAACCCGCCGTTGTTCGCGCTGCTGCTGCAGTCCGCGAGCATGCTGACGGTGATCGGCTCCGCGACATCGACCTCGCTGCCGTTCGGGCCATTGGTGCGCCACACCCGCGGTGCGAGACCACCGGCGCCGTCATCGATCGCGAGGATGTCGAGACCCGGCGCGCCGAGGTCGTCGTTGAAGTTTCCAGCGACGACGCCGTGGAACACGGACGGAATCGGTGCGACGCGCGGATCGAGGAAGCCGAGCAGCGTGCGCTGCGGGCTGCCGTGCAGGATCGTGATCTTGGTGCCTTCATCGTCGTTGAACAACACGACGAGATCGTCGACGACTCCGAACGGGTCGTTGGAATCAGGCGCATCCTGCACGCGCAATGAGATGATCCGGCCGTACGTTCCGGTGTTCGTGCCGGACAGCAGCTGATCGGACGTGCCGTACGCGATCACCAGCTCGTGGCGGGTGGCATCCGCGAGCACGCGGGTCTGCACGTACGCGACGTCCGGATAGCTGTTCCCGTCGTAGTCGCCGATCGTGAGCTGATCGACGGGACCATCGGTGTCGAAGCGGTAGCGGATGAAGCCTTCGGTGATGCGATAGAGCACGTCGATGTCCTCGACGAGATCACCGTTGGTCGTCGACGCGTTTGCGATGATGTCGACATCGCCGTCGCGGTCGAGGTCCGTGCTGACGACAGAGCGCAGCGGGCGATCGGCCTGATAGAGCGGTGCCCCGAGTGGGCCGGTCGCCGGCACGGCGAACACGCCGCTGGTCATCGCGAGCGCGACCGACGAATTGCCCGGGCCCGGCGGGGTCAGCGGGATCCAGCCGATCGGCGCGGCGTTGCCGGTCGACAGGATGCGCGCGGTCGCAGGCGACGCGAAGCTGCACGCGGTCGTGCCGATGCCCGCGAGCGCAAACGTGTTCCCCACCGTGCCGTTCGTGGACTGCTCGCGGATCACGAGCGATGGACACGCTCCGGTGCCGATCGGCGCGAGCACGGGTCGCGAGGCGGGCATTCTGCCGGTGCCGAGGTTCACCGGGATCTCGGTGACCGTGAAGCTGTCGCCGACAGCCTGGATCCCGAGGACGCACAGCCTCCGCGTCGACGGCGTGGGCTTGAACATTGTCGCGAGCAGGTGGTATCCGGGGTTGACCTGGAATAGCTCGACGGTCGCCGCCTCGAAGGACTCGCCAGTCGCCCCGCAGAGCGCGTAGGGCGGGACCGGCGTCCCCGGCTCGGCCAAGAAGCGAATGATGTACGCGGCCGGTGCCGAC
>JBKJUF010000254.1:0-10264 GCA_046590445.1 Kofleriaceae bacterium
GGCGCTCCCTTCGGATCTGGCGTTCGATCCACCCCGGATCGTCCGCGTCGACCGCCGGACCGATGTCGAGCTGTGGAGCCGCCCAGGCCTCTTGTTCCTCGTCGTCGGGCTCCTCGGTCTCGAGTGGCTCTTGCGCCAGCGAAGCGGCTACCTATAGAACAGGCCACGCATGTCATTGCAGCTCGACAGCCTCGTTACCGACCTGATGTTCCAGGCTTCTGCGGCCATCGATCAGAAGACCCTGATCGAGGGTCTCGGCGGTCAGGAGGCCCTCGAGACCAAGCAGATGCTCGACGTCGATCGCCTCGATCCACGCGCCGAGATGGAGCTGTCGCCGTCGATGCCGTTCCGCCGTCGGGGCGAGCGCCGGCTCATGGTGCTCGACGATCAGATCGTCACGCCGCGCGAGGATCCGCAGGCCGATCCGCTGATCGCCGCCGACCTGCGTCCCGCGAAGGAGATGTTGATCACCATCTGTCAGTCGCTGCCGATCCGGCTCGGCCGGCTGTTCGTGCTCGGCAGCTGGGGCGATGCGGTCCTGGTCGCTCGCAGCGCGCGCGATCTGCGCGGCATCTGCCTGTTGCCGTGGGCGCTCGATCCGCAGGTCGATGTCGACGGCAAGCGCCGCGCGACGCCGCTCTCCCAGAAGGAGTTCGAGGCGAAGATCCTCGCGTACGAGAAGCGCCTCGACGAGCTCGATGATCAGCAGATCCTCGCCCGGCTCTCCGGCGTCACCTTCGAGCGCCGCGGCGAGCTCCTCGTCGTCGACGTGCTCGAGCCCGACGGCACCTGGGACCTCCGCAAGTCCGTGGTGATGGAGAGCCAGCTCGCGGCAATGGAGCGGTTCTCGATGATCCCCGGCGCGCCGTCGCAGCCGCTGCCGGTGCCGCCCGGCGCGAAGAATGGCGGCCCCACGAAGTCGACGGCCGCTGCCCCGGCCGCTGCCGCCGCGAAGCCCGCACCCGAGCCCAAGCCCGAGCCCAAGCCCGCGCCCAAGGGTCCGCCGCTCACCGCGAAGGAGATCGACGGCGCGATCGTCCTCGTGTTCCCGCAGGAGCGCTTCGACCTCGACGTCGCCGCGGCGCTCGGTAAGCGCGATTGGGACCAGGTCGTCCGCGGCTCGGACAACCTGTCGGGCTCGATGCGCGACAAGCTGCAGCGCGACGGTGCGAGCTGGATCGCTCCGATCGAGTTTCTCTCCGAGGTCTTCGTCGACGGCAAGCCGCTCACCAAGCAGGCCTTCGAGCGCGATGCGCAGACAACCGACGGCGTGAAGTCACTCGAGGTGCACTTCCCGCGCTTCGGCGAGGTCCGCCTCCTCGAGATCGTAGGCAAGGGGCGGTTCGTGACGTCGATGGGCGACCCGAGCAGCGCCGCGCGGCTGGTCTAGCGATGCGCGCCGCGGTCCTCGTCGGGTGCTTGATGGTCACCACGGCGACCGCAGCCGCCGACACGGCCGTCGTCGATCCATTCGCCGGGACGCAGATCATCTATTCGCGCGGCACCGCGCTCTACCGCAGCGACGCGCGCGGCCGCGGCGAGACCGAGCTCGTGCAACTCCCGACGAAGGTCGCGGTCCGCGCGCTTCGCACCGACGCCGCCGGCCGCGTGCTGCTCGCCGATCTCGGCGGGCGGTGGTCGTGGATGCTGCTCGACGGCAGCGCGCGCGCACTCGCCGACCTGCCCTGCGCGGATGGACCTGCGCAGCTCGCCACCGACGGCGCGTGCGTGCTCTGCCGCAGCGCGAAAAGCCCCGACACGTCGATCATCGTCAACCTCGCGACTGGCAAGCAGACCCCGATCGATGTCCCCGCACCGGGCTCGCGCCTCGTCGGCAGCGGCGCGGAGCGCCGGCTCGTCTGGGCCGATGCGGGCGGCGTGTGGTCCGCGGCGCCGGGCAATTCGCGCACCCGGACCAGGCTCGCGCCCGAGGCTCCGCTGCGTGGCTTTCTGCCGAGCCCGGACGGCAAGCGCGCGGTCGGCGTGTACACCGACGTCGTCCATCCGACCCCGAGGACGACGAAGCCCGCGGACATGCTGATGGGCTTCGCGCTCGACGGACAGGGCGCGCGTCGCAAGAACGTCCGCGACAGCGTGCCGGTCGAGTGGTCCCACGATGGCAACTGGGTGCTCGTGCAGGACGGCTCGAAGGCTTGCATCGTCAAGGCGATGGGCGGCCAGTACAAGTGCTGGAAGGGGTACACGGCCGTCTCGATCGCGCCGGATGGCTCCTACGCCCTGATCCTTGGTAACCGCGACAAGGCCGCCGACAAGCCGTCGAAGCGATCCAAGCCGGCCAAGAAGGCCAAGAAGGCCAAGAAGAAGCGCGATGCCAGCGACGAGCCGAAGGCCGAGCCGCAGGACGAGCCCGAGCTCAGCACCGGGGACGACACGGCGATCGACGATGTGCCGGTGCCGCCGCCGAACGGCCCGCTCGCGCTCTATCGCGGCAAGCTCGACGGTGCGTTCACCGAGTCGCCCGGCCTGGTCGTCCGCGTCGTCGAGGGCGCCGCGGTCTGGATCCCGACGCTCCCGTAACTACGGGACGTAGATCTGGTCGCCCGGCAGGACCCAGATGTTCATGTCGGCGCGCCTTCCGGAGGCGAGCAGGTCGTAGCTGAGCGGGATCTGCTTCTGCTTGCGGGTCGCCGGGTCGGTGCGCAGCAGCACGATGTCATCGCGCTTCGCGAACCGGGTGATGCCACCCGCCATCGCGAGCGCGTCGGCGACGGTGACGAAGCTGTCCGAGGTGTAGATGCCCTCCTTCTGGACCTCGCCCGCGAGCCGGAACTTGTAGCTCTTCCACGCCTTCACGGCGACCGTGATCTCGGTGCCCTGCAACTTCACGAAGTCCTGCAGCCGCGTCTTGATCTGGTTCTTCAGCGAGGTCGGGGTCTCGCCACCGGCCTTCAGGTCACCGACGAGCGGCATCGTGATCGTGCCGTCGGGCCGGATCGTCGCCTCGGTGTTGAGCTCCTTCTGCTCCCACACGTTGATCGCGAGGACGTCTCCGACGCCGAGCGTCAGCTCCTTGTTCCTCGGATCGGGCTCGTTCGTGTATGGGTAGTCGTAACTCGGCTTGGGACAGCCGCCGACCAGACAGAGGAGCAGCAGGCAAAACACGGCTCGCATCACGGGCAGTGTCGCGCGCGACCCGCCTAACTTCCAGTCCCCGGGCCGCCGAAGGCCCACGGCCCGAGGCCCGATAACCGATCCTCACGGTCGGTTATCGTTGTCGTTGCCGCGGCTGTTCACGCCACCCTCGAGGTCCTTGTAGGGATTGGCGGCGGGGACGTAGTGAATCAGCTCCTCGACCTGCTTCGGGGTATCCGGATACTTGATGCATCTCGACACGATGAACACCCGTTCGTCGGTGTCGCGGTCGGGCTGCAAGGTCCCGATCTCGTCGTCGTTGTCGCGGATCGAGACCGTGAAGTCGTCGACGCCATCGTTGTCGAGATCGTGATCGAACACCGTGTTGTTCAGCCATGCCGGCTGGATCAATGTGCGGCCCGTCGGATCCGCCGCGATGTTCGCGGCCAGCGCGGCGTTCCAGCTGTCGTAGTTCGTCCCGATGGCGGCGTGCGCCGAGATCACACCGGCCTCCGCGCAATACAGCGACGCGAGCCCGTTGCGAGTGAGCTCGGTCGAACGATTCGACGACATCTGCATCGACGCGAGCACGGCGGCACCGCCGAGCAGGGCAGCAATGATGACCATCGTGACCAGCATTGCGCTGCCACGTTCCTGAGATCGCTTCATGGCGAGCCTCCGAGGTTGCGGATCTCGACCGTCGTGCTGAGCGTGCGGCGCCGGTACGTATCGGGGCTGCCCGCCGCGTGATCCTCGACGACAGGACGGCCGGCGGTCGCGGTCCCGGCCGCGAGCTTGGTCGACGAGCGTGTGACGAGCGTGATCCGCACGGCGCGGAGCAGGGGTGCCGACGGGGTCGCCGGTGGCACCAGCACGAACGACGGCGTCCCCGCGACGCCGGAGTAGAGCCACTCGGTCGCGTCGATCGTCTTGTTGGCGTTGGTGTCGATGCCGACGGCGATCTGCATGTCCTCGACGTGATCGGCGAGCGGCTCGGGAAGGATGGGGCCGTCGCTGTCGGGATCCATCAGCAGCACCGAGGCGATGCCGTCGAAGGCGCCGACGTAGAACCGCGCGCGCATCGTGCGAAGCACGAGAGCACCCATGCCGTAGGGAGTCGCCGGATACGTCACCGTGCACGTCGGGCTCGCGAGCCCGATCACGCCGCTCGTGGTGTCGACCGCGTTGACTGCGACGAGGTGACCGCTCGTGCCGTCGGTCAGGAGCAGCTTGTCGCCGATCGCGAGGTTCAGCGCGCCCTCGGGCGGGACCGTGATCGACGTGTTGGTCGTGGAGTCCCAGGTGCTGCGGAGTGAGGTGACGATGCCGCCTGACGCGTACACGATCTCGAGCTCGTCGGACGCGCCGAGCCCGGTGCCATTCCACACCCGGAACGCGCCGGTCGGGCACGCGGCGAGCAGGCTGGTGGTGTCCTGGATCTTGCCGATCTTGATGTGCGGGTTGGGCGCCGTCGGCGTGGCCTCGCTCGCCACCACGGCGCTGTCGGAGACGCCCGGGCTCGCGCCGCGCACGGAGTCCGACACGAGGTCGAGCGCCCCACGCGCCGCGCCCTCGGTCTCGACGACCTGGCGCTGCTCGCGATAGCCCTGTGCCATCGATACCGCGACCGCGAGCACACCGGCGATCGCGAACGAGAACAGGGTGAGCGAGATCATCAGCTCGATGAGCGTGAAGCCGCGCTGTGATGTCTGGCGCTTGCGCATGCGTATCAGGGCCCCCGGACCGAGTAGAGCTTGACCTGGCGAGTCGTCGCCTCGTCGGTCCACAGCACGGTGACGTCGAGCTGGTACCCCGGACCCGATGCCGTGACCAGCCACCGCCGCGTGTACACGCCGCTCCCGACCTTGCCGCGGGCGTCGAGCGTGGTCTCGTCGGTCGTCGACGACGTCGGTGCCGCGGTGGTTCGCAAGGTCTCCATCTTGTCGGCGGCGAGCACCGCAGCCTCGGTCGTGCGTCGCGAGAAGCTCGAGCTACGCGTCTGCACGCGATACAGCCCGACGACCCCGATCACCGCGATCGCGGTCAACAGGATCGCCACCATGACCTCGATCATGGTGAAGCCAGCTTGCAAGCGACGCCGCCGGGTCGTCGTCATCATTCCGTCCGCAGCCACAGCTTGCGGACCATCGTCGTCACGTCGCTCGGTGGCGTGGTCCGCGTCCCGGTCAGCCCGATCGCAAGGGTGCCGAGCTTCTGGCGCTTGCCACCGGACGACGAGAACAGGTCCCTGCCGTCGTTCGCGATCGAGCTCGCGCCGGTGCGCTGCGCCTGGACCGTGATCATGCGGGTCGCGCGGCCCGCGGGCAAGGTTGCCCCGAAGTAGAAGCTCAGCGTCCGACCCGTGTCGGTCGCGCCGGTGCCGAACGTCGCGGCGTTGACGTCGCTGGTGTCGGTGGTCACGAAGATCTCCTCGCCGACGATGCGCGCCTGCGAGTAGCCACTACCGAGGTTCACGAGCGCTTGCTTGATCGGCACGAACGACGTCAGCGACGTCTCGTTGAGCGGCAGCACCGGGCTACCGGTCGCCGGCGTGTTGAGGCCGACCGCGATCAGGAACTGGGTCGTCGTGTACGAGCCGTACGACTTCGTCGTCGAGTAGTCGGCGTAGCCGCCGCTCGTGAACACCGCGAACTGCTCGCCGCCGTTGACGTAGATCGCCGGCTTGGTGAGCGGGTGGTGGTCGGTCGTGAACTGGAACAGCGGGACCGGCGTGCTGCCGTTGAGGTAACGGCTCGTGCCGTTCGCCGGGTTCAGCACCCACAGGTTACCGAACAGGTCCGGCACCACGACGTCGGTCATGAAGCCGTTCTTGCCGTTCAGCGTCTTGTCGATCGGCACGACGCCCGGCGGCACACCGCTCGCCGGCGGCGACAGCGTCGACGTGCGTCCGGCGGTCGGGAACGTATTGGAGAATTCCCACAGCTTCGAGCCGGTCACGATGTCGATCGCGGTGACGACGTTCGCGGCACCCGCGGTGCCACCGTTGTTGGTCTGCGCCATGACGACGTTCTTGAGCGTGCCGGAGATCGTGACCTGACCGGCCGCGAGCGTGAGGCCGACGCCGAGGCCGTAGGCCGGGCGCGTCGTCGGCGTCTTGCCGGCCGTCGTCGAGGCCGGATCGAACGTCGCGTACTCCCAGATCACGCGCGGCTTGCTCGGGTCCGTGACGTCGAGCGCGTAGATCGCCGGGGTCGCGCCCGCCGTCGCCGGATCGTAGCCGGCCTGGAACAGCAGCACCGTGCGCAGCGTTCTGCCGGTCCCGAAGAAGTCACCGTTGACGTCGAGGACGCGCGCCGAGCCGTCGATGCGCGCCGTGTTGTAGCGGAGCTGTCCGAGGTTGACGCGCGGGAGGTACGCCCACAGCTCCTGACCGAGCCGCGTGCAGCCGCCGGCGACCGAGGCGCAGACCGCGTGCAGCATGCCGTCGGTCGACCCGACGTACGCGATCGTCGGCCGAGCACCGCCCACCGACGCGCCGGCGCCGATCACGGCGACCGTCGAGCGATCGACGCCACCGATGGCCGGCACGAGGCCGGTGCCGTCGTCCCAGCCTTTGAGGATGCGGCGCACGAAGCTCTCGCGATCGGTCGTCGAGAACTGCGCGCCGGTCGCCGGCTGCGGCAGCATCAGCGCGGACACGGTCGTGTTCGACTGGTGGACGACCTGCGCGGTCGGCAGCGAGCCGGTGGTGGTCGTCGTGAAGATGCCGCGGCACGTGCCGTCGTACGGCGGCGAGCAGCCGGCGTAGTTCACGGTCGGGAAGGTGTTGCCCGCGCCCGCGCCCTCGCCGAGCGACGCGTCGAGCACGATCTCGGCGGTGGTGCCGTCGTTGAGGTTCTCGGCCGTCGTGCCGACGCTGCCGGTCTGCGTCGCGCGGACGTGGCCGAGCAGCGCGGGAAACGTGAAGTTCGCGATGTCGTCCGGGACGTAGACGCCGGGCACCTGACGTGGCACCTGACGCTGCACGCCGTCGGTGGTGAGGAAGTTGTAGACGTAGGTGCCCTGGACCAGCGCACCCACGCCGTTGACCGTCGCGATGATCGGCGAGCTGCGCGTGATCTCGATGCTGTTGAACACCTGCTCGACCGTGAACGGCGGCATCGCGACGATCGACGACAGCACCATGCGCAGCTGGGCCTGCTGGCCACTCGGCGTCAGGTTGTTACCCGGGCTGTAGAACACGAGGCCGTTGTTCTTGTTGTTGAGGTAGCGGCCGTAGGCGTAGAGGTCGGTGACGTCCGCGCTCGTGGTGTTCGCGGTGTTGTCACACGTCGTCGTCGAGGCGTAGTTCGTGACGTTGAGATCCTTGCGGTTCTTGCACGCGGTTCCCGCCGAGTTCTCGCGCGTCATCAGCCGGCGCAGCGTGACCGGCGCGGTGTCGTAGGTCGTGCTGTAGAGCCCGGTGGTGCCGCTGACGCGGCCCCAGTTCGTGACCGCGCCGGACGAGAAGTTCAGCGGGAGATCGCCGAACTGCGAGAATAGGTTTGACGGGTAGCGGTTGACCATCGGCTCGTTGCTCTGTTCGTTGATCGCGCTGTTCGAGACCGCGAGGCCGGTGCCGGCGAGGCCGAGCGTGCCCTTCGCGGTGGCGCACTGCTCCGCGAACTGGGAGATCGCCGAGTTGAAATACACGACGTTGCCGGCCGTGAACGTTCCGGTGGCCGCGGTCATGAACGTCCGCAGCTTCGTGACCGTCGCAACGCAGTTCGACGTGTTGTTGACATCGAGCCACAGCCAGTTGAAGCCACCGGTCGTGAGGTAGTTGTTCTGGATGTCGGCCTCACTCATCACGCAGCCGACGCGCGCCGTGCCGATCGTGCCGGTGCGGCAGCTGACGACGGTGTCGAAGTCGTCGAGGTTCGCGGCGGCCATGAAGCTGCGAAGCAGGTTGCCGTCGACCAGCGAGATCTTCGGCGCCGCGTAGTCGACCCGCATCGCGACCGGGAGCTGCGAAGTGAACTGGTAATAGCGGCTCGCGGTCAGCGGCTGCGTGTAGTCCTGCCAGACCAACTTCGCGGTCGGCTGGATCTCGTAGAGGTTGACGTCCTTGAAGTTGTAGCAATCGAGGCCCGACGTGCCGCACGTGCGGCCGAGCTGGGTCTTCCAGAACGCCTCGAACGCCGCGCGATCATCACCCGCGATGATGAACCCGCCGCCGCGCACCGGAAACTGCTGCCTGCTGTACGTTGACGCGACGGTCAGCGTCGCGCTCGAGGTGCCCGGGTTCGTCGTCGTCAGGCGCTTGATCGGTGACGTCTCGGTGCCGAGCAAAGTCAGCGCGTTGCCGGGCGTTGGCGGCGTCGAGTTCGCGGAGACGACCCAGAAGTCGACGTCCTTGGTCTTCGGATCGGGGGCAGTGCTTGTCAGGTGCGAGTTCGGCAGGCCCTCGAGTGACGAGCCCTTCGACGGGTTCACGATCCAGTAGACCGGAATCTTCTGCTGCATCAGCCGGTAGACGAGGCCGTACGCGAAGTTCTGCGCGTTCGAGAACACGGCGGGGTCATCCGCGCACCAGGTCGGCGAATTGGGCGCGCTGCCGCCACTCGGCGGCGCGTTGGCCGCACCACCCCCCGCGATCACCTGATGGCAACGATCCAGCGGGATCAGGATCGGCTTCTGGGTCGCCGAGCTCGCGAAGTCGCGCGTGCAGCAGTTCGTACGCAACGTCGAGCAGACTGGTAGCGAGGTTCCGCACTGCGCGTGATCGCTGACCTGCGCCTGCGCGCCTCGTGGGGCGTAGATGCCCACGGCGACGATCGCTGCGAACGCGAGAACGAGCCGATTACCAGGATTTGCGTGCATAGGAGCTCCCCGTCGCGGAGTAGACGAGAACACGGTGAGAGCGTGATCGACCCGGGTCGGTCACGTAGAACGTTGCGGCCTCGGTGCCACTCGAGCCGCCGGCGACATCCGCCGAGCCGTTCGGCAAGAAGTCGATGTCGAACTGAGTTGTTCGCTGGGTCGGCGCAGCGTTGGATGCGGCCTGCGCGCCGGTGACCGCCGCCTGCAGCGTCACCGACCTCGGGATCCGGGTGCGCTGGACGAACCGCGGCGGCGACGTGCCCGACGTGATGTTCGCGCGGTTCATGCCGGTGAGCCCCGCGGACCAGATGTGGATCTCCGGCGGGGAGAGCTCGAAGTGAAACTGCACGCGCTGGATCCGGCGCGTCGACAGCGCGCGCTGGCGCGCGAACGAGAGCGTCTGCACGATCTGCTCGGACATGTTCGTCGCGTTGACGCCGTGCGTGCGGCCGCTGATGCCGATCATCAGCGCGCCGAGGATCGCGATCACCGCGACCACGACCATCAGCTCGATCAATGTGAAGCCACGCTGATCGCGAAGCTGCACCCCGTGCGAAGGAACCATCACGTCCAGCGTATCACTCGCCGCTGCGAGTGAGAACTCGAGAGCAGAGGTGGAGTCGTTCAGTTTCGATCAGTTATCGAAGTGGGCGACCGTCGGTGTCCAGCTCCACGAGCCCACCCTGTCCCACATCGCCGCGCGCTGCGAGATCGGTGAGTGCCTCACGGAGCGTGAGGGTCTTGCCGTCCTTCGAGAGCGGAACGTCCTTCCCGTCCTGGCGGACGATCACGGGAGCATTACCGTCGCCGACGACGAGGTAGACCGCCTGATCGGGCTTGAGCTGCTTGGCGGCCGATGCCTTGACCTGCGCCTCTGTGACCTTGGCCACCTTGTCGACGTAGCCGTTGTAGTAGTCGAGCGGGAGCCCGAAGTAGACGAGGCCGCGGTACTGACCGAGCGCGGCCTGTGCGGTAGCGAACCGACCGGGGAGTCCGAGGATCGCGCCCTGCTTCTCGCGCTCGAGCTCGTCCTTGTCGACGGGCTTCTCGTTCCTGGCCAGGCGCTTCACCTCGCGGTCGATCTCGAGGAGCGTCTGGTAGGTCGAGTCGGTGCGGACCGAGGCGCTCGCGTTGAACGTGCCGTACTGCTTCGAGTAGCCGAAGCCGCCGCGCGCGCCGTACGAGTACCCCTTGTTCTCGAGCCGCATCAACATGAACCTGCGCGAGGACAAGGGCTACTCGTACGGCGCACGGGGCGGCTTCGGCTACTCGAAGCAGTACGGCACGTTCAACGCGAGCGCGTCGGTCCGCACCGACTCGACCTACCAGACGCTCCTCGAGATCGACC
>JBKJUF010000261.1:0-10064 GCA_046590445.1 Kofleriaceae bacterium
GGCCTCGAAGATCGTCGAGCACGAGGCCGGGCAGTTCGAGCAGTGGCTGCGCAGCCAGGGCGTGGTGCCGACGATCCGCGCGCTGCGCTCGAAGTTCGCGCAGGTCGCCGATGCCGAGGTCGGCAAGGCGCTCGACCAGCTGTCGCGGCGCGAGCACACGCCGGCGCAGCAGCGCGAGCTCGTGCAGCGGGTCGTCCAGCTCGTCGTCAACAAGCTGCTGCACCAGCCGACCGCCGCGCTGCGGGAGGCCCGGCCCGACGCGGCCACGCTGCGCGCCGAGGTGCTGTGCGAGCTGTTCGGGCTCGATCCGATCGGGGGAGACCGCGATTCGCAGCCGGTGTTGGGGCCGGTGCTCGGCGAGCCGGCGGCGCCGATCATCGAGTCGCCGGCGAGCTCTCCGGAAGATTCACCGACGGAAAGGCAGTGACTGTGGCCCCGATGAACCGACTCGTGATCGCGACCCGCGGCAGTGCCCTCGCGCTCTGGCAAGCGGAGCACACCAAAGCGCGGCTGCTCGCCGTCGCCCCCGACCTGACCATCGACTTCAACGTCATCACGACGTCCGGAGACAAGATCCTCGACATGCCGCTCGCGAAGGTCGGCGGCAAGGGCCTGTTCGTGAAGGAGATCGAGCAGGCGCTGATCGATCGCACCGGCGACGTCGCCGTGCACAGCATGAAGGACGTGCCGGCCGAGCTCGCGCCGGGCCTCGAGCTGGTCGCGGTGTCGAGTCGCGAGACCCCGTGGGATGCGCTGTGTGCGCGCGCACCGGTCACCGTCGATACGCTGCCAGAGGGCGCGGTGGTCGGCACGTCGAGCATGCGGCGCCAGTGCCAGCTCCTCGCGCGCCGGCCCGATCTCCAGATCAAGATGCTGCGCGGTAACGTGCCGACGCGGATCCGCAAGCTCGACGAGGGCGAGTTCGACGCGATCGTGCTCGCCGCCGCCGGGCTTGTGCGGCTCGGGATGGCGGACCGGATCACCCAGCTGCTCACGCTCGAGCTCAGCATCCCGGCGGTCGCGCAGGGCGTGCTCGCGTTCGAGTGCCGCACCGGCGACACCGAGGTGATCGACCTCGTGCGGCGCGCGATCCACGATCCCGAGGAGCATCGCCGGGTCACTGCCGAGCGTGCCTTCCTCGCCCGGATGGGCGGGAGTTGCCAGACCCCGCTCGCGGCGCACGCGATGTCACTCGACGGCGACAACCTTCGGGTCGTCGCGATGTGCGGCATGCCCGATGGCTCACGGATGCTGCACGCCGAGTTGATCGGCCGGACGCACGAAGCCGAGCACCTCGGGATCACGCTCGCCGAGGATCTGATCCGGCAGGGCGCAAACGAGATCCTCGCCGCGACTCGCTCTTAGAGGAGGTGCTGAAGTCAGAAGATCACGAGCTGCTCGCTGCTGAGTTAGCGTGGTTCGTACCAGCTCGGAATCGGCTCCGGCGTCGGGACCCGAAAGTAGAGCGTCCACCCGAAGTGCATCATGACGATCAGGATCGCCGTGATCGACCAGGCGGCGAATAACCCGATCGCACGCGTGCTGGCGGTCTTGATTCGCTGGGTGATCGCGAGAGTCGCCATGACCACGATGCACCATGCAATCGTCGCGATGATCGTGCGGCCGTAGAAGTCCATCGCGAGGCCGTTAGGGTTAGGTCGGACCTCGAACGCCCAGCGCCGCTCCAGCGGGTAGTACCAAGGCACGCCGAGACCAGCGATCATCGGCGCTACGAATGCCATCGCGAAGGCGATCGTACCGGCCGCCATCGCGATGAACAAGCCATCCTGCTTCCGCACCTCACACTCCCTTCGTCATCGTGATCACGATGCCGGCGATGACGTCGAACCACACGATCGCAGCCACGAGGATCGACAGCGCCACGTACGGCCCGACGAGCGCGCGGTCTTCCTTCGGATTCATCGCGCGCGACATGACGACGATCGCGATCACAGCCGGGAGTCCGAGCGCGGCGAAGTTCTCCTTGACGTCGAACAGGTTCGAGGCCCACCGCTCGTAGCGGTCGAAGTAGAGGCCGCGCACGTGGTACCGAAACGTCGGGTACGCGAGCAAGCCGAAGATGAATGTGATCACGTACGTGATCGCGAGGGTTGCAGCGTAGATCTTTCCCAGGCGGAGCTTGTGACGGCCTCGGAGATAGCCAACGGCAACGATTGCGTGATGCGTGACGGATCCGATGAGCACGATGGCTGCGGCAGCGTGAAGTACCACCAGCAAGCGCGCGATTCCGTCGAAGGCGATGTCGGGCACTGCGTTCGGCGCGAATCCTATCTCGCCTTGATGCGGTCGCCTACTAGAGTCGCTCGCTGACCGCTTGTTGCAGCGTCTCGTGCGTTGCGCCGACCCCGCTTCAGAGCACGCGTGCGGTGCGGCCGCGCAGCGTGATCGCGCGATCGATCAGCGCGACGAGCTCCTTGCGATCCGCACTCGTGCCGGCCGCATCGACGGCCATCGCACGGATCGCGGCGAGATCCCAGGCCTTCGCGTCGCTGCCACCGCGCAGCACGTCGGCGAACGCGGCGACCGCGAACGCGAAGCGGAAGTCGGCGGAGGCCTGCGCGAACGATGACGCCATCGCGGTCGCGGGCATCGGGAATGCGGCCTCGGTCGCGGTGGTGCCGCGCGGCTGCTTGTGACGGACGCGGACGGTCGCAAGTGCCGCGACTGGCGCGAGCGCTGCGGTGGTGGCGGTCGGGCTCGCGGCAAGCTCGACCTCGTAGAGCGCCGTGACCTGATGTCCCGCGCCGATCTCGCCGGCGTCGATCTTGTCGTTGCGGAAGTCCGCGTCCTTGATGTCGCGGTTCTCGTAGCCGATCAGGCGGTAGCGCTTGACCCGGGTCGCGTCGAAGTCGACCTGGAGCTTGACGTCCTTCGCGACGACCTCGAGCGTGCCGCCGAGCTGCTCCTGGAATACCCGCTTCGCGGCGCTGAGGCCGTCGATGTAGAAGTTGTTGCCGTTGCCCTTGTTCGCGAGCTGCTCCATCAGGTGGTCCTGGTAGTTGCCCATCCCGAAGCCGATCGTCGACAGCGTGACGCCTTCCTTCACCTTGCCGGCGATCGTCGCGAGGATGTCGTCGTGCGTGGTGCGGCCGACGTTCGCGTCGCCGTCGGAGAGCACGATCACGCGGCTGATCGAGCCGGGCCGCAGGGTCTTCACGGCCTCGCCGTACGCGAGCGCGATCCCCGAGGCCATCGCCGTCGAGCCGCCCGCCTCGAGGTCCTCGATCGCGGCGAGGATGCGGCCCTTGTGCTCGAGCCCGGTCGGCGGCAGCACCACGCGCGTCGAGCCGGCGTAGGTGACGAGCGCGACGGTGTCACCATCCTTGAGGTTCTCGACGAGGATTCGGAGCGAGCGCTGCGCGAGCGGCAGCCTATCGGGTGACTGCATCGAGCCCGAGACGTCGACGAGGAACACCAGGTTGGCCGGCTTGCGCTCCGCGATCGAGAGCGGCTTGCTGCTGACGCCGACGCGCAGGACGTGACGGTTCGACGCGAACGGCGAGGGCGCCATATCCATCGTCACCGAGAACGGTCGGTGCGCGGCGGTCGCCGGATCGGGAGCGGCGTACGCGTACGTGAAGTAGTTGACGAGCTCCTCGACGCGCACCGCGGCCGGCGGCGGCAGCTTGCCCTCGCCGAGCTTGCGCCGGGTGATCGTGTAGGACGCGGTGTCGACGTCGACCGCGAACGTCGACAGCTTGTCGGCCGCAGCGTCGATCCACGCGTTCTTGCCGTGGTCGTGGAAGCCTTCGCTCGCGCTCGCGTCCGCGATGTTGCCCTGATGTCCGCGCGGCCCGCCGCGGCTGCTACCGATGCCATAGCCATGGCCGCTCGCGGTGCCGTTAGCGTCGCCGAGCGTCGCGTAGCGCCCGGTGCCAATCGTGCCCGCGCCGGTGCCGCCGCCCCCTGTGCCGTGGCCGCTGCGGCCAACCCCGAACGAGCCGTGGCTCTCGGCGCCCGTGCTGCCGAGGATGCCGGCGTTGCGCGCACTCTCGAGTTGCTGCTGGCGCCCGGTGTCGAAGCCACTCGAGAAGTCGGCGGAGCCCGTGAGCGATGCCACGCCGGACTCGCGGATCCTCATGTGGCCCTCGGGCGTGCCGGCCTGGCCCTCGTCGAGCGCCATCGCGGTACCGATCCGGTCGTCACCGTCGTCGGGCTTCAGCTCCTCCTCGGGCGGCCCTGGATCGTCGGCCGCCGCGGTGTGGGTGACCGTGGTGTCGATGGCCGGGTGATCGATGTGGGTGGTGGGCTTGTCGGACTTGCAGCCGGTCGTGGCGACTGCAGCAAGCAGGAGGCGGGCGATCGTGTGACGCATGACCCTCGCGACACCTACGCCGTCGCGAAAGTTCCGCGGAACGCTGCCGCGGTCGCGGTGTCAGAGCGCCACGGCTGGTCCGCGATCACGATACGCAATCCTCGACGACGTGATAGACGGGCGCGAAGTAACCCATGCCGCAGCTTAGCGGGGTTGCTTCGTCGCGAGCACGAGCGCGATGCCACCGATGATCGCGACCGTCGCGGCGGCGAGCCGCAGCGTGATCGGCTCGCCGAGCACGAGACCACCGCCGGCGGCAGCGACGACGGGCACCGCGAGCTGCACGATGGCGGCGCGGGTCGCGGCGAGCGAGGGCAGGGCCGCGTACCACAGGCTGTAGCCGATGCCCGAGGCGATCGCACCGGATCCGATCGCGAGCACGATTCCGTGAACGTTCGCATGACCGCCGGCGAGCGGAATCACGACGAGCAGTACGGCGGCCATCGGCACGGCACGCGCGAAGTTATCGGCGGTGACCGCGAGCGGATGGACGGTGGCGCGACCGCGCAGCGAGTAGATCGCCCAGCTCGCACCCGCGATCGCCATCAGGCCGCCGCCGATCGGGTCGGGGGCGGCGAGCCCCGGCAGCGTCAGCGTGACGAGCCCGCCTCCGGCGAGCGTGAAGCCGAGCCACGCGAGCGGTCGCGGGCGCTCGCCGCGCGCGACGCCCCAGCCGATCATCGTGGCCTGCACCGTCGCGAACAGGATCAGCGCACCGGTCGCCGTGGTCAGCCGGAGGTACGCGAACGAGAACGCGGCGGCGTACGCGAACAGCGCGAGCGCCGAGCCCCAGCTGCCCGCGCGGCGCACCGGCGCGCCATGGGCGAGGGCGAGCAGCACGAGCGCACCCGACGCGAGCCGGATCGCGGTGAAGCTCGCGGCATCGATCGACCCGGCACCGAGCGCGGCGCGACAGAGCAGCGAGTTCGCGGCGAACCCAGCGAGCGCCGCGACGCACAGCGCAACCACCGTAACCCTGCCACGCGCGATCACCGATCTCCCATCCTGTTCTGCCTTTGTTTTCGGTCGCACTTACGGAAGTACTTGCGTGCGAGCTCGCAGAGATTTTTGCACCTGCGTGCGCGGCCTCATACGATGTAGTTGCCGTGAAGCGCATCTCCTCATCAGCCGTCTACTCCTCAGCGATGTGGTCCTGCTGGCTCTCGCTCGTGGTCGGTTGCGCATCGCCCTTGACGGCAGTGCGCGAGGATAACAAGCGCCTGACCCAGACCGTCACCGGCCTTCGCGCCGATCGACGCGCGCAGGATCGCAAGGTGCGCGATCTCCAGCGTCAGCTCGATTCACTCCGCGCCCAGGTCGTGACCTCGGTCGTCGATGGCTCGATGCCGAGCTTGCCCGTCGAGGTCGCGGCACCGGCGTCGTCAGCATCATCCTCCGGCACGGCCGCGTCGTCCCCGCTCGCCCACGGCGCACGCGTCGTCGGGATCGCCGATGACGGCTCCGAGATCGTGTACGAGGGCGATGCGGCCGCCGGCAAGGTCGGCACGCTCGAGGACGAGGGCTCGAGATACGAGGGGGCGAGCTATGACGATCGTTCGACCTCGCGGGTGACCGTGACGTCGCGCCGTCCGTCACCGCCGGCGACCACGCGCGTCGCATCCGTCGATCGGCTCGAGAATACGCATCGCGTACCCGCGGTCTCCGCCCGCACCACCGCCCGCACACAGACCCGCGAGCGTGATGCCGCGCCCGTGGAGCGCAGCGACGACGCCGCAAATGCATATCGCGTTGCGGTCGAGCTCGTGAAGGCGGGCAACCTCGCCGAGGCAGTGATCGCGTTGCAGGGCTTCCTCGCAAAGTATCCGCGCCACGACTTCGCCGACAACGCGCAATACTGGCTCGGCGAGGCCTATTACGCGCAGCACGAGTATCCGCGTGCGCTCGCAGAATTTCGCAGCGTGATCGAGACCTACCCTCGAGGAAACAAGGTGCCCGATGCACTCCTCAAGGTGGGATACTGCTATCAGGCGCTCGGTCAGGCCGACAAATCGCGCGCCGTCCTGGAGCAGGTCGTGAACCTCTATCCGAAGACGCCACCGGCCGCGATCGCGGCCAAGCGACTGGAGACCCCGTGAAGCGCCTGCTCGCGTTGCTCGTGATCGTACCCACGCACGCGGTCGCGCAGACCCCGGTGCCCGATGCCCCGACGACGCTCAATCCGGGCTCGACCGACCAAGCGCCGCCGCCGCCTCCCGCGCCACGCCCGGCACCGCAACCCAGGACGCAGGTCAGGGTGGTCGGTCCTGACGGCAAGCTGGCGCCGCAGGACGAACCCGAGCCGAGCGGTTACTACGCGACGTCGGGCGCCAGCACCGGTGACGGCGGCCAGGGCGGCGGCCAGGGCGGCGGCCAGGGCGGCGGCTCGAAGGTCGGCGGCTTCGACGAGCCCAGCGCGATCCATGCCGGGCCGACTCCCGAGCTCCACGTCGTCCGCAAGGGCGACACGCTGTGGGACATCTCGTTCTTCTACTTCAACGATCCGTGGCAGTGGCCGAAGGTCTGGTCGTACAACTCGCAGATCACGAACCCGCACTGGATCTATCCCGGTGACCTCGTGCGCCTCCTCCCGCGCGGCATGTTCGTGCAGTCCGGCGCCGGCTCGCCCGATGACAAGCCCGAGGACGGTGGTGCGCAGCGCCCGGCAGATCCGGTGCCGGCTCCCGCCAATCGTACGTCCGTCTCGATCCAGACGACCGCCTTCGTCGAGAAGGCCGACCTCGATCAATCGATCGTGATCGACGGCGCCGTCGACGAGAAGGAGCTCCTGACCACGGGCGATCAGGTCTACCTCGCGTACCCGAAGAACAAGACGCCGCAGGTCGGCAAGCGCTACTCGGTCTACGATCCCGGTCGCCAGGTCAAAGGCTTCGGCGCGTACGTCAAGCTGCTCGGCACCGTCGAGGTGCTGAGCGTCAAGGAAGACAAGCGTGCCCGCGGCGTGATCACCGAGGCGAACTACGAGATCGAGCGCGGCGCGAAGGTCGGCCCGCTCGTGAAGGAGCTCCGCAACGTGCCGCCCGTCCCGTCGAAGGTCGACGCGCAGGGCCAGATCATCGCGATGCTCACGCACGATCAGCTCATCGGGCAGGGCGAGATCGTGTTCGTCACGCTTGGCAAGGGATCCGGCATCGAGGTCGGCAACCGGATGTTCGTGGTTCGCCGCGGCGACGCGCTCCCCGAGAAGATGAGCACCGAGGCCGGCAGCGACGATCGACGGTTCCCGGCGCGCGCGCTCGGCGAGATCGTGATCGTCGAGGTCGGCGAGAAGATCTCGATGGGCCTCGTCACGCTGTCGGTCCAGGAGATGGGCGTCGGCGACATCGTGATGATGCAAAAGAAGTAAGCGCCTCGGTTGTGGCCGCCGCGTGACGCTGATACGCCGCGGCCATGACGGATCCGTGGGTGTGCATCGATTGCGGTGCCAGGCAGGACGCCAAGGGGACGTGTCGCGCGTGCGGGCACGAGGACACGCTCGACGCGCAGGACGAGAAGGTCCGCGAGCTGATGCGTGACGTCGACCTCCGGCTGTCGCTGCGCCGCGAGGGTCGGATCCGCGTCGTCGGCGTCGCGGTCGGGATGATCGTCGTGATCGCGCTGTGGATGGTGCCGGGATACTGGGACCTGCGCGGCCGGGTCTATCCCGGACTGCCGCTGCTCGCCGACCAGTGGATGCTGATGGCGGCGATCGCGTTCGGCGTGATCAAGCTTGTCGAGGCGAAGCTCGTCCACAAGCGCTTCCCGTACCTACGCGACGATCTGACGATGAGCTGAGCGGATGACCGGGTCTCCTCCGGCATCGAGTCGAGCCACGCTGTAGAGACATGGCGACATCCCAAGGCGAAGGCGAACCTGCGCCGCGCAAGGCGCTGCGGTCGGCGCGCCGTGCCCCGAACACCATCAGCTGCCTCGATGGCGAGATCCCACCTGGCTCTTGACCGCCGAGCGACCGCGACCTGGTCGGTCGCAAATTGATTGTAGGGGAGGGAGGCGTCTGGCCCAGCGACGCCGAACGCGCACCATATATAAGGAAGGGGCCTGGAAAGGCCTGTGTCAACCACCTGAAATCACTGTGCTGGCAACGCGCGCACTTGACGGACGCAGTCCAGGTCGCTAATTGCATTCCCCCTGTGAGCACCGCTGTCCTGTCCCCAGGAGCCCTCCCGCCACGCCTCGATGCGTTGGGCTGGAGCCATCCGCTCCATGTTCGCGGTGTCGCTCCGGGCGGCGAGCCGGCGATCGCCATCGTCGGTGCGCGTGCGGCCACCCGCGAGGGCATGGAGCGCGCCGGTCACGTCGCGCGTCACCTCGCGAGCCGCGGCGTGCACGTCATCTCCGGTGGCGCGCTCGGCATCGATGGCGCTGCACACCGCGGTGCGCTCGCCGCGGGTGGCCGCACGACGGTCGTGCTCGGCTGCGGTGTCGATGTCGCGTATCCCGCGCGCCACGCATCGCTGTTCGCCGAGGTCGTCGCACGCGGCGGCGCCCTCGTCAGCCTCCTGCCGGATGACATGCCGCCGCGTCCCGCCACGTTCCCGCAGCGCAACCCGCTGATCGCCGCGCTCGCGGATGCAGTGATCGTGATCGAGGCGGACGTTCGCTCGGGGTCGCTCTCGACAGCGGCCGCCGCGAAGCGCCTCGGCCGGATCGTCGCTGCCTGGCCGGGCAGCCGCGGATGCGATCGTCTGCTCGCCCGCGGCGCGGCGCTCGTCGAGAATGTCCGCGATGCCGAGGGCCTCGTGCACGGCACCGTGCGGTTCGCGCCGCCCGTCGAGCTCGATCCGATCGCTCGCCAGGTGCGCGATGCGATCGCGAATGGTGCGGTCGGCGTCGACGCGATCATCGCGAGCACCGGTCTGTCTCTGCGTGCCGTCCTGCGCGTCCTTCCCACCCTCGAGAGGTGTTCGTGAGTAAACCCGACAAGCAAGCCAAGGCGAAGGCCAAGGCGACCCAGCTCTCGAAGACCGCATCCGGGGGGAAGGCCAGCAAGGGCAAGACCGTCGCCGCCAGGGGGAAGACCGACGCGGCGGCCGATGCGAAGGCCGAGACCACGAAGGAGCAGGTCAAGGCGGTCGTGCCCGCGAAGTACGCGAAGGCCACCGCGATCGACGCGAAGAAGACCGCGAAGGGTGCCGCCGCGCCGAAGGTGACGGCGAAGGCCGGCAAGCCGGCCGCGAACGGCAAGAACGGCCCGGGGAACGGAAAGTCCAACGGAAAGCCGAACGGCAAGCTCGCGAAGGGCAAGCAGGCCGCGCCCGAGCTCGACGATGACGAGGGCGGCGACGGTCCGCCGAAGAAGCCCAAGAAGGTCAGGCCGGGCTCCGCGCTCGTCGTCGTCGAGTCGCCGGCGAAGGCGAAGACGATCGGCAAGTACCTCGGCTCCAACTACGTCGTGAAGGCGTCGGTGGGCCACGTGCGCGATCTGCCGAAGTCCAAGATCGGCGTCGACTTCGAGAACGGCTTCGAGCCGTCGTACGAGGTCCTCGAGGGCAAGAAGAAGGTCGTCGCGGAGATCCGCAAGGCCGCACGCGAGAACGAGATCGTCTACCTCGCATCCGATCCGGATCGCGAAGGCGAAGCGATCGCCTGGCACATCGCCGAGGGGATCAAGGACGTCAACACGAACCTCAAGCGTGTCCTGATCAACGAGATCACGAAGAAGGGCGTCGCCGCGGCGATCGCCGCGCCGCGCGAGATCGACATGAACAAG